>NZ_JBIXGO010000017.1:0-362384 GCF_046161205.1 Sphingobacterium sp. BS-2
GTTAGAGCACTACACTGATAATGTAGGGGTCAGCAGTTCAAATCTGCTCGGGACTACCACACACGGGGGATTAGCTCAGCTGGCTAGAGCACCTGCCTTGCACGCAGGGGGTCAACGGTTCGAATCCGTTATTCTCCACAGGTTAGATATGAGAAGTGAGATCTGAGATATGGGACGGTGCAATGCCGGTCCATGCCAGAGGGTCACAAGGAGCTATGTAGGTTAAGGGATTTTATATCTCATATCCCACATCTCGATACTCACATCTGAACAGAGAGTTCTTTGACATATTGGAAGAAAAGAGATTAACAAGAGAAGACAACAGAGGCTCCATACTTTATGTATGGGACCAAAAGCAACCTACCACTTGGCAAAAGGGGTGGTAGCGTGAAGAAAGTAAACAAGGGCACACGGGGGATGCCTAGGCTCTCAGAGGCGATGAAGGACGTGATAAGCTGCGATAAGCCACGGGGATCGGCAAATGCGACTCGATCCGTGGATTTCCGAATGGGGCAACCCGGCATGTTGAAGACATGCCATCTAATGAAGCGAACGCGCTGAACTGAAACATCTAAGTAGGCGTAGGAGGAGAAAATAACAATGATTTCCCAAGTAGTGGCGAGCGAACGGGAAAGAGCCCAAACCGTCCATGTCAAGGCATGGGCGGGGTTGTAGGACCACGGCATTGTACTGTGCTATGAACTGGAAGCAGGTGGGAAACTGCGCGATAAGGGTGAGAGCCCCGTACAGGCAAAGAATACAGGCATAGTGGTATCCTGAGTACCGCGGGACCGGAGAAATCCTGTGGGAATCCGCCAGCACCATCTGGCAAGGCTAAATACTCCTGAGAGACCGATAGTGGACCAGTACCGTGAGGGAAAGGTGAAAAGAACCCCGAACAGGGGAGTGAAAAGAACCTGAAACCGTGTGCTTACAAGCGGTCGGAGCGGAGCGATTCCGTGACGGCGTGCCTTTTGCATAATGAGCCTACGAGTTACTCTTGTCCGGCAAGGTTAATGGCTTAAGGCCAGGAGCCGAAGCGAAAGCGAGTCTGAACAGGGCGCACAGTCGGACGAGGTAGACGCGAAACCTTGTGATCTACCCTTGGGCAGGTTGAAGGTGCGGTAACACGTACTGGAGGACCGAACCGATAAACGTTGAAAAGTTTCCGGATGACCTGAGGGTAGGGGTGAAAGGCCAATCAAACTGGGAAATAGCTCGTACTCCCCGAAATGTTTTTAGGAACAGCGTCGGCATGGAGTCTAGCAGAGGTAGAGCTACCGATTGGGTGCGGGGGAGTCAAATCCTACCAAATCCAGACGAACTCCGAATGCTGCTAGATATGGCCGGCAGTGAGGCTTTGGGTGCTAAGGTCCAAGGCCGAGAGGGAAAGAACCCAGACCATCAGCTAAGGTCCCCAAATCCGTTCTAAGTTGAACTAACGAGGTCCGGTTGCCCAGACAGCTAGGATGTTGGCTTGGAAGCAGCCATTCATTTAAAGAGTGCGTAACAGCTCACTAGTCGAGCGGCCGGGCGTGGATAATAAACGGGCATCAAGAACGGTACCGAAGCTATGGATTGCAATTTATTGCACTGGTAGGGGAGCATTCCATCGGGGGCGAATCCGCGGGGCGACCCGTGGTGGACCTGATGGAAAAGCAAATGTAGGCATAAGTAACGATAAGGCGGGTGAGAAACCCGCCCACCGAAAGACCAAGGTTTCCTGATCAACGCTAATCGGATCAGGGTCAGTCGGGACCTAAGGCGCATCCGAAAGGAGGCAGCCGATGGCCAACGGGTTAATATTCCCGTACTGTTGATGGCTGCGATGTGGTGACGGAGTAGTGACACTGCCGCGAACTGACGGAATAGTTCGTTGAAGGGCAAAGGTATTGGACCGGTAGGCAAATCCGCCGGTACAGCCGAAGCCCGATAGTACAGCAAACCCTCGGGGGCGCTGATAGCGCAGGTAAGCAGACTTCCAAGAAAACCCGCTAAGCTCCAGGCCATCAAGACCCGTACCGCAAACCGACACAGGTGGTCGAGGAGAGGATCCTAAGGTGCTCGAGTGAATCATGGCTAAGGAACTCGGCAAAATGGCCCTGTAACTTCGGGAGAAGGGGCGCTTCCTCCAGCGATGGAGAAGCCGCAGTGAAAAGGCCCAGGCGACTGTTTAGCAAAAACATATGGCTTTGCGAAATCGAAAGATGAGGTATAAGGCCTGACACCTGCCCGGTGCTGGAAGGTTAAGAGGGGATGTCATCCGCAAGGAGAAGCATTGAATCGAAGCCCCAGTAAACGGCGGCCGTAACTATAACGGTCCTAAGGTAGCGAAATTCCTTGTCGGGTAAGTTCCGACCTGCACGAATGGTGTAACGATCTGGGCGCTGTCTCAGCCATGAGCTCGGTGAAATTGTGGTATCGGTGAAGACGCCGGTTACCCGCAACGGGACGGAAAGACCCCATGAACCTTCACTATAGCTTAACATTGGAATTGGGTACAGGATGTGTAGGATAGGCGGGAGTAATTGAAGCGGTTTCGCCAGGAATCGCGGATACGACCTTGAAATACCGCCCTTTCTGTATCCGGTTTCTAATCCCGTTATACGGGAGACATTGTTTGGTGGGTAGTTTGACTGGGGTGGTCGCCTCCAAAAAGGTAACGGAGGCTTTCAAAGGTAAGCTCAGTACGCTTGGTAACCGTACGTGGAGTGCAATGGCATAAGCTTGCTTGACTGTGAGACCTACAAGTCGACCAGGGTCGAAAGACGGACATAGTGATCCGGTGGTTCTGTATGGAAGGGCCATCGCTCAAAGGATAAAAGGTACTCTGGGGATAACAGGCTGATCTCCCCCAAGAGCTCATATCGACGGGGAGGTTTGGCACCTCGATGTCGGCTCGTCACATCCTGGGGCTGGAGAAGGTCCCAAGGGTTGGGCTGTTCGCCCATTAAAGTGGCACGCGAGCTGGGTTCAGAACGTCGCGAGACAGTTCGGTCCCTATCTGTTGTGGGCGCTGGAAGTTTGAGTGGATCTGACCTTAGTACGAGAGGACCGGGTTGGACGGACCGCTGGTGAACCTGTTATGCCGCCAGGTGTACGGCAGGGTAGCTACGTCCGGGATAGATAAGCGCTGAAAGCATCTAAGTGCGAAACTAGCCACGAGATGAGACTTCCTCACAAGGGTCGTCGGAGATTACGACGTCGATAGGCCACAGGTGTAAAGGTTGAGAGACCAAAGCCGAGTGGTACTAATAGCCCGAAGCTTTCCAATGCGGATAGACCTGTTGTCCTCTCTCTTTTTCTGATCTTTTCTTCCAATAACATGTCAATGTACGCTGCCCCAAGGGGCATGTACAAAAAGGTATTCAGGTGCCTATATCGGCGGTGTCCACCTCTTCCCATTCCGAACAGAGAAGTTAAGCCCGCCAGAGCCGATGGTATTGCCGTAACAGGTGGGAGAGTAGGTCGGTGCCTAATTTTATAGAGAGGCCCGCTGTCAACAGACAGCGGGCTTTCTGTTTTTGGGGACTTTGGGGAAGCGGTAAGGGAGCAGGCAGGTCCGGTGCATGGCGGCGGGCGGATGCGATCCGCCCCTACGGAATGGGGGACTTTCAGGCGGAAGTATGTTTTCCATGACGGTCTTGGTATATCCTCCCATCCCATCCATCCTGGTTCAACCATCCCTTCAACTCCCTTAAACTCAATTCATTTATTTCTTTCAAAATTCCTTATCTTTGCATTTCAATGGGTACACAATTAGATAATGGGATCAAGCCTTATAACCACTATGGGGCTTATCTGAAAGAGAAATACGACGGACAAAGGGTCTTTAAGGTTATCGTAGATGGTAATTTTACCTGTCCGAACCGTGATGGTAGCAAAGGTTATGGGGGCTGTACCTACTGTAATGTAGATTCTTTTACGCCTGATACGGCACGCAAGATCCCTTCCATCCGTGAACAGGTGGAAAATGGTATTGAACGCGCGAGGAATAGCTATGGAGCTGAAAAGTTCATTATCTATTTCCAACCCAATACCAATACCTATGCGCCTACGCATCTGTTGAAGATGATGTATGACGAGGCCTTGAGTATCTGTCCGGAACATACCTTGGGTCTATCCGTTGGTACCCGTCCAGACTGCTTGGACTTTGAGAAGATAGCATTATTGGAAAGTTATACCGATCGCTATGATGTGGATCTGGAAATGGGTATGGAATCGATCTATAATGACACCTTGGAACGGATCAACAGGGGTTGTTCGCATGATGAATTTATTTCAACCATGAAGATGTTGGAAAACACTTCCTTGGAACTTTGTGTACATACCATCTTTGGATTCCCATGGGAGACTGAGGAAATGATGTTGAAGTATGCCGATGAAATTAATAAGCATCCGAAGATCAAGTTTGTGAAATTGCACCACCTTCATATTGTAGAAGGTTCTATCATGGGGGTAAAGTATAAACGCGAACCTTTCCATTTGTTCAGCATAGAAGAGTATACCGATTTCTTGGCGAAGTTTATTCCATTATTGAGACCTGATATCATTATCCAGAGGATATTTGGTATCGCAGACAAGGAATTGCTGATTGCGCCGAATTGGGGATTCCCTAAATCGGGTATACAGACCAAGATTGATAAGGGATTGGAAGAAAGAGGAGTGAAGCAGGGTTCAGCCTATAGAGAAGCTGATCTGACGATATAAAAAGAAAAGGATGCCGATTGGCATCCTTTTTTATGTGGTTCTAATTTCTTATTTCTCCACGATCGTCTTCAGATCGGCTGGCGAATAATAAATTGATTTTAAGGTCTTGTCATCTCCTTTTCTGAAGACCAAGTATTTACCATCGATTTCCTTATAGTAAGATTCCACTCCCTTAGCAAGGTAATGTTCTTGGGTTTCGATAGCTTCTTGTTCTGTTTTGCAAGCTTTGCTCATGTTAGAGCGCTGTACCTCATTGAATAGGTCATTGAATTTATCCTTTAATCCAAATTCTAAGATCGCTCCTGAGAGTACATATTGGATATCACAAAGAGCATCAGCGATTTCTACTAAATCTTTGTCCTGTATAGCCTCTTCAAGTTCTTTCAGTTCCTCAGCGATCAAGGATACTCTCAGTTTGCAACGAGTTTCAGATGGGATTGTAGGTTGATCTAAAATCGGGTGCTGAAATGTTTTATGGAATTCAGCCACCGACGTTAAACATTTAGGGTCTGTCATATCAATTCTAATTTTGTTAAAAATACGAAAGTGGGCTCAAATAAAAAAGGCGCAATCCAATTGCGCCTTGTATGCTATTTCATTAAATGCTTTAATTGGATGATTTCCTTCTCTTCAAGGTATCTCCAACGTCCGCGAGGAAGATCTTTTTTGGTCAGGTTGGCATAAACCACACGGTCCAGCTTTTCAACCTCGTATCCTAGGGATTCAAAGATGCGTCTTACGACCCTGTTTTTACCACTATGGATCTGAATGCCAACTTCTTTTTTCGAACCGCCTACAACGAAGCTAAGGTCGTCTGGTTTGATAAAGCCATCCTCTAGTTCAATACCGAATTCGATTTTGTTGAAATCTCCTTGGCTAAGGCTTCTGCTCAACTCAACATTGTAGATTTTGCTGATGTTATTTCTCGGGTGAGATAATTTCTCTGCAAGGTTTCCATCGTTGGTAAGAAGAAGTAAGCCTGTTGTATTTCTATCCAAACGTCCAACAGGATAGATACGCTCTTTGGTCGCTTTAGCAACAAGTTGCATCACGGTTTTGCGCTCTTGTGGATCATCTGTAGTGGTGATATAATCTTTTGGTTTGTTCAAAAGAACATAAACCATTTTCTCACGTTTCAGACGTTCGTCGTTATATCTGATTTCATCTTTAGCGGGGTCAACCTTGGTTCCCAATTCAGTAACCACAACACCGTTTACGGAGATGACACCAGCTTCGATTAGCTCATCAGCCTTTCTACGTGAACAGATACCAGAATTTGAGATATAACGGTTCAAACGGATCAAACCATCATCTTCTGCATTGAAGTTTTTCTCTTGCTTAGGTCTTCTGGAATTGTCTTTACGGAAGTCGCGATCTGATCTTTCATCATTGTCACGGGAATAGCGTTTGTTTCCAAAGTCTTTTCCTTTTCCATCAAACTTTTTATATGGACGGTCGGAGTTGAAAGGTTTTTCAAACTTACCGTCTCTATTGAATTTAGAGTCTTTTCCGAATTTAGAACCTCTTTTAGGTGTAGCTTCATCGCCATACCTTGATTTTCTTTCTGGTCTGTCCTCTCTATTGAAATTTGAATCTCTATCTGGTCTAGAATCTCTTCCGAATTTGGAATCTCTATCTGGTCTAGAATCTCTTCCGAACTTGGAATCTCTATCTGGTCTAGAATCTCTTCCGAACTTGGAATCACGATCAGGTCTTCCTTCTCTATTGAATTTAGAATCTCTGTTGAATTTAGCGTCTCTACCGAACTTCGCGTCTCTATCAGGTCTTCCGTCTTTATTGAATTTGGAGTCTCTGGCGAATTTAGAATCCTTGTTGAATTTGGAATCTCTTCCAAACTTGGAGTCTTTGTCAAATCTGCTCTTGTCAGAATTGGAGTCGCGATTAAATTTGTCGGATTTGTAACTTCTCGATGAGTCGAAGGATGATTTATCATCCTTTTTGTTGTTTCTGAAGCCGTCTGAACTGCTTCTTGATTTTCTGGAGTTGTCGTCTCGACTGTTCCTTTTGCTATTGAATGGCATAATTCGAAAAAATGAGCCACAAAGATAGGCAATTTTTTCACTCATTCATCATTTAAACACAATACTTTGTTAAATATTAGAATGCTTCAACAATAGTATGGGCTAAAACTCTCTTTAACCTCAATTAAGGGCTAATAATCTAATTTATAATGTTTTATAGGTTTTGTTTGAAAGTTCTAAAAATTCGTAATAACATGTTGTTGTAATTGCTCTATTTTATATTGGAATCATTGTTTTTAGTACAAAATAGGTTTACTATGATTCATAAATCATAAATATTCGTTCAAAAATGTTACAAAATGGAGAGTTTGAGAAAAGTTACTTTAAATTGCTTTTAACGTAGGTTTTACTTGGTTTTAACTTTAATTAACTTTCTTTATTAATACTATTGTTTGTGCGTTAAAGTAATAAGCTGTACTTTTGGAGCTTGATTTTTCACCAAGCTACTTTTTGATCGGTATTAACAAGTTCCGTGGATAGGGTGGCAGTAAGGGAATGAATGGTTAAAAAAAGAGTATTATGTAGTAGTGCGCTTTTGATGTTAATGCTAATGTCAAACTTGTACTCGAAACCCCAACCAGAGATGGCCGATCCTTTTAGAAAGGCGTTGGACCACTCGATGAAAGCCAATATTTCTGAAACATTGGCTAAAAAAGAGGCAGAAAACGACCCTTATAGTCAGCTCTCTTTTGCAGAAACTGACATTCCTTTGGAAGAAGTTACTGTACAGAAAAAACTAGACAAGTACCTGAGTAGGTTTGCTTATCTAAAAAAGCCCTCACATCACATTCACAAAAAGGCGGATCAATTACTTCCCCGCATTGCAAAAATCCTGAAAAGTTATGGTGTTCCTGAAGACTTCAAGTACATTGCTGTAGTTGAAAGTAGCTTGAACCCGAAAACAACTTCTCATAAAGGAGCTGGTGGCTACTGGCAATTTATGCCGGCAACCGCGAGATTGTACGGATTGAAAGTGAATGGTAGTGTGGATGAGCGCTTGGACTTGATAAAGTCTACACATGCAGCGGCAAAATATCTGAAATCATTGCACAAAGAGTTCGGTGATTGGACATTAGCAGCAGCAGCTTATAACGTTGGTGGCGGAAGTTTAAGAGCTTCCCTAAGAAGACAAAAGAAAGACAGTTATTATGACTTGAAATTGAATTCCGAAACTGCAGCCTACGTATATAAGATCATTTCCATGAAAGCAACCTTGGAAACGATATAAAGCGCGAAAGCCTAATTTTATGAACAATACCAAATCAGGAAACCCAGAGGTTTCCTTTTTTTGTGCCTTATATAATAGGTATATAATTACTAAACAAATACCTGAAAATTAATATAGGTAAACATTCTATGTTTAGTGGAATTTACCTAAATTTAAAATAATGAAATCCCTTACAGGGATTTTTTGTTGACCTAATGAAAAGCGTATTGAGTGGATTGGAGGAAAACTAAAGAGAAGTTATTTGCCGTATCCCATTTTTTCGAAAAGATCAGGAATTGTCCCTGGTCCTCTATAAGATTATGAAACCTAAAGGACCTGTTAAATCTTCTTTTTATGTTATCCGTTTTTGCGATTGCCACTTTCCTAAATAAAAAAGTGATTGAAATCACATTTTCTTGCTTCTCATTATCATTAGAATGTCATGGGCAGACTGGTAATTTTGAATCGTTAACTTAATATATAAGAATAATGCAGGTAGAGCAATTTAATTATGACAACAAGATTGTCAGAGATTTTGGAATCGCAACTGTAATCTGGGGGATCGTCGGGATGACTGTCGGGCTAATCGCAGCCTTGCAGTTAGTATGGCCAGAGGTAAACTTTGGACTTCAGTATTCCACATTCGGACGTATTCGACCTTTACACACCAACGCAGTAATCTTTGCCTTTGTAGGAAATGCCATTTTTATGGGGGCTTATTATTCCATGCAGCGGGTTTTAAAGGCCAGGATGTTTAGCGATTTACTTAGTAAGATCCACTTTTGGGGTTGGCAATTGATCATTGTAGCCTCAGCAATTACCCTTCCGTTAGGCTTGACCAGTTCACATGAATATGCTGAAATGGAATGGCCAATTGACCTTGCCATTACCATTATCTGGGTTGTGTTTGGTATCAACATGTTCGGAACGATCATCAGACGTAGAGAAAGACATATGTATGTAGCCGTATGGTTCTACATTGCGACTTTCGTTACAGTTGCCGTTCTTCACATCGTGAACTCCATTCAGATGCCAGTGGGTATGTGGAAAAGTTATTATGTTTATTCAGGTGTTCAAGATGCATTAGTACAATGGTGGTACGGGCACAATGCGGTTGCATTCTTCCTTACGACTCCGTTCTTAGGATTGATGTACTACTTCTTGCCTAAAATGGCTAACCGTCCTGTATATTCCTATAAATTAAGTATTCTACACTTCTGGTCCTTGATCTTTATCTATATCTGGGCTGGACCTCACCACTTATTGTATACCTCTTTACCAAGCTGGGTACAATCATTAGGTGTTGTATTCTCCATTATGTTGATCGCTCCTAGTTGGGGTGGTATGATCAACGGTCTATTGACTTTGCGTGGTGCATGGGATAAAGTTAGGACAGAACCTATCTTGAAATTCATGGTGGTTGCATTGACCTGTTATGGTATGGCAACCTTTGAAGGACCAATGTTATCCTTGAAACAAGTTAACGCTATTGCCCACTTTACTGACTGGATTGTTGCACACGTGCATATCGGTGCGCTAGGATGGAATGGTTTCATGACCTTCGCTATCTTATATTGGTTGATCCCTAGGATCTATAAAACTCAATTGTACTCTAAGAAATTGGCAAATGCACACTTCTGGATCGGTACATTAGGTATTTTGTTCTATGCGATTCCTTTATATTGGGCAGCAGTAGTTCAAGGTTTGATGTGGAAAGACTTTACTCCAGAAGGTGTATTGAAATACCCTAACTTCTTGGCTACAACTCTAGAGATCCTTCCGATGCACATGATGCGTGCCGTAGGTGGTATCCTTTACCTGACTGGGGTAATCATGATGACCTACAACTTGGTTAAGACCATCAAATCTGGATCTTTGGTTGCCAATGAGCCTGCTGAAGCACCAGCACTAGAGCCAATCCAAAAAACAGAAAAATCTGCTCACCGTCGTTTAGAGCGTAAGCCTATCTTGTTTATGGTGTTGTCATTGATCGCTATCCTGATCGGGGGTATCGTCGAGATGATCCCAACCTTTACTGTGGCGAACAACGTTCCGAAAATTGCTTCGGTGAAACCTTATACCGCACTGGAATTGACTGGTCGTGACCTCTATATCCGTGAGGGCTGTGTGAACTGTCACTCGCAAACTATTCGTCCATTCCGTTCAGAGACTGCACGTTATGGTGAATACAGTAAAGCCGGTGAGTTCGTATATGACCATCCATTCTTATGGGGATCTAAGCGTACTGGACCAGACCTTCACCGTATCGGTGGTAAATATCCACACAAATGGCACTTTGACCACATGTTGGATCCTACCATCACTTCTCCAGGAAGTATCATGCCTCCATATCCTTGGTTGATCGAACAAGACATCAACTACAAATACCTAACCGGTAAGATGAAGGTGATGAAGAAACTTGGGGTTCCATATTCGGATGATGAAATCAACAACGCAGTTGAACATGCCGAAGCGCAAGCACAAACCATCGTAAAAGATTTAGCGGCAAACGATGTTCAGGTTGAACCTAATAAAGAGATTGTTGCGATGATCGCCTATCTACAACGCTTGGGGACAGATATCAAGGCTGAGCCTAAGAAAGCAGATGACGCGAATAAAGTAGCAGAAAACAATTAATGTAACACAAAAAAAGAAAGAGCTATGTGGAGACAAATCACAAACCTACATGGAGATGAAATTTACTTGATCATCTCGCTGTTAATCTTCTTGACTTTTTTTATCCTGGTAGCCATTATGCTGTTTACCATGAAGAAAAGCTTTGTGGATTACATGAAAGGATTACCATTTGATGAATCCGACAAACAGAATGATAACTTACCTGAATCTGAACGTATATGAATTTAATATTAGTAATGAGCAGTGTATCAGGAACGCTGATTGCAATTGGTACAGGCAACTTATACAACGATATTTTCTATCTAGCTGTATTCTTTGTATTAATCGCCGTATTGGCAGCTGCCATCACCATCAACAAGGCCTTGAGGTCTATGTTGAAAGTGACCATGCCAGAGGTTGTCAAAGAAGAAGAGCGCCTAAAAGCTGAGAAGAAATTATCTAGAAAGAATTATTGGAAGAGCACATGGAACTATATCATGGGCTTGAAACCTCTAGAGCAAGAAAAAGACATGGTGATCAAAAACCATGAATACGATGGAATCGAGGAATTGAACAACCCTATTCCGGTATGGTTCAACGCCTTGTTCTATTCATCTATAGTATTCGCGGTAGTTTACCTATTGATTTACCAAGTATTCGGTTGGGGATTAAACCAGGACCAAGAATATGAACGCGAGATGGCGAAGGCTGAGGTCGCAAAACAAGAGTTCTTGGCACAGTCTGCAAACTCATTTGATGAAAACACCATCGAGGTTGATGAAACTGGAACATTGGCAGCAAATGGTAAAGCATTGTTCACAACGAACTGTGCTGCCTGTCACGGTGCTAATGGGGAAGGAACTATCGGTCCTAACCTGACAGATAGATTCTGGTTGCACGGCGGTGAAATCAAGGATATCTTTAAAACCGTAAAATATGGTGTTCCTGAAAAAGGAATGGTGCCTTGGGAACAAACATTGACACCAGCGCAAATTGCAGAGGTAAGTAACTTTATCCTCACTTTGAGAGATACTAAACCTGCAAATCCAAAAGGTGCAGAAGGCGTTGAAGTCACTGCATACGAAAGTGAAGGAGGTGCTGCTCCAGCTGCTGAAGGCGAAGCTCCAGCAGATAGTACAGCAACAAATTAAAAAATATTAAAAAATCATGGGAACAGTAGTAAATGAATCCAATCAACAGAACCAAATAGATAAATCGAAAAGAAAATGGATATACGCTAAGAAACCTAGCGGGCAATTCTTTAACTATCGACAGGTTGTTGGCTACGGATTACTACTGTTCTTCTTTTTAGGTCCCATCCTTAAAATAAACGGAAACCCTTTCTTGATGTTCAACATCATCGAAAGGAAGTTCTCCATCTTTGGTAACATCTTTTACCCGCAAGACTTCCATATCTTCCTCTTCGGAATGCTGATCGTATTGGTCTGTATCGTGTTGTTTACTGCAGTTTATGGGCGTGTATGGTGTGGTTGGACCTGTCCGCAGACCATATTTATGGAACTCATATTCCGTAGGATCGAATACCTGATTGAAGGAGACTGGACCCAACAGAAAAAACTGAATGAAGGTCCTGATACCGACGTCAAGGCCTGGAAGAAGTTTCTGAAGCATACTATTTTCCTACTGATATCCTTTATCATTTCCAATCTGTTCCTAGCCTATATTATAGGGGTGGATGCGCTTTACAAGATCGTAACAGATCCCGTTGAAAACCATATTGTGGGTTTCCTGTCTATTATCGTTTTCACTTTGGTATTCTATTTTGTATTCGCATTTGTCAGAGAGATCGTTTGTACCCGTATCTGTCCGTATGGTAGATTGCAAGGGGTGCTGTTGGACGATAACTCGGTTACAGTTGCTTACAATGTGAAAAGGGGAGAGCCTAGGGGAAAGATCAGAAAAGATTCTTCTGAAGAGAAAGGTGATTGTATCGATTGTAACCTGTGCGTGAATGTTTGTCCTACAGGGATCGATATCCGTAAAGGTCCTCAATTGGAATGTGTTTCTTGTACAGCTTGTATTGATGCTTGTGATGCCGTTATGGATAAGATCGACAAGCCTAGACGTTTGATTGGATTCTATACCCTGGCAGAGGCAGAAGGTACAGAAACGGAGGATGCCGGTAAGAAGAAAAATACCAGAGCTGTAATTTATACGGGTATTCTGGTGGTTCTGATGGGTATCTTTGGTTTTATGATCTTCAGTCGTTCTGATGTGGATGGTCGTCTATTGCGTGCAAAAGGCAGTACCTATCAAAAACGTGATGATGGAACGGTAACCAATCTGTATACTTTGGAAGTGATCAATAAAACGAGCAAGGACCTAGACTTTGACTTGGTTAGTGCCACAGAGGGTGTCAAAATCCAAGTTGTGAATCCTATTTCTCATTTGAACCGAGAAGGAAGTGCGAAATTAAGCTTATTTTTGATAGCTGACCAGCAATCCATCAAACAATATAAAACTGACGTGAAGGTGGATATTAAGGTTGGCGATAAAGTTTTAGAAACCATGGAGACGACATTTATTGCGCCTCCAGCAAAAAAATAAAATGAACTGGGGATATAAGATAGTATTTGGTTTAGGGGCATTTATGCTATTTATTGTGGGTGCAGGGATCTATATGGTCAGTCATGATTCTGATACCTTGGTCGAGTCTGATTACTATGAAAAAGGATTGAATTACGATGAAACCTTCCATAAGAAGGAAAACCTCCTTGCCGATCATGCTAAACCAAAACTTCAATTGCTCAAGGACAGCTTATTGATCGAGTTTTCAGCGGCAGGGAACAAAGGGAACCTGAAGTTTACCCGCTTGGATGATAAAAACCTCGATCAAGTATTGCCTTTCAACACAACGAACAATCAGTTTAAATTACCGGTTGGCAGTTTCAAGAAAGGGAATTGGAAATTAGAAATCGACTGGGTGCATTCGGATAAATCTTACATTTCCGATCACGCCGTGTTTATTCAATAAAATGACTTATCATTATTTAGCGTTTTTTATGGGCCTTTTGGGCAGTATCCACTGTGCGGTAATGTGCGGTCCGCTACTGCTTGCCGTTCAGGCAGGACAGAAGATCTCCTGGAAAACGACTTTCAATAAATTACTTTATCAATCTGGACGTATCCTGACTTATGGTCTATTAGGCCTCCTGTTGGGGGTATTAGGCAATGCGGCTACGATTCAAGGCTGGCAACAAGGCTTTAGCTTAGTTACCGGCATTATCCTGTTTGCTATCGGCCTGTTTTATATGTTCGGAAAGAGTTCTTCCAAATTGGCTGCTATACAAACAAAGGCCATCCAACCCTTTGCAAAGTTCATGAGCAAATGGTTGTATAGACCCGGCGGAAGTTTTGTGGCCGGTGTACTTAATGGCGTCCTCCCATGTGGTATGGTGTATATGGCATTAGCCTCTGCCGTGAATGCAGATTCCCTGAGCAATAGCTTTCTATTCATGTTGCTGTTTGGATTAGGAACCTTGCCCTTATTACTGGTTTTTTCTTTTGCAGGTAACTATCCGAAACGCATTTTCAAAACCAGTTTTTCTACAGTATTGCCGATTTTGTTCCTGATTATGGGAGCATGGTTTATACTGCGAGGAGCTAACTTGGATATCCCTTATCTGAGTCCCTTATTGCACATGGACGGTGCAATGAATTGTGCATAATTGATTTTCTTTCCTATATTGTATGCTAGCCTAGGGTTTGTCTTTAAAACAAATAGGGGCTAAGTTGGTTATTAGAGATAATTTCTATCTATGCAGGAACACTTAAAGACCGTAATACATTTTCTGGAAATATGGGGCTGGATCCCATTAACGATTATGTATGTTGGAGTTATCATAACTATCTTAATTGAAAACCGAAATCCTACCAAAACTATTTCTTGGGTACTGGTTATTGTCTTTATTCCCTTCGTGGGCCTAATTCTCTATTATCTTTTTGGTCAGAAGTTCTCTAAAGTCAAGAAATTAAAACGGATCAATCAGGAACAGACACTCCGCTTGAAAAAGGAATTCCAGCGATTGGAACCTTTAATGCAATGGTCCATTCGGAATATACAGAGCAAGATCGGTGACCTTTCTCGGGTGTATTCCTATCTTAAGAACGAAAAACTCTCTACCCCAACGCTAAATAACGAAGTCACCCTGCTGGTCAATGGCGAGCAGATGTTTCCGGCATTGTTGGAATCCTTGGCTGCTGCCAAACACTCCATCCACATGGAGTTCTATATCTTTGATTTGGATAATATTGGCACTCAGGTACTTGATTTATTGGAAAAGAAAGCCAATGAAGGAATCATGGTCCGTTTGATAGTGGATAGCTTTGGTTCGCCAAAAGTAGTGCGTTACATGCGCAAAAAGAAAGATAGTAAAATAGAATTCCAGGCTTTCTTGCCCGTGACTTTTACCTCTTTGGCAAACTCTAATTATCGAAATCACAGAAAGATAGCCGTAATCGATGGCTTTGTCTGCTTTACGGGCGGTATCAATATTTCCGACCGCTATGCAAACCCGAATGACTTTGGCTTATATTGGCGAGATACTTCGGTTAAGATCGTCGGAAATGTTGGCGCGATGTTCCAGATCAGTTTCTGGAACCAATGGAATCAAACTGACGGCAAACCTTTTAAATTAGATGAGGGCTACCTTCGTGAAACCCCTGTGGTTACCGATCAACTGAGTGCGGTTGCATTATCTTCAAGCGACCCTGGGTCTATAGGGCCTTTCAATATGGAAGCTCTGCTGATCAGTATTGGGGAGGCTAGCGAGAGCATTAAATTATGTACTCCGTATTTTATTCCTTCGGAGGAATTATCGACTGCATTGAAGACTGCCGCTGCTGCTGGCGTCGATGTCGAATTAATGATACCAGCAGCGGGTGATTCATGGTTTGTGCAACATGCCACTTATTCCTATCTCAAGCCACTATTGGAAAGAGGAGTGAAGGTATACCTTTATGAAAAAGGTTTCCTACATGCCAAAACTTCGATTATCGATGGAAAGATCGCATACGTTGGTACTGTCAACCTCGATTTCAGAAGCTTTTATATCAACTATGAAGTTGCTGCAGTCATTTCCAATCGTGATTTCTGTAGAGATATGGAAAAGCAATTTGATATCGATCGAGAGAACTGTGTGATGATCACCATCAAAGATTGGAAAAAAAGAAAAGCTTGGAAAAGAGGCATCGATTCCCTTTGTCGATTGCTTGCGCCATTGCTGTAGGTATCTGTTAAATTTCCTTAAGGCTTCCCTTGTTCCCTAAAAATTCAATATATTTAGCTTTTTCAAAATTGAATATTGATGAATTTAACTAATCGATTCCTTTTAGCCCTTGTAATTTTTACCTCATTATTCAGCACTGCTAAAAGCCAAGAAAAACCTGCAATTCCAATCAATACTGCAGTAGAAAATGTTCAAAAATATTTCTCGGTTTACCCAGTGGAAAAAGTGCATTTACACTTTGATAAGCCCTATTACGCCGTAGGAGATACATTATGGTTCAAAACCTATCTAAATACCAACCTTTTTAATTACGATCCCAGCAAGATCGTCTATGTCGATATCATCAACAGCAGGGATTCCTTGATGCAGACCTTAAGGATTCCAATGCAAGAGGGTGCCGGAAAAGGTCAATTGGTTCTTGATCCCCAGTTCTGGTCACAGGATAACTATAGATTCAGAGCATACAGTAAGTGGATGATGAACTTTGATATGGACTACTTTTTCAATAAAGTAGTGCCTATCGGCGATGCCATCAATAAAAAGATGGGCGCCAATATCACTTACCAACAAGAAGGAAACCGAACCAAAGCCACTATTCAATTTAGAGGTCCAGATGGACAGGCCTTAGGTCGTAAGAAGTTGAATTGGGAAGCCAATGATGGGTGGGATGCTTTTGATAAAGGTAAGGCAGAAACCGATGACCTCGGTCGTATTACCATCAACCTATCCCATAAAGAAAAAGATAAATTCAAGAGCGGTCGACTGGTTGTGCAATTGGATGAAGGCCAAACTGGACAGTACTCCTTAGCCAATGCCTACCAAGAGGTAGATATTCAATTCTTCCCAGAAGGAGGGGACTTAATCTCGGGTGTTTCTAAGAAAGTAGCATTCAAAGCCATGGAATCAGGAGGCTCATCCGTTCCTGTTAAAGGAAAGATCATCGATAGCAAAAAGAAAGAGATTGCCACTTTTGAAGACTACGGCATGGGTATGGGATCATTTACCATGATTCCGATTTCCGGAGAAACCTATAAAGCAGTAGTGACCTTAGGTAATGGTATAGAAAAGACCGTTGATCTACCAGCGGTGGTCGATGATAAGATCAACGTAGTTGCTGTTTCTCAGGATAAGGAATTTATCAATCTAGGTTTAGTGACCAACGATCAGTATTTCAATACCATCCAAAACAAACCTTACTATGTATTCGGTCAATTGAACGGACATTTGATCTATGCTGCTCAGGCTTCTATCAAAAGTCCAGCAGTATCTGTTAGGATCCCTTTAAAGGAACTTCCTAATGGCGTTGTACAGGTTACTTTGATGACCCCAGATGGTCAGCCAGTATCAGAACGTTTGGTATTTATCCAACCTCAGGAATTGATCGGCATCCAAGTTACTACAGATAAAACTGATTATGCAAGAAAGGATTTGGTGAAAATGAAACTGAATCTGGATACCAAAGTTGATAGCTTACCAGGTAACTTCTCCGTAGCTGTAATCGATGAAACTAAAGTTCCTTACAATGATGACAACGACAAAGGTATTGTCAGCAATATGCTTGTTGCATCAGATTTAAAAGGTTATATAGAAAAGCCAAACTATTACTTCAATCCAAAGAACGAGAACAGATTAGAGGCCTTGGATGCCTTGATGCTGACCCAAGGATTTAGAAGATTCGAATATAAAGACCTAGTTAGTGGAAGGCTTCCTCAAGTGAAGTTCATGCCTGAACAAGGGATTACGATCACGGGGATTCTTCGCCAAAATACAGGTCGCGTTCAGCCTAATGGAGGTTTATTGTTGAGCATTCCTGGTGCAGCGATCAAGAAAGATGCGTATACAGATAATTCAGGTCGTTATACTTTTGAAAACTTAGTATTCGCAGACTCCTTGAAAGCTACGTTGAATGCAAGGGGTAATGACAACTTTAGAAGCTTGGTGATCACCATGGATCCAACCTTGTTCCCTGAAATCGATCAAGGGAACCCTAATAAAGGGGCTAACATCCAAAATATCGATGAAAACCTAAAAGCTTATTTAGACAATAGCAAAAAGGAATTCAGAACGCATAACCTAATCGAAGAGGTAGTTGTGACAGCAACGCAAGAGAAGAAACAAACCAGTAAGGACTTCTCAGCATTGACTGGTCTTTCCATGCCTGAACACCGCATTGACGGTAGTCGATTCAATGGCTGTAATGTCTTGAGCATGTGTTTAAATACCATGTTGACCGGGATTACCTATGATGTCAATACACAGAAATATTATATCACCAGGAATTTCAATCAAGGAAGCCGCGTGCCAGTACAGTTCTTCTTGAACGGTATGCCAATCGACGAGCCTTCTATCAACTCCATTCAGGTGGCAGATATCGAGGCTATCGAGATCTTTATGCGTGATGACCTGGGTACCGTGAGAAACCTGTACAACAACGATGGTGTGGTTTCCATCATTACCAAGAAAGAGAAGAAACAACCGCGTATGACCATGTCACAGATCGAAGCGATGCTGCCTAAATCAAATGTGATTGATTTCTATCCTTTGGGTTATGTGAAGGAACGTAAGTTCTACGAGCCTAAGTATACTACTCCAGAGTCTAAGAATACCAATGATTATAGAACGACGGTATATTGGAACCCAGATGTACGTGTAGATTCAAAAGGTGAAGTCAACCTTGAATTCTTCAATGCAGATGGAACCGGTAAATATAAGGTAGTTGTGGAAGGTAATGACCTGCAAGGCAATGTCGGTAGACAGATCTACTATTACAATGTGAAATAAAAGGATTTCCATATAAAAAGAGCGGGCAGCAATATATATTGCTGCCCGCTCTTTTTATAAAGGACATTACTTGCCGGTCTTCACCCGCAGATTGAATAAAATAGCTAGGATAATCAAGCCTATCCCCAGAAGGGAATACATATTGTATGATTCTTCGAAATAGAAGAAGCCAAACCCCAATGCGTAGACTACCCCTAAATACGTTAAGCTAGATACTTTAGAAAGATTTGCTGTTTGATAAGATAAGGTCATGTAGTATTGCGCCAATTGCGTCAGTATACCCACGAATAAAAGATAAAGCCAATCCATGCCTTCCGGAGTCTTCCAGTCGAAAATACTGTAAATCCCCACAAAAGGAATCGTGATCAATGGGAAATAAAATATAATCACCAGGGGATGTTCGCTGGTTTTAATCTTGGCAATGATATTATAGGCAATTGCAGCAAATAATGCCGACATCAATCCTACGGCTAAATCAAAATTGGATATTCTGGAATCAAAACCTTTCATCATCAAGACCCCGGCGATCGCCATTCCGAAGAACAGGAACTGAATAGGCCTAACATACTGCTTGACCATGAAGATCCCTAAGATCGTAGTGAACAGGGGAGCGGTATAATTAATGGTCACGGCGGATGCCAATGGAATATTCTGCAAGGTATAGAACGAACCAACCAGCCCTAAACAGCCGGCAATTCCCCTTGCGATCAGTAATTTCTTGTTATTTCCAAAAACTGGAATATTTTGTTTCTTCAAGATTGCATAGGAGGCAACCAAACTGAAGACCGATCGGAATAGCACCACTTCCATGGTCGGAAGGTGCGAAACCAATTTGACGCTAATATTCATCAGGGCGAAGAAAAAGCCCGCCAATAACATGTATTGGATGCTTTTTTGGTCTTCCACTATTGTACAGGGTCGCTATGTTTTTTGACTACTTCCCTAATTCCCGTTTCAGGGTCGATTTCCAATTCGGTCTGTTTAACCAAAACAGCAAAGGAGGCAGGTTGAATCCCCTTGCCATATTTGATGGCGTATTCTTTCGTAAACTCCGCGCCAAAGTACAAAATGGCAGCAGAGTAATAAACCCATGCCAATAAGATAATAATGGATCCTGCGGCTCCATAAGAGCTCGCCGTGATGTTCTGTGATAGGTATAGGGAAATCAGGAATTTCCCGAACATAAATAATAAGGCAGTAAACAATGCTCCCCCTAAAATATCTTTAAACCGAACCTTTGCATCTGGAAGAAAGGCATAGATAATCCCAAATAAGGAAGATATCACCAGAAAGGTTATGGCGGTGTTCACCCAATCGATCAAGCTAATGTCCCAGTTTTCCATAAACTGATTGAAATAACTGGTCATGACACCGATCAAACTGGATATAATCAAAGAAGCCAACAATAAGAATACTAAACCTAGGATCATGGAGAATGAGATCAATCTATTGATGATCAATTTCAACCAGCCTTTTTTTGGCTTAGGCTTTACTTTCCAGATGGAATTGATTGAATTTTGGATGTCTACGAAAATAGTGGTCGAAGTGAACATCAAGGTGCCTGCACCGACGATGATGCCAATATTCGAACGACTGGAAAGAGAGAGATTATGAACCGTGGATTCCAGCAAGGTGGCGATTTCCTTTCCAAACAATTGATTCAACTCATCAATTACCTGCTCACGCGCACCTTCGCTACCATCTAGGGCACTGCCATAGAAAAATCCAAGTGTCCATGTTAAGATCAACAGCAATGGACCAATTGAGAATACCGTATAATACGCAAGGGAAGCGGCTAGCTTCATGCAGTTGTCATCAGCAAATGCATTGCCCGCATTCAGTAGGAGTTGCCAGAATTCTTTTATCTTGGTCCAAATTGTTTTTAGCATAGATTATCCCTGTTCAGAATAGATTGATTTTATTACCTCTTCATTCTTTTGCAGGATAACTTTCCGTTTAAGACTTAACTTCGGAGTCAACTCACCAGCGTCGATGGTCCACTCTTTCGGCAACAACTTAAACTTCTTCACCTGCTCCCAATGCCCAAAGTTAGCCATTGATTGTGATATAATCTGTTCGTATTTGGTTAAAATGTCGCTGTTCTTGATCAAATCCTCTTTAGAGCTGTAGCTGATACCCTTGTGATTAGCATATTTTTCAAGCTCCTCATAAGCTGGGACGATCAATGCAGCTGGGAATCTCTGGTTCTCACCAATCACCATCACCTGCGCAATCAAGGTAGATTCCATCAGTTTGTTTTCCAAAACTTGTGGAGCTACATACTTACCGCCAGCGGTTTTGAACATCTCTTTCTTACGGTCTGTAATTCTCAAGAAACCATCCGGAGTCAGTTCGCCAATATCACCGGTATGCAAATATCCATCCTCGGTAAAGGCTTCTTTCGTTGCCTCATCGTTATGGTAATAGCCACTGGTCACGCTAGGTCCTTTAACCAAAATCTCTCCATCCTGAGCGATCTTGACATCCAAGTTGTCCAACACCCTACCGACAGTACCAAACTTCACATCTTCTTCTTTCCATGAGTTTACAGCGATTACCGGAGATGTCTCGGTCAATCCATAACCTTCCAATACCTTGATGCCAGCAGCCCAGAACACTCTCGCTAAGCGCTCCTGCAAGGCAGCACCACCAGAAATAATCAATTTGATGTTTCCACCTAATGCATCTTTCCATTTCGAAAAGATCAATTTCCTTGCAATACCCAGTTGGAAGTTATAAAATCCGGAGTTCTTTTTAGGTTCTTGATAACGAAGGCCCAAGTTCAATGCCCAGAAGAACAATGATTTCTTGATCCCTGTTAGGTTCTTACCTTTTTCAACTACCTTGTCATACACTTTTTCCAATACACGGGGAACCGTTGTAAATAGGTCAGGTTTCACATCATTGATGTCAACCACGATATTATCCAGGTTTTCCGCATAATAGATCTGAACCCCTTTTGAAAGGTATAGGTACACCACCATACGTTCAAAGATGTGGCATAAAGGTAAGAAACTCAATGCTTTCTTGTATTCATCCGTTACCAAATGATTACATGCCTCCACATTGGAAATGATATTGTTATGGGATAGGTAAACTCCTTTTGGTTTGCCCGTAGTTCCCGAGGTATAGATCAAGGTCAATAGGTCATCAGGTTGCACCGCATCTCTGAACGGTTGCAGATCTTGATCGTTCTGTTTCCCAAGGCCTAATACTTCAAGATAGTTCTTGCGGTCTTGGATATCATCAAAAGTGAATACCTCTAATTCTTGGTTGTTTTCCTTCAATGCCAAGTCAGCCTTTTTGGCCAACTCTTCATTGCTAACAAACAATAGCTTTGCTCCGGCATCGTTCAGGATATAGATCAGGTCCTGATTAGAAAGGGTAGGGTATAATGGCACAGTAGCCACACCCAATTGGTTACAGGCAAAATCAATGAAATTCCATTCCGGTCTGTTTCCCGACATCAAGGCAATCCTATCGCCTTTCTGAATTCCTTTTGCCAATAAACCCTTACTGATATAATCGACGATTTCAACAAATTCATTGCTGGAATAGGTCTTCCAACCATCCTTAGAGCGACCAGCAACCATGATGTCCTTGGCAAAGTCCTTCTGATAGTTACTGATTAAATCGAATAATCTTTTATTATTGCTCATAATGTTTATCTCCCCTTAAAAATACAAAATTGGTTATACATATCTAGGTAATGACTAATATATAATTTTTTGAAGAAAAACTATGCGTTCATAATAATTTTTGACTTTAATTATACCGAAAATCGGTTTTAGGCGTTTAAAAAATTAATAGTACTTTTGATGAATAGAAATTTGTTTTTAAATGAAAAAAATCTTACAACTAACATTAGTTTTTATCGCTATTTTCGCTTCAACTAACCTTGCCAGCGCGCAGTTACCATCCCAACATGCAATTGGTGCCCGATTTGGTTCGGCAACAGGATTGACATATCGTTATACAATGAATCCTAACAAAGCTTTGGAAGGTATCCTAAGCATTCAGGGCAACTCGGAATACAGCAGATTCCGCTTGGTAGGTCTCTATGAAAACCACATGCCATTGTACAATGATTTCTCTTGGTTCTGGGGTTTTGGTGGTTCCATCGGTTCTTATACCAGTAAAGCATTCACCAACAAAGAAGGACAGCGTTTCGACAAGCATTCTGAAATGGCACTTAGTGTCGATGGTATCGTCGGAGTGGAATACAAAATTCCGGAAGCTCCACTAGCATTGTCACTAGATATCAAACCCTATTTCGATTTCCTACAAGAAAGTGGATTCAGGATCTGGGATGGAGTTGGATTCTCGATAAGATATACGTTTTAACAACCAATAACGCCTTGCTTTTTGAAAGCAAGGCGTTATTGGTTGTTAAGAGTATTTAGTAATAAGTATTTAGTATTTAGACCTATGGCTGCCATAGAACCTTCCTAGTATTGATTATTATTAAATTCATTCGACATGCTATTTAAATCACCACAGCAAAATAATTGTCCCCTTGAGGTAGTGTAAATCGCAACTCGTCTCCATAGTAAGAAATCCGTTTTTGTCCAATCTTATTCTGAGCATTTAGCGAAGAATCTGTACGGTTGTTCCCCCTAAGATCCTGTCATCCTTAACCGAAGGTTAAGGAGCTGTAAACCAATACAATGCATGGTATTTTTTATTTTGTAGTTTTACATGTTGAGATACCACAAATGAATATCCAACTCTACCGTCTAAATACTAAATACTAACTACTAAATACTAAAACCTAAATCCCCTTCTCCGTATCCACCGCATTATGCTCCCGATAGACTTTTTCGCCTATGACACCTTCGTCGCCAAGTGCTCTTCCTTTGATGAGCCAGGAGATCCCAAACATCCAAAGGGCTAAGGCTTCAAATACAAGGGTCGAGTAGGGGAATAATTTTAGGGGTACCATGACCACGCATACAATAATCCCATAGCCACAGAATCTGTAGATGCGGTTCTCATTGAACATGCTGACGGGGATATCAGTGTTTTTTTGTTGCCCGATGGTAAAGACATTAATGGACAATAGGGCAAAGATGGAAAAGAGAACGCCAGCAAAGGCATAGTGGAGCCAAGTTAAGCTGAAGTTGATCAAGGTGCACTTCAAACAGGAATCTGAAATGGGGTCCGTTGGAATGAAAGCTACCCCGAATGCCATGATTCCAGCGACGTTCGTCAGTAAATTATCGTTTTTGAAGATCGATTTATTGCCATTTCCCTTATAGCAGATCAAAAATAAGCCTACTGCACATAAGGTACCCGTAAAGATCTCTCGAAGGTTTGTATAGTAATAGTGGCTGATGGAAGGCTGTATTTTGGTCGTAAAGAATTTGATGAGGGAGAGCAGTACTAAAATAGTGGGTAGGAAAATACCTAGATAGCCTATTGCTCTACGGAGCCGCCGATAAGCATAGAGGTTGTGGTTTTGTATGGGTTTTATTTGCATGGCCGTAATTGGTTAAACGGTACGGAACCTATAATTGGTCTTAGGTTCGATTCTGTTAATTGTGTGCCATTAAAAATAATGAAAAATTTGAAATAAATTATTGATAATGAGTGACTAATTAGTTTTGATGAGCGAAAACAAAATACCCTGCAACGAAAGGAGTTCCATTGCAGGGTATTGGTATATTGTTAAGATTATAGAGAAAGCCAGATATCACCTAATCTTCTCTGCTCTTCGGTGCTGTCTTCTTTTCTTTCAATGACATAGGAAACCTTTTCACTAGCTTTTAAATGGATCGTGATTTCACGCATTAGGCCATCTCTAGCAACCAAGATCTGCAAGGCATCGCCAATTTGGCTGTTGAGAACAGCTTGATCCAATTCTCTTCCCATCGGATCTAATCGATTGCCATTCACTGCCACGATCTCATCATCCACATTCAATCCATCCACCCATGCTGCGGAATTGCGGTCTACATTCTTGATGATGGTACGCCCATCCTGATGGGATACCTTGATCCCTATGCTCGCAGTTTTTGTGGCTTTGTTGGTATCTATAAATTGATAACCTATAGCATTGAAATAGGCATTATAGTCTATCTCCTCGGTGGTATACACGGCATCAAAAATCTCTTTTAGGGATATTCCCGAAACTTCTTCTGCTAATTCCTGGAATTCCTGCTCGGTGATTCCTCTATTCTCAATAAGGTAATATCTATCATAGGCGGCTTTCAGGACATTGTCCAAGCGTTTGCTGCCCTTTGTTTTTGCAATAATACTGATATCGATCATGGTAGCCAACATCGCGCCCTTATTGTAATAGGAAATGCTGACGTTGGATGAGTTCTCATCCGGACGATATTGTTTGATCCAGGTATCAAAACTGGAAAGACCTACCGATTGCACCTTATGACCAGGGCGGTTCAACACCAAGTTGAATTCTGAAACCAATTCGTTCAGATATTCCTGTTCATTCCTAAAACCACATCTTCGGGTTATCAGGTTGTCGTAATAAGCGGTGAATCCTTCAAAGATCCATAACAAAGCTGTGTAATTCTCCTCATCATAGTTGAAAGGACCCAAATTGGCTGGTCTTAAACGCTTGACATTCCAGAGGTGGAAATATTCATGGGCGACCAAGCTCAAGAAATTATTATAAGTGATGTTATTGGAATATGCTGATCTCGAAGCTGCCAAAACAGTCGAATTCAGGTGTTCCAAACCACCATGAGAGCTTTGGTAGTTATGGGTGATAAAAACATATCGATCATTCGGATTCGATCCCCAGATCGCCGTTTCTACCTCTACAATTTTGGTAATATCTTCCGACAAGCGGTCCCTGTCGTAGTTCGCCGTTCCCACCATGGCAAATTCATGCGGAATACCGGCAGCATTGAAGGTCCAGCTATCTTGGTTTCCGATCTCTAAAGGAGAGTCAAACAGGATGTCAAAATTATCCGCAAAGAATAGGTTCAGTTTACCTTCCACCAAATCCAGGCCGGTGGAAATCTTGGACCAAAAACTTGGAAGCTCGACCTGTACGGTCGATGCATGGTCCAGATAGCCATCAAGATACAAGAAAGTACCAGCAGGACTGATAAAGGCATGTTGATCATCCACAAAATTGGTGCGTACCGATCTTTCAAAGCTATAAACCCGATAGGAAACCTTTACCTGCGAACCTTTTGAATGAACTCTCCAGGTATTCTTGTTGATTTTATCAAATTCAAGTGCTGTTCCTTTTGCGTCTTCTACTTTCATCTGCTCCACATTTTTCGCAAACTCACGGATTAAGTAGGAGCCAGGGGTCCAGACCGGCATCTTGAGGTCAAGGTAATCTTGACCAAATCCTTCTAGAATCATTCGAACCTCCACATAATGTGCTTGGGGTTCAATAAAAGATAATTGGAACTGTATACTGCTATTACTCATAATTCTTTAACGTAAAAAGGGAAACCTTGTTTGGTATCCCTTATTTTCTTTTATAAACTTCAAAAGTATAGTCGAACTTGTGCTTTTCATCCTTATGATGGGGGTCTTGGCTGACCAATTCCCATTCATTCGCCGGCAATTCGGGGAAGAAAGCATCTGCATTAGGAATGTCGGTGTGAACCCGGGTAAAAAGGACTTCGTCGGCCAGAGGCAAAGCCTGTTTGAAGATCTCTGCTCCACCAATGATGAATATTTCCTTTTCATCTCTACAGTAGTTCATGACTGCATCTATACTATTCGCTACATCAACTTCCTCGGCTTTAAATTGAGGCTGTCTGCTGATCACGATATTCCTTCTGCCCGGCAGGGCTTTGCCGATGGATTCAAAGGTCTTCCTGCCCATGACAATGGAATGGTCCATGGTCTTGGCTTTAAAGTATTTGAAATCATTGGGTAAATGCCAAGGCATTTGGTTATCTATTCCAATTGCATTATTCTCGGCTGCCGCCACAATAAATGTAACTTTAGGATAACTCATTTAAATATTTTAGTTTTTTATACAGCTACGGGAGCTTTGATATGCGGGTGATGTTCGTAATTGACCAATTCAAAATCTTCAAATTTGAAATCGAAGATGTCCTTAACCTCAGGATTGATCTTCATTTGCGGAAGAGGTTTTGGGTCACGAGACAATTGCAGTTCGGTCTGCTCAAAGTGGTTGCTGTAGATATGCGCATCCCCAAGGGTATGGACAAATTCAGCGGCTTCCATATCACATACTTGTGCCACCATCATGGTCAAGAGGGCATAGGAAGCGATATTGAAGGGTACCCCTAAGAAAATATCGGCACTGCGTTGGTATAATTGGCAGGAAAGCTGCGGTTTCATTATCCCTTTCTCCGGCTGCGCTGGAGCCACATAGAATTGGAAGAAAGCGTGGCATGGCGGCAAAGCCATGTTTTCGATTTCAGCCACATTCCATGCCGAGACAATGATCCTACGGGAGTCCGGGGTGTTCTTCAATTGATTGATCACTTGGGTGATCTGGTCAATATGACGGCCATCAGGAGTAGGCCATGAGCGCCACTGTGATCCATAAACTGGACCTAAGTTGCCGTTTTCATCTGCCCATTCATCCCAAATGCTCACGCCATTTTCCTTGAGGTATTGGATGTTCGTCTCGCCTTTCAGGAACCAGATCAACTCATGGATAATGGAACGTAAATGTAACTTTTTGGTCGTTACAAGTGGAAAACCATCTTTCAAGTTGAAACGCATCTGATACCCAAATACACTTTTAGTTCCTGTTCCAGTTCGGTCCGTTTTCTCAACACCAGTCGTGTATACGTGTTCAAGTAAGTCTAAATACTGTTTCATTGATTCCCCTTGATTTTTTTCTCCTACGAAGATACCCTTTTTTTTGAAAATGTATTTTGCTTTTTGAGGCCTTTGCGGAACTTTCCGGTTTTTTTACACTCCCGGGTTAAATCATTAAAATATCACAATTCATCAATACTGAACATTTTGCATCATTTTATGTATTTTTGCAAAATATTATGGGAAAAAAAGTTGCTTTCTATACGTTGGGATGTAAGCTGAATTTTTCAGAAACCTCCTCTATAGGTCGTATCTTTAAGGATGCGGGTTATGAAACTACGCCTTTCAATAGTGCGGCAGATGTTTATGTGATCAATACATGTTCGGTTACCGACCATGCTGACCGCAAGTGCCGAAAGGTCGTGAAGGAAGCCCTGAAGCATTCCCCAAATGCCTATATCACCATTGTTGGCTGTTATGCGCAATTGAAACCCAAGGAAATCTCTGAAATACCAGGCGTGGACATGGTCCTTGGTGCTGCTGAAAAATTCAATATCATCGAACATATCGATGACCTGACCAAGAACGAAAAAGCAGTGGTCCACAATGCGCCTATCGATGAAACCAATCAATTCGTTTCTGCATTCTCCATTGGCGACCGTACCAGAACCTTCTTGAAAGTTCAGGATGGCTGCGATTATTCTTGTACCTTCTGTACGATTCCTTTGGCACGTGGTGCCAGCCGTTCAGGCAAGATTGAGGATATCGTTCGCCAAGCCGAAGAGATTGCCGCTTCAGGTGTCAAGGAAATCGTTTTGACCGGAGTCAATATCGGTGACTACGGCATCCGTGATGGAAAACGACAAGATCGTTTTGTGGATCTGGTAAAAGCATTGGATGAGGTGGAAGGAATCGATAGAATCCGTATTTCCAGCATCGAACCCAATCTGTTGACCAATGAGATCATTGAATTTGTCGCCCAGTCCAAAAGATTTGTGCCGCATTTCCACATGCCCCTACAGTCGGGAAACAATAAGGTGCTTGCCCAAATGAGACGCCGTTACAAACGCGAATTGTATAGCGAACGGGTAGCTAAGATCAAATCCTTGATGCCAAACTGCTGTATTGGAGTGGATGTAATCGTAGGATTCCCTGGCGAGACCCGCGAAGATTTTATAGATACTTACAACTTCTTGAATGAGATGGATACCTCTTACCTACATGTATTCACTTATTCCGAACGTGAAAATACCATTGCCGCTCAAATGGAAGGTGCCGTACCGGGTGCCCAACGTAGCGATAGAAGCAAGATGTTGCATATCCTTTCTGAAAAGAAACGTAGAGCCTTCTACGAATCGCAGTTAGGTGCTATCGATGAGGTGCTATTTGAAGGTGATATCAAAGATGGTTATATGCATGGTTTCTCCAAGAACTATGTGAAAGTGCGTACACCTTATGATCCTTTGTTGGTAAACGAGGTGGTTCCCGTTAAGTTCATTTCCATTTCTGAAAATGGGGATGTGGATATCGAGGAATTGCCAGAGGTATTAGCGCATTAATCGGATAGAAGATCCCAGATTTTTTTTGGTTTTATTCTGACTTGGTTCGGGACTTGTTCGAGTCTCATTCGAGGCATATTCGGAAACGTTCGGATTGGATAGAATTATTTCTAACCATTTCCCGAACATGTCTCGAAGCAATCTCGAATAAGGTCAAGATTTAGACCATTCCTTTTGGTCTAAATCCTGCCTTTCCTTATGCTATTTTTGTGCCCTTTGTAATGGGGATTGATTTCTTTGATGAGTTGAATTTGAGCTGCTAAGCATTTCTTCTTCTGAAGCTATCAAACTCTTTGTGCAGACGCATCAACTTGAAGGTTGAACTGATCAGCTCATTGGTTTCAAGAAGGATGGAGAAGTACAGCCTGCTGTTTTTTGGACTGTTTTCAGAAGTCCTGATCCGGTCTATCTGTTTGTCCAACAGGTTGTTGATGTATTCTTGGATATCTTCTCTTTCTTTGATAATCTCGTCTATTTTGCTGAAATCCAATCGCTTATAGGTCATGTTGATTTTTGAGAACCATTCAGCGATTCTTTCTACCACATATTTCAAGTCTTTTGCTTGGCTGATCTTCAGTGGTTTATGGTTGTTGTCAACATGCGACATGGCATTGGAGTTGATGACTGCCACGTTTTCCACCATATCCTGTTGGTAACCTAGGGAAATGATGTAATAGCGGCTTCCCTTAACGGAGTTATCATCCAAGCTGCGGATATAATCATACATCGCATTGTTGGTCGAATTCAGGTCGTTCTGCAATTTCTTGATCAGCTTTTTGTTGCTTGTCAGAGCATCCAGGTCTTCCTTGATCAAGGAGTCTATGGCTTCCTTAAAGAAAAGGTTGGTCTTAGAGAAGGTTTCACTGATCTGTTGCGCAGAGGTTTCAATAACCTGTTGCAGACCGATGATGTCGCCTTTTTCCAGGTTCAGTTCTTGCAATGCCTTGGCTTTGATCTTGCGGTCATGGCTCTTGGCATTTCTATAGAGCAATAGGGCAAGGACAATTAGGGAGATCACAAAGGTGACGATACCACCAATCTTCAGGAAGAAAGCAAAGATAACCGCCCCAGCGAATGCACAGCCCGCAGTCACGAACCAACCGCCGATGACATGGAACACTCCCGATACACGGTATACCGCACTTTCACGGCCCCAAGCGCGATCTGCAAATGCAGAACCCATGGCCACCATAAAGGTAACATAGGTGGTAGAAAGTGGAAGTTTCATCGAGGTACCTAAAGCGATCAGACTGGAGGCAACCATGAGGTTGACCGAAGCCCGGATCATATCAAACATAGGTTCATCTTTTGACTTCTTTTTCTTTCTATGAGCTGTCAATAATGGATTTTCAAATTTCTTGTCCAAGCTAGCTTGCAAGGTTCGTGGCATCAAATAGCTCAGACCTGAGCCAATTCTGATAAATCCCCTAACGATACTACGCGATAGCATATTGGACTTGAATTTCTCCGTGCCATCCCCTTGATTAGAAAGGCTCATTTCAGTTTCGATAACTGTCTTAGCCTTTTTAGAAGTCCATAAGGTGATTACCATAATGATACCTGCACACAATAGGATCCAGGTAGGAGCGACGATTTCGCTGGACGCCAAAGCATCCATCATATAAGTTTCGGAATTGGCTCCTGGAATGGACTGGAAGATCTCTACCGATTGAGCCGCCGCAACGGGTACACCGATAAAGTTGACCAAGTCGTTTCCAGCGAATGAAAGCGCTAACGCGAAAGTACCGATGCCGATAATTACCTTTAAAATATTATAACCCAATAGGTTGATGATGTAGCTCAAGATGGTGAAGACCACGAATGATCCACCTAGAAGTAGCAATTCATGGGTCGCAACCCAATCTTTAACATCAGAACCTATGAAGGATACGCCTTTCATCCCTTTGATCAGGATGAAGTAGGAGATAGATGCCATGGCGATACCGCCAAAGAATACGCCAATGGTCTTTAATTTTTTTTCAAATTGGAAAGTGAACAATACCCTGGAAATATACTGTACGGCCATACCAACGGTAAAGGAAATGACGACGGACAATAGGATACTATAGACAATTTCGGAGGCTTTATCCGTATTGATATAGGAAGAAAGGGTAGACCAATCACCGTCCTTAATGGCAATATTGTAGATGGCCAAACAGATGGCAGCACCTAAGAGTTCGAATACAATGGATACGGTGGTCGAAGTTGGGAGGCCGAAATAATTGAAGACATCTAATAAAATGATATCCGTAATCATGACGGCGAGAAATATGGTTATTACATCATCGAAGGAGAATTTACTGGGGACGTAGATGCCGCTCCTGGCGATTTCCATCATTCCGCTCGAAAAGACCGATCCGAAAAGGATACCCAAACTGGCAATGATCATAATGCTTTTGAAAGGGATGGCTTTCGATCCAATGGCTGAATTCAGGAAGTTTACAGCATCGTTACTAACACCGACCATCAGGTCTATAATTGCTAAGACAGCAAGCGTGATGAGTACGAGATAAAGGTAGTTCTCCATAATGTATTTGTTTTCAATCTAGATTGTTATGGGTGATCAGACTAAAACTGAAATATAATTTCTAAAACTGCAAGTATAGCGTAAAAACCTTAAAATTTAGCTATTTGTTTTCAAATTATTCTTCCAGAATATCGTCAGAAGAATAAAAATAACACCGACCCATTTAACCCAGCTAACCGATTCTTGCAGCACCAAGTAGGACATGCAGACTGCCACTGGCAATTCTACGGCACTCAGGACGGCCCCAAGGGAATAGCCCACTTTAGGCATTCCATAAGCAAAGAGCAAGGGTGGGATAACGGTTCCAAAAATGGAAAGCAACAAGCCATAAGGCAGGATGCCGATGAAAGTTTCGGGGCTGAACAAGCTAAAGGGTTGTAAGCTGATCAGGATCAGGAACAAGGCTCCGCTGATCATCATGGCGCTTTTATGGATTGGATGGTAATCATTGCCCACGCGACCATTGACGATCATAAAGATGGAATAGGCCGTTGCAGCCAACAGACCGTAGCCAATCCCCAACAAAGAGAAGGATTCAAGGGGTTCCTCGATCATTCCAGTAGCGAAGACGGTACCGGCAAGGATAGCGAGGATAACGATGATTTGGCTGAGCTGCGGTTTTACCTTAAAGAAAATCAGTTCGATAATCTGCCCGATCCAGATGTACTGCATCAGCAAGACGATGGCTAATGATGCAGGCACCAGTTCTACACATTTATAATATAATATGCTGACCATCCCTGTGCTAATACCACTGAGGTAGATTTTCCATTTCGGACTTAGGGGTACTTGGGATTTCTGTTTCTGGGAGTTTTTAATGAGTAGCCAAGTTAGCCAGAGGAAGATGACCCCTAAGAGGGCTTGGATTCCGGTCACTTCGCCTAGGTTGTAACCTTGGGCATAGGCTTTTTTAACAAAGGTGGATAGAATTCCGAAGCTCGCGGCTCCAATGAATACGGCTATTGCGCCTTTTGTTTTATTCATGGCGCAAAAGTAAATGAAATAAAGACTATGCGCTAAGGGTAAAAACAGTTGATGACACAGAAAAGACAAATCAAATCGTTCAGGTAAAAATTAGCGTCCATAAAATTTGGTTGTCACGACAAATATTTTGCTCCAAAAACCGGTTTTTAAGGATTATTAACCTATATTGTGCGGCTTAGGCAAATAATTAAATCACATTTGTGGAAAAAAACAGGTGGCATTTGATTGTATAGCTTGATATTTTTGATTTGGAGGTTTTGGATGAAGATTAATTACAGCTTATTACTTTTTCTTTTGGCGGCAATTGTGTTGAGTTCCTGTGGAGCGAAACGAAAAACTGCGGGCGGAGCTTCCTATGGAAGTGTAAAGCCTAAGAAAGGAGCACCGATTTCGGATGCCAGTGATGCGCGCGGGATGGAGTATTCGGGTAATAAGTTGGATAATTATGCGGAATTATTGGGCGTGAAGACCAAAGATCTGGATAATAAGAGTCTGTACCTGATGATCGACGAATGGATGGGCACTCCACACCGAATGGGTGGAATGGATAAAAGAGGGGTGGACTGTTCGGGTTTTGTGACCTTGATGTACGATAGGATCTATGGAAAAGAGCTGCCGAGGACATCCAGGGACATGGCCGACAATGTGAAGCGCAAGTATGAGAAGCAATTGAAAGAAGGGGACCTGGTGTTCTTTTCATTTGGTGGGCGTAATATCGATCATGTGGGCATCTACTTGCACAATGGCAAGTTTGTGCATGTGTCTACGCGTAAAGGCGTGATCATTTCCAACCTGAACGATAGTTGGTATTATAAATATTTCAAGCGGAGCGGTACGCCAAAGGGATAGTGGCTGTTGTTTTATGACAGTATTATGTCCGATATTCGGCTTTATTCTCAAATAAGCCTGTTATAATCTGTACAAATCCCTATTTTTGTGCACATTTTATAGCGTATCATGTCAGAAAAAACTAAAAAGATTTTCTTAGGGCTATGTGTAGTAGTTCCATTTTTAATTTACTGTGTGTATTACTATTCATCGATGGTGAAAAATGCACCATACCGGTATTCGGATTTCGACCATATCGAAATTACTTATGGATTTCCGGATTCGATGTTGAATCACTTCAATTCCAAGACACAGGAGTACGATTACCTTACTAAAGACAATAAGCTGGTAGAGGATAGCTTGAAACTTCGTGACAATGACCTGTTGTATCTACACAGGAAAGCGCAGGAGTTGGGCTTCTGGAATTTACCAGATGATATGACGGTTGATTTAAGCAAGAGGGCAGCTGGCGAGCGTAAGCCAAGGTATAAGCTGACCTTCGCATATAAAGAAAAAACGAAGACTGTAACCTTTGATCCGGACTATCCGGGACCAGATAAAATGGTGGAAGCAGGCCGTACCACGATCGATGAAGTGGTAAGGATGCTGGCGACGGCAAAGGCGAGATAAAAGGAAATTTATTATTTAATTTTCTCTTAACAGTAACTTTAACCAATAGCCCTACTTTTGAGTCAAGTAATTTGTTTCAATAAATTGTTTGGTGATTTAAAGGTTATTAGGTAAAACAATTAAGAAAAAGGGTCGATGTGATATCGGTCCTTTTTTTTATTTATTGAATTTCGATTAATCTCCTGAAAACTAAAATGATGCTCCCTTCCCTTCTGAAAATAATTGAGAATCTCCGTTTTTGTGGAGATAATTCTACCGTTATTTTATGAGGTAATTATTGATATTAATTGTTAATTTGTATCCAAATAATAAATTATGGAAACAAAAACATTATCAAAATTCATTGCTGAACTGATTGGAACATTTGGTTTGGTATTGTTTGGCTGTGGTGCTGCAGCGGTTGCCGGAGGTGACACGCTTGCACATACATCAGGCCTAGGGTTATTGGGGATTTCCTTGGCATTTGGTTTATCCGTGGTAGTTTTCGCCTATGCGATTGGCGGTGTATCGGGTTGTCACATCAATCCGGCGGTTACCTTGGGTGTCCTAGTCTCGGGCAGAATGTCAGGAAAGGATGCTATAGTTTATATTGCTGCCCAAGTATTGGGTGGTATTTTAGGTGCCTTTGTGTTGAAGACTATTTTGTCCGGTCAGTTAGCAGGTTTCAGTGCTGGCGAATGGGCTTATGGATCGAACGGCTGGGGTGCAGGTTATCAAAATGAATACGGCATGATGGCGGCGTTTATTACCGAAACGGTATTGACAGCGCTGTTCTTGTTCGTTATTTTGGGGACCACATCAAAACTTGGAAATGGAACGATGGCGGGTTTAGCGATCGGTTTTTCCTTAGTGTTGATCCACATGGTTGCTATTCCTATCACAGGGACTTCAGTAAATCCTGCTAGAAGCCTTGGTCCTGCGATCTTTGCGGGTGGAAATGCAATTTCTCAGGTTTGGTTGTTCTTGGTTGCTCCGTTTGTGGGTGCCGTAATTGGTGCTGTACTTTGGAGATTGGTGCAGAACGAACCAAAAACCGCGTAATTGAAAATATTATTTTGATTAATTTAAATGGAGAGAGTTGCCTGAAAAGGTGACTCTTTTTTTTGAACCAGGATTGGGGTCGACTCCGCTCACCCGACGAGGATGGGAGGATGGACCAAGATCATGGAATGAACCAGGATGTGGCTCGACTCCGCTCGCCAAACATAGATGGGAGGATGGACCAAGATTGTAACTCATTCCTTCGTCAAGAGAAATGTTCTGAAAACGGTTTTTGTTTGTGCCAAACTTTGAAAATGATTATCTTCGTGCATGGATAATTTCATTGTCTCTGCGCGCAAATATAGGCCGGTCACTTTTGACTCGGTAGTAGGGCAGCAACACATTACCGGAACACTTAAGAATGCAATACATAACAATCAGTTAGCTCAGGCATTTCTGTTCTGTGGTCCTCGTGGTGTTGGTAAAACTACTTGTGCCCGTATCTTGGCCAAGACAATTAACTGTGAGCATATCACGGAATCGAATGAGGCTTGTGGGCAATGTGATAGCTGTAAATCTTTCCAGAATGGAAATTCTTTCAGCATTCATGAGCTGGATGCAGCTTCGAATAACTCCGTAGATGATATCCGTTCATTGATTGATCAAGTGAGGATCCCGCCTCAAACGGGAAAATACAAGATCTATATTATTGATGAGGTTCACATGCTTTCGCAACAGGCTTTCAATGCGTTTCTGAAAACCTTAGAGGAGCCACCTTCTTATGCGATCTTTATCTTAGCGACCACTGAAAAACATAAAATCCTCCCTACGATCCTTTCCCGTTGTCAGATCTTTGATTTCAATAGGATCAAAGTGGATGATATGGCAAGCCATCTCTCTGCTATTGCAGAGAAAGAAGGGGTGACCTATGAAATGGATGGTCTGCATGTAATTGCTCAAAAAGCGGACGGCGGTCTTCGGGATGCGCTTTCGATGTTTGATCAGATCGTCAGTTTTTCAAACAAGAACCTGACTTACCAAGCAGTAATCAACAATCTTAATATCCTGGATTATGATTATTACTTCCAACTGATGGATGCCATCGCCAGACAGGATGCTGCCAATACCTTGTTGATTTTTGATAAGGTGTTGAACAATGGATTTGATGGCGGACATTTTATTGCAGGTTTATCTTCGCATATCCGTAACCTATTGGTGAGCAAGGAACCAAGTACCTTGAAGCTGTTGGAGGTGAGTGAAAACGTGAAGAAAAGATATCTGGAACAGTCACAATCGCTTTCCAGCGGTTTATTGCTGTCTGCCCTGAATATTGCCAACCAATGTGAGGTCAATTATCGCAGTAGTAAAAACCAAAGATTGCAGGTAGAACTGTCCTTATTGAAAATGTGCCATATAGCGAGTGCCATTCAACTAGGAGCAGAAGGTCTACCAGCATTAGCTGAATTAAAAAAAAAACTCCCTAACCCAGGTATAAGCCCTAGTGCGGCAAATGGCTCTGCGCCAGCTGCAACGGGGAAAATTGCTTCTCCGGTGGCTCAACCCGCTTCGCAACCGGCAGCAATGCCAAAACCGGTGCCTAGTGCGCCTGTTGCTAAACCGGCTGTAGTTAGCTCAAATCCAGCTCCAGCGACAGATACTCCTAAACCAGCTGCTAGGGGATGGGGCAATATCAAAACTTCCATATCGGTACCTAATCTGAACACGATTTTTGACGATAAAAAGTCAGAAGCTGATGAAGAAAATGAATTGGTAGAAGGAAATGAGTTCTATGAGGTGACTCAGAACAGTTTTTTGAGCAAGTGGAATGAGTTTGCTGAAATCCTGCGTAGTGAAAGCAAGATTACGCTGTATACCATCATGACTTCGAATGCCCCAGTGCTAGAAGGGACAACGATCAAGGTAGAGGTGGAGAACATGGTGCAGATGGAAGAGCTGAAATTGGGCAAGATCGATATGTTGAACTACCTGAGGGTGCAATTGCGCAACTTCTCCTTGGATATTGACGGGCTGATGGTGGAGAAGACCAAAGAGCGCAAACCTTATACTTCACAAGAGAAATATCAAGCCATGGTTGCCAAAAATCCTATGCTTGATGAGTTGAGAAAAACATTTGATTTGGGTTTAAGCTAATCATTTTTCTTTTCTACCTTTGTACGAATTATTTTCAGGCTGTTAAGGCCTTTATCCATAACAATAACACATGCAAAATTTTCAACGTAGGGACAGGTCCGAAAAGCGTGAGACAAATCAGATGGTATTTGGGATCCGTGCTGTCATGGAAGCCATCGATAGCGGAAAAGAAATAGAATCCTTGTTTGTTCAACGTGGTCTGTCGGGACCTTTGTTTGCAGAATTCAAAGCTTTAGTAAAAGAGCAGAATCTAGCATTTCAACAGGTACCTATTGAAAAATTAAATAGAATTACCCGCAAGAACCATCAAGGGGTTATCGCGGTAATCTCTCCGATCACTTATCAGGACATTGAAGATCTATTGCCGACGATCTACGAAAAAGGAGAGACTCCTTTGTTGTTGATGTTGGATGGAGTTACGGATGTCAGGAATATGGGAGCGATAGCCCGTACAGCGGAATGTGCTGGCGTGCACGCGATCATTGTTCCTAAGAAAGGTTCGGCGGAGATCAATCCGGATGCAATCAAGACTTCGGCTGGAGCACTTTATAAGATTCCCGTTTGTAGACAGGACTCCTTAGGCCGTGTTGCCAAATTCTTGATTGATTCAGGAGTGCAATTGGTGGTGAGTACCGAAAAAACCAAAGAATCGATCTACGATGTGGATTATACTACCCCTAGCTGTATCATCATGGGAGCAGAGGATGTTGGTGTATCAGACGATTTGATCCGTATTGCGGATAAATTGGCTAAGATCCCAATGTTCGGCGAGATTGAATCCCTGAATGTTTCGGTTTCAGCAGCAGTGGTTATTTATGAAGCGGTTAGACAGCGCAATATCTCCTAACCTTGGTTGATAGACTTAAAAAATCAGTAACTAGGCATTTTAGGGTCTACCGGTACGTGATGTACCGAGAGACCTTGGTGGATTTTAGGGAGCATTTCTGGTCTTTCCTGGGTGCATTTGTCGGTATTGGGCTGATAGCCTTTATACAGTCGCTTCACTTTCCTCCTTTAGAAAATGTATTTTTAATTGGCTCCTTTGGAGCCTCTGCTGTTTTAGTGTATGGTGCTATCCAAAGTCCATTGGCGCAACCTCGGAACTTGGTGGGTGGACATGTGGTGTCGGCCATCGTAGGGGTGACCATTGCCAAACTATTGCCGGATGTGATCTGGTTGACAGCACCATTAGCAGTAGCCACTTCCATCGTAGCGATGCAATTCAGCAGGACCCTGCATCCTCCAGGTGGTGCGACCGCACTGATTGCTGTCAGTGGAGGCGCTAAAATCACGGAGTTGGGCTATTTATATGTATTGGCCCCGGTTTTATTGGGTGCTCTGATCTTGCTGCTAGTGGCCTTGATATTTAACAATATTACCAAGAAACGGCATTATCCGGTGCGATATTCTAGACTAAGGCGATCTAGGCGAAAGCAGTTGAAGCAAAGATTTGAAAGATTTAAGGCCAATATTTGAATATTGGTCTTTTTTATTTGCGATAATTGCACGTTTCTGCGTTTTTTATTTTGAATTTCAGAATAAACGGATAACTTTACGGCAATCTACCGAATATCCAATGAAGCACCTAACTATCCTAAATGGCTTGGCCATTTTTGCGCTTTCGCTTGGGAGTACATGTTATGTCCAGGCACAAAGTCCTTTAAAGATTGAGGAAGCAATCTTGAAGGACCAGAAAAACTTTTATTACGTTGATTTCAAGAAATATCCTAAATCATTGAACAATCTACCGATCGGTGTTTTTGATTCCGGTACGGGTGGTTTGACGGTGTTGGATGCCCTTGTGAATTTTGATGAGCATAATAATCAGTCGAGATCAAAAGAAAAGGATGGGTTACTCGATTTTAAGCAAGAGAATTTTATCTATCTAGCGGATCAGGCGAACATGCCTTATGGGAACTATCATGCTGCTCAAAAGGATGAGCTATTGATCGAGCATATCATCAAGGATTTCCAATTCTTGCTTTCCAATAAGTATTACCCGAACTATCAATCGGCAAAATTCAATAATGATAAGGAAAAGGTAAAAGCGATCGTGATTGCCTGCAATACGGCAACTGCCTATGGTTATAAGGATGCTGAGGCTTTTATGAAAAAAACGAACCTGGATATTCCGGTTATCGGAGTGATCAATGCTGCTGCCCGTGGGACATTGGCGCTCTTTGATAAGGAAGAATCGGGTTCTATAGCCGTTTTTGCCACGGTAGGGACCATTGCTTCTGGAGGATATGAGCGAACGTTGAGGGAACAGATCGCCAAATCGGGCCATACAGGGGATTTGCAAATCTTTAATCAAGGTGGGCATGGGGTTGCCGAGGCAGTGGATGAAGAGCCGGATTTCATTAAGACGAGTGCCAACGCACCTAGATCAGACTACCGAGGTCCATCACTGGATAACAAAGACTACAAGATAGACCGCACGCTGTTGGATATCTATAATTTTAATTTTGATAAGAACCAGATGCTTTGCGATAGCAAGGATACGGAGGATTGCACCATGATGCAGATCAATTCTTCGGAAAACTACATCCGTTACCATTTGGTGAGCTTACTGGAACAGATGCGTAAGACGGAAGGGGCAAAGCCATTGAAAGCAATGGTGTTGGGTTGTACGCATTATCCTTATCTGGTCAAGGAGATCAACCAGGTCTTAGGCGAGTTGAAGGAATACAAGGGTAATGATGGCGAATATAAGTACCGAGCATTGATCGATAATGAGGTGCATATCATTGATCCATCTGTCTTTGTGGCTCGTGAATTATATGAAGCGCTGGAAGAACAGGATTTGTTTAATTCCAAGGGAGATATGTTGAAGAATTCGGAGTTTTATATCTCTGTTCCAAATCAGGATAATAAATCGGTGCAGTTGGAAGGGGGAGAGGCCAGGTTTACCTATGACTATAAATATGGCAGGACGGAAAATGAGATCCAGGAATATGTGAAGGTGGTGCCTTTTGACCGAGGGAATATCTCGGATATGACCTTGGAAAGATTTAAGTCGGTTATTCCAAACACCTATCAGTTGATGCGTAACTTTTCAAATGGCAATAGCAAGATGAAAAGGCATGCTGAAGAGATCAGGATCAAGTAATAAAAAAATAAGCTCCAATTTGGAGCTTATTTTTTATTTTCTAGTATCTGTTTCTAGATTCTCTGTCTCTGCGTTTTCCGGAGAAATCACGGAAACCACCGCCTCCAGATCCACCTCTGTCGCCTCTATCGCTTCTGTCTCTACGTCCAGAACCACCGCGAGATCCTCTGTCACCACCTCTATCACCTCTATCTCTACGGTCGCCACCGAATCCTCCAGAACGACGTCTTCCGCCTCTGTCTGATGAAGGTCTGTCGCCAGAAACTTCGATTCTTACGTTTCTTCCGTTGAAGTCAACATCTTTAAATCCTTGGAATACACTGTCTACGTCAGCATCAAGTACTTCGAAGAAAGTGAATACACCTTTAAGGTCTATTTTACCAACTGATTTGCCTGAGATTTTACCTTTGTTACAGATGTAAGAAAGCATATCTCCACGGCTGAACTCATCCACAGAACCAAGGTTGATAAACAAACGTGTATAACCTTTAGATCCAGAGCGACGATCTCCTCTTTCACCTCTTTCACCACGCTCGCCTCTAGCATCACGTGCTTCCATGTTCAAGTCAGGAGCATCTTGGTAATAGTTCAGGAATCTGTTGAATTCCAAAGAAGCAAATCTTTTGATTACTTCCTCTTTAGAAAGATCTTGCAAACTTTCCATGATTTGAGGTAAGAAAGCTGTGATTTGGTCTTCATGTACCTCTACATTGTGTACTTTGTCCACAAGAGAGAACAATTGTTTTTCACATACTTCAGTACCCTGAGGAACTTGTTTGCGGATAAACTCTTTTCCGATAATCTTTTCGATATGACGGATTTTGCTCATTTCTTTCACATTGATCAATGAGATCGAAATACCAGTTTTACCGGCACGAGCAGTACGACCAGAACGGTGCGTATAGTTTTCAGTTTCGTCTGGTAAAGAATAGTTGATAACGTGTGTTACGTCATTAACGTCGATACCACGTGCTGCAACGTCAGTAGCAATCAATAATTGCAAGTTGCGCTCGCGATAGCGTTTCATTACCTTATCACGTTGCTGTTGCGAAAGATCACCGTGCAAGGAGTCGGCGTTGTAGCCGTCTTTGATCAATGCTTCAGCGATTTCTTGCGTTTCAATTTTAGTACGGCAGAATACGATACCAAAGATCTCTGGGTAATAATCGACAATACGTTTAAAAGCAGCGTATTTGTCTTTCGCCTTGATCATGAAGTATTGGTGCTCGATATTCTCGTTACCCGTATTCTTAGTACCTACAGTTAACTCTTTCGGGTCGTTCATGTAGTTTTGAGCGATACGGCGCACTTCTTTAGGCATGGTTGCGGAAAACAACCAAGTTTTTTTGTCGTCAGGAGTCTCAGAAAGGATATTGTTAATGTCCTCTTGGAATCCCATGTTCAACATCTCGTCAGCTTCGTCAAGCACCACATAGCGAACATTGGAGAAGTCAATGGCGTTACGGCCAATGATATCCAACATCCTACCAGGAGTTGCAACCACGATTTGTACACCACGACGAATCTGGCGTAATTGATCACCGATATTGGCACCGCCATAAACGGCAACCACATGTACGTTATCGATGTACTTGGCAAATTTTTCTAGGTCTCTTGCGATTTGCAAACATAGCTCACGCGTTGGACATAGAACCAATGCTTGAGGTTGTTTTGATGAAAAGTCTAGTTGTTCTAAAAGTGGAAGACCAAATGCCGCTGTCTTCCCTGTACCTGTTTGGGCTAATCCGACAAAATCGTCGTTACCAGTCAGTAATACAGGAATGGCTTTTTCCTGGATGGGAGAAGGTTTCTCGAAACCTAACTCAGTGATGGCATTAACAATCTCATGACGGATTCCCAGTTCTAAAAATGGGTTCATGAAATAAAATATACAATAGGCACTATTGCCTAAGGCGGTGCAAAGGTAAATACAATAATTGATAAATCCTAATTTTCAATAGTTTGTATGATAAAAAATGTGGTTTTCCCGATTTTCGGTTCCTGCAAATTAATGCAGCCCCCACAATTTCTTTACCTATCTATTAAACAAGCTTTTTTTCTTTAGGTTTTGGTTTATAAATCAATACTTATAAAAGAAAATTGAAGATTTTGCTCGATGTAGCAAAAAAGTGATAAAGGAACTGTTTTTAATTGTTTTGATATGATCAGTTTCTGCCAATAATTATTTTGTAAATGCTAGCGGAAAACGAATGATCGCAAGGAATAAGGATTAAATCATTGTAGTTTTTAATTTATTAGCGCCATTGATAATGAATTGATAATGAATTGGATTCTATTTTAATTTTTTTGTAGGTTTGATTCTTTAATTATTCATCTAAATTTATGTGGTATAAAAAATCTATTACAAAATTGATTTCTGAGGCTGAGCAGAGCGGCGAAGGAACCCTGAAACGGACCTTATCGAGTTCTGGTCTGATCGCTTTAGGAATTGGAGCCATTATTGGAGCTGGTCTATTCTCTCTGACAGGGATTGCTGCGGCTGACCATGCGGGTCCTGCGGTAATGATATCTTTTATTATTGCTGCGGTTGGTTGTGCATTCGCGGGGCTTTGTTATGCAGAGTTTGCTTCCATGATTCCTGTTGCTGGTAGTGCCTACACCTATTCTTATGCGACCATGGGTGAGTTTATGGCCTGGATAATCGGTTGGGACCTTGTACTTGAGTATGCTTTGGCTGCTGCAACAGTAGCGGTGAGCTGGTCGCAATATGTGAACGAGCTGTTCTTGCTGATGGGGATACATCTCCCCCAAGAGGTGCTGGCGGGTCCATTCGAAGGCGGGGTAATCAATTTGCCAGCCATCATCATCGTTTGTTTGCTATCGCTATTGCTAATGCGTGGAACGCAGGAGTCTTCCTTTGTCAATAACATCTTGGTTATTTTGAAGGTTGCTGTTGTGATCTTGTTTATCGTATTAGGATGGCAATTTATTGATCCTGCAAACCATACACCATTGATCCCTACCAATGAGGGTGAGGAAATGGTGAAATCGGGTCAAATGGGATTCTGGGAGTTCTGGAATAGTGATTATCGGGGACACTATGGCTGGACAGGGATTCTACAAGCTGCAGGGGTTGTATTCTTTGCATTTATTGGTTTTGACGCGGTAAGTACTGCGGCGCAAGAAGCGAAAAATCCTAAGAAAGGCATGCCTATCGGGATCATTGGTTCCTTGATCGTTTGTACTATATTATATGTATTGTTTGCTTATGTAATGACTGGTTTGGCTCCTTACACTGTGTTCAGTGGCGATGCAAAACCGGTAGCTACAGCATTTGAAAAAACTGGATATCATTTCTTGAATACTGCGATGATCGTGACGATCATTGCTGGGTATACTTCGGTAATCCTGGTGATGTTGCTTGGTCAAAGTCGTGTGTTCTATTCGATGAGTAAGGATGGTCTACTGCCTAAATTGTTCTCGGATCTTTCTAAACGTCAAACGCCTTGGAAAACTAACTTGATCTTTATGGTCTTTGTAAGTTTATTTGCAGGCTTTGTTCCGGTTTCGGATCTAGGACATATGGTAAGTATCGGAACCTTATTTGCCTTTACTTTGGTATGTATCGGTGTATTGGTGTTGCGTAAGACTAACCCGAAACTAGAGAGACCATTCAGGACGCCTTGGGTGCCTTTGATTCCAATCTTAGGTATCTTGGTATGTGTGCTGATGATGGCTGGTCTTCCTATTGAGAGCTGGGAGCGTTTGGGGATCTGGATGGCAATAGGTGTTGCCTTCTACTTCTTGTACGGACATAAACATTCCAAAATCAGGAAAGAAAAGGAAGCTGAGGCTTCTGGAACTTCTGAATAAGGATAATCATATTGACAAATGGGGGTAGGGCTTGGGCTTTCTACCCCTTTTTATTTTTACTTAATTATTTGCTGATGGAGAGCATAAAAGATGGGGATTATTGCCGAGTATTGGGCGGAACCCATAAAGGAAAATCGGGTAGGGTGAATGATTTGCATGTAAGCAAAACAGGGCATCAGACCATAACGGTAGAACAGAGTTCTGGAATCAGGTTTAAGACGCTTTTGATAAATGTGCAAAAGATAGAGCCAGAAGAAGAGTAAGTCTAGTTGGGACATTCTTAGCAGATACAATACTACCGTATCTAGAAAAAGATATAGGATAAATAAAAAGGACCTGCAATTGCAGGCCCTTTTTGGTTGTATGTTGTTTAGCTTAATGCAATTTTATGCCTAGAATAAGGTAAATTCAACACGTCTGTTCAACTGACGTCCTTCTGGAGTACTGTTGGTAGCGATAGGTTGGTTTGGACCATAACCTGTAGCTTCGATACGTGATGCATTTGCTCCTTTAGATACTAAGTAAGCTTTAACTGATTCTGCACGTTCTTTTGATAGACGTAAGTTCAATTGTAATGAACCGGTGTTATCGGTGTGACCAGCAAGTTTTAAGCTGAAGTTTTTCTCGATCAATAAAGCTGCAACTCTATTCAATGATTCGTAAGAAGTAGGACGGATGGTAGCTTTACTTAAGTCAAACTCAAGATTTTTGATCGCTTCATCAACCACTTTTCTGTCTTCTTCAGTAACTACGATTTTCTCAACAACTTTAGTTTCGTGTTTCACTTCTGGAAGTGGACATCCTGCTCCGTCAACTTTAGTTCCTGCAGGTGTATCTGGACATTTATCGAATTTGTTTGCAACACCGTCTCCATCGTTATCTTCTAGACCAGCGTTGATTTCGTCCATGTTGGATTGCAATTTTTCATTTGCAGCAACCAAAGCATCACGCTCAGCTTTTAACTCATCGTATCTAGCAGCCATAGTCGCTACAGGGTTTGAGTTGCCAAGGTAAGGTTTGTTTCCATCTCCTAATGCGATTTCTAGACCAGCGTGAGCATACGAGAACAGGTCGTTTTTGTATTGACCGCCACGGATACCATCAAAGTTCTGGTTAGCCCAGTTCAATTGGTAACCCAAGTCGATGTTGATTCCTTTCGCTACAGCGAATTTGAAACCTGCGTCAACTGGTACAAATAATTTTGTTGAAGATTCTGCAGTAGTTGAAGTTTCTCCTGTTTTTGTAGTTGTTTCGAAACTCAATGCACCTACACCGACAGCGAAGTACGGTTTGATGATGCTGTTAAAGAATCTCCAGTTGGTGTTCGCCATCGTGAACTCTCCAGATACAGCAGCTGACCAAGGCATTTTTGTTTCAAACTCAGAAATTGCTGCACCAGCCGTTTCGTTCACTCCACTAACTTTACCGCCCATGTATTGAGCTTTAATACCGAAAGAAGGAGAGATTTGGTTTTTTACATAAGCCGAATAACCTACGTTGTGGTTTAATTTATCGAATCCAGCTCTGTTGAAGCCGAAAATGTTGGATTGATTAAGGACCCCTGCGTTGATACCGATAGACCAAGTTCTGTATTGTGAAGTTGGACCTAAAGTAGTCGTGCCTTCAACAGTAGCCGTGTTGGTTTGTGCGAAAGTAGCAGAAGAGATTAAAACAGCAGCAGCTAATGCGCTAACTTTTTTAAAGTAAAGTGTTTTCATAATATTATATGCTTTTATGCCAATGGCATGGCAAATTTGTTGCCAAAACAACTTGTTTTGGCAACTCAGCCTAAAATATCATGATTTTGTAGTCGAAAACCTATATTTATGCCTTCAAAACCCTTGCGAAGAATGTCGGGATTTGAATGTTAAAGGCCATTTTCTTGATCACATTGGACTCTGTCAATTGTCTGAAGACACTTTTCTTGCTCTTGGTCAAAATCAAGATGTCCACCTGTTCATCCAATAGTACGGAAGTGATTGCTTGTGCAACAGTTTCTTTCTGGCGCATGAACAAGGTTTGTGGTTTGATAATATAAGAGATATCGGAGATGCCCAATTCGCTTTCGATTCTATTGATCCATTCCTTGAAGTCAGCATCAATATCTTTAATGGCTCTGTCGTTGGTATTTACATGGATCAATACCAATCTATAATCTGTTTTGAACAAGGGTGCAGCCTGTTGCAAAGCAGTAAGCTCAGCTTCTTTAAAATTGCATAGCAAGGCGATATTGTCTTTTTTATATTTAGTGCAGGTTTCTGGAACGGCCAATACCGGAGTAGTGGTGTTTAAAATGGTATCATAGGTATTGCTACCGATAAAAACAGCATCTAAGCCAGAAGCGCCTTGTGTACCCATGACAACGGCATCGTAAGGAGTTGCATTGGTTACCGCTTTGATTCCATCGTAAAGATTACCATCCTTAAATATGCTATTCAGCTTCACAGTAGGGAATTCTTGTTGATACTTTGCGATCGTATCTACCATGTTTTGTTCAGCTTCAGGAACACGAGGGTCGTTCAATGGAGTTTCTCCTTTCACATTGGCATAGGTATTCGAATGGGAAGAGAACACGTGGATCAAGTCGATTTCTTGTCCAGCTTGTTGAGCGACTTGACAAGCGTAATGGATTGCGTTGTCAGAATTCTCTGAAAAGTCAATAGGTATAAGTAGTTTGCTCATGCTGTATAGTTTTATTTATATTTTGTCGAAAAAAGCTGGTTTATTAAGTTCCAAAGCTAAGGCTTTGGAAACAGAACTTTTGAATAACCTTTCGAAGAATGTTTTTCTACTGGGTGTGATCAAGATGATCTGCGGGTTAACCTCGGAGATAACTTTGCTGACCACCTCCGGCACTGAATCTAATTCGATATCCTCTTTATTGATGGATTCTGCGATGGTGTTCACCTGTTCGATGGAGCCCATCTCACGGATATTAAATGCCCAAGAATCCAGATCGTCCTTAATGTTTTCGGATTTCTGGCTTTCTTTGAACACGTGGATCAAGGTCAAGTCATGTGGTACTCCTATAATTTCCTGAAATTCCTTTAAAGTATCCAATTCGGCCGCTTTAAAGTTAGTTAATAAAGAGACATGGTTTATCTCGAAATTGAAGGGCTGGTTCGGGATTACCACGACCGGGACTTCTGATTTTGAAGCGACAGCAACAGTGGTACTTCCATAGTAAATGGACTTCAACTGGCTTTCACCCGAAGCGCCCATTACGATCATGGCATATTTGCCGGATTGGGATAGTTCTGTCAATTTGTCGATGATCAAACCTCTGGAGCATTCAATGCTGATGTGCAATGTGGGGAATTTCCTGAGCAGCTGTGTCTGCAATTCTTGTATCTTCTGATCTGCCAAGAGGCCAGTGCCATTGGTTTCTTCAGAAGCATTTTCTCCTACTGAGCTAGAAGTGTAGCAATGTAATAGGTGGATGTTATGTTCTTTTTCCTTAGCGAGCTGGCAGGCATAATCTGCAGCAAACCCAGCATTTTCAGAAAAATCAGTAGGGACAATAATTGTCATCTTCATGAATTATTTTGTTGTGTGTTTTTACAGAGATAAATTTAGGAAAAATATGCGTCATATTAATAAAAATTGGCTTGATTGGCGAGTTTACTCATCAAATTTGAGTAAGTTTGCAGCTAAAATTAGACACGAATTAAATGACTAGTAGAGATATACGTCAAGCCTTTTTAGATTTTTTCAAAAGTAAAGGACATCAAATTGTTCCTTCAGCACCAGTAGTCGTGAAGAACGACCCTACATTGATGTTTACCAATGCGGGGATGAACCAATTCAAAGAATTATTTTTAGGAGAAGCTGTCGCCAAATTCCCAAGAGTGGCTGATACCCAGCGTTGTCTACGTGTTTCTGGAAAACATAATGACCTCGAAGAGGTAGGGATTGATACCTATCACCATACCCTTTTCGAGATGCTTGGTAACTGGTCTTTTGGAGATTACTTTAAGAAAGAAGCCATCGAATGGGCTTGGGAGTTATTGACTGACGTGTTGAAATTAGATAAAGACCGTCTTTATGTGACGATCTTTGAGGGGGATGTAACCGAAGGCTTGCAAAAAGATGAGGAAGCCTTTAACCTTTGGAAAGCATTGATTCCAGAAGATCGTATCCTATTAGGAAACAAGAAGGATAATTTCTGGGAAATGGGTGATACGGGGCCTTGTGGTCCTTGTTCCGAGATCCATTATGATATGCGTTCAGATGCAGAGCGTGCTCAGGTAAAAGGTCAGGACTTGGTGAACATGGATGATCCACAAGTGATCGAGATCTGGAACCTGGTATTTATGCAATTCAACAGGTTAAAAGATGGAAGCTTGGTCTCTTTACCGGCAAAGCATGTGGATACCGGAATGGGTTTCGAACGTTTGGTTCGTGCCATCCAAGGGAAGTCGTCCAACTACGATACAGATGTATTCCAACCTTTGATTCAATTTATTGCTACTAAATCAGGTATTGCTTATGGTACAGATGAGAAGACCGATATCGCAATGCGTGTCTTGTCAGACCATATCAGGGCGGTAAGTTTTGCTATCGCTGATGGGCAATTACCATCAAATAATAAGGCCGGTTATGTGATCCGTAGGATCTTGAGACGTGCCGTTCGCTATGCCTATACCTTCTTGCATTTCAAGAGTCCATTTATCCATGAGCTGGTTCCAGTATTGGCAGAGCAGTTTAAAGGGGTATTCGATGAATTGTACCAACAACAGGATTTTGTAGAAAAGGTAATCTTGGAAGAAGAGGTTTCTTTCTTAAGGACCTTGACGCAAGGGATCCAGCGTTTTGAAGCTTATTCTGCAGATCATGACGCGATTGATGGTGAATTTGCTTTTGAACTGTTCGATACCTTCGGGTTCCCAATTGACCTGACCGAATTATTGGCTAGGGAGAAGGGGATGACCGTGGATATGCATGGTTTCCAACAGGCATTATTGGCGCAAAAAGAAAGATCGAGAGCTGCTACAGCGATTGATACTGGCGACTGGGTTATTGTAAATGATGAGGCGGAGAGTGAATTTGTGGGCTATGATAACTTAACGGCAACCACCGAAATCCTAAAATATAGAAAGGTTTCTAGCAAAGGAAAAGATCAATTCCAATTGGTACTTGCTGAAACGCCATTCTATGCAGAAGGGGGAGGTCAGGTTGGCGATAAAGGCTATATCCGTTCATTAGAGAACAATGAAAAGGTTAGCATCTTAGATACCAAAAAAGAAAATGGACTTTTCATACATTTCGTAAACCAACTTCCATCTGTCTTGAGCGGCGAATTTGAAGCGGTTGTGGATATTAAGAAAAGAAAAGATACAGAAGCCAATCACTCTGCGACGCACTTATTGCATGCAGCATTGAAGCAAGTCTTGGGCGATCATGTGAACCAAAAAGGTTCGTTGGTTTCTCCAGATGTATTGCGTTTTGACTTCTCGCACTTCTCGAAGTTGACTTACGAGGAGATCAAACAGATTGAGGACATCGTGAATGCGAAGATCCGCCAAGATGTTCCTTTGAAGGAAGAAAGGAATGTTCCATTCCAAAAAGCGATCGATTCTGGGGTTACTGCTCTTTTCGGGGAGAAATATGGCGACCATGTCCGTGTGATCACTTTTGACGATTCCTATTCCAAGGAGTTGTGCGGTGGTACGCACGTTGCAGCAACAGGACAGATCGGTTTCTTCAAGATCCTTTCGGAATCTGCAGTTGCGGCTGGAGTAAGAAGGATTGAAGCGATTACTGGAACTCGTTCCGAGCAAGTGATCCGTGAACATTTTGAGTTGTTAGATAACCTAAAAGAGCTATTGAACAATCCTAAGGATTTTGTTTCAGCCTTGTCGAAAACTTTGGATGAGAACAACGCCTTGAAAAAGGAGATTGAGAACTACGTCAAAGAAAAGTCGCAAGGACTGAAAAATGATATCGAGAAGAAGTTGGAAAAAGTTGGGGACATCAATTATGTCGCTACCATCGTTGATCTGCCAAGTGTAGATGCGGTTAAAACTTTAGCTTATACCCTCAAAGGTGCGATCAATAATCTTTATGCCGTATTAGGAGCGGTGATTGATGGAAAACCAAGCATCACGGTTATGATTTCTGATGAACTGGCTAAAGAAAAAGGTCTGCATGCTGGTAATATCGTGCGCGATTTGGCTAAAGAAATCCAAGGTGGTGGCGGTGGCCAACCATTCTTTGCTACGGCAGGTGGTAAGGATGCAGCTGGATTAGAAAGAGCGATTTCAAGATCAAGAGAGTTTATTAAATAAGAAAAATGAAAAAGTTTGCAGTATATATTGGATTAGTGGGTTTGTTGTCCGCTGGGTTGTCTTCATGTTCAAATTCTGATACGATTCAGGTTGGCGGTGTGATCGAGAACCCAGGGAATGTGAAAGTAGTCAGCTTCTATGAAGGTGAGCAGAAATTAGATTCAACATTTATTGCGGATGGCAACCGTTTCAAGTTCGAAAGACCGGCTACCCAAGAAAGGCTATTGACCTTGGCTGTCGGGAATAACAGATATCCTATTATTCTGGAACCTGGAAAAGCAGTGGAATTCAATGTGAATTTGCAGAATCCAGAACAGTATGAAGTAAAGGGTTCGGAGCTGTCCCAGAAGTTGAAGGACTTCGCGGTGCAAAAGTCTAGGATTGATTTCGTTCGGGACTCCTTGCAACAGGCTTTTTCAAGTGCTACCAATAATTTAGATGCCAATGGCATCCAAAATCTACGTTCGGAAATGCTCATGAAATTTGAGCCTTTCTTTAAGAACTATATCGCAGAGGCGGTTTCATTTGCACAAAAGAACAATGACCTCGCTGGTTTTTATGTGATGAGTACCTTGGATCCAGAGATGGCCGAACCGGAGCTGATTGCTTATGCCGACCAAATCAAGGAAGAATTCCCAAACAATCGCTATGTAAATGAGTTCAAGACTGAGGTTGATAAGTTGAGAAAGCTGGCCGTAGGTCAGGCTGCACCGAATATCGTGGCCTATACACCGGATAATAAAACTGTAAAGCTTTCAGACTATAAAGGAAAATACGTGTTGGTGGACTTCTGGGCGTCTTGGTGTATGCCATGCCGTGAAGAGAACCCAAACATTGTGAAACAATATAATAACTTCAAAGACCATAATTTTACTGTTTTAGGCGTTTCTTTGGACAACAATCCAGGTTCTTGGATGCGTGCAATTCAAGATGATAACCTGACCTGGACTAATATTTCAGACCTTCAAGCATGGAGCTCTCCATTGATTATAGATTATTCCATTAAAGGCATACCTGCATCCTACCTTTTGGATGAGCAGGGCATCATCATTGCTAAGAATTTGAGGGGTAAGCAATTGGAAGATTTCTTAACGAAAACCTTAAAAAAATAAGAATCAATTGTTAAGTCTATTTTAAGGCTTAACAATTTCATAACTTTTGGGTAACTTTATTTTATAATTAAGTATATACCTTAGCAAAAAAACAGCTTATATGGCCAATAATCAAAAGATTCTTGTGGTTGATGACGAGTCCGACATTGTTGAACTCATTTCATACAATTTAACTAAGGAAGGTTACCAAGTATATACCGCTTCTAATGGGAAAGAAGCTATTAAAGTTGCCAAAGAGGTTTTTCCAGACCTAATCATCCTTGATGTCATGATGCCTGAGATGGACGGAATTGAAGCTTGTCGTTTGATGCGCTCCATGCCCGAGTTCAAACAGGTCTTTATGGTATTCCTAACAGCAAGAAGTGAAGAGTATTCCGAAATTGCTGGTTTCCATGTAGGTGCAGACGATTATATTGCCAAACCTATCAAACCTAGGGCTTTAATGAGCCGAATCAATGCGATCTTAAGAAGAAATACCACTGAGGTTATAGATGATCAGGTAACTGATAAACTGGAGATCTCCGATCTAGTGATCGATAGGGATTCTTTCTTGGTATTCCGTGGCGATGAGAAATTTGTACTGGCTAAAAAAGAATTTGAATTGCTATACCTATTGGCCTCCAAACCCAACAAGGTATTTACTCGGGAACAGATCCTGAAAGCCATCTGGGAAGACTCCGTGGTTGTTACCAATAGGACGATTGATGTGCATATCCGAAAGCTCCGAGAAAAGATTGGCGACAGCTATGTAACTACGGTCAAGGGAGTTGGCTACAAGTTTGAACTAGAATAAAGAAATTTTAATTACAAACCGGACCAGATTGGTTCGGTTTTTGTTTTTAAAAGCGCGCAATCGTTTGCACTAATATATTTTATATATTTACTCAAAATTTTAAAACTTAAATTAAAACGAGAAAAACATATGTGTGGAATTGTCGGTTACACCGGAACGCGCCAAGCTTATCCCATCGTGATAGACGGCTTAAAGAAATTAGAATACAGAGGCTACGATAGTGCTGGTATAGCGCTTCAACAAGGAGACTCCTTGAAAGTTTACAAAAAGGCAGGTAAAGTCGCTGCATTAGAGGAGTTTGTAGGTGATCAATCCACTGCTGGCACGACAGGAATTGGTCACACCCGCTGGGCAACCCACGGAGAGCCCTCAGACCGAAATGCTCACCCTCACGTTTCCAAATCAGGAAAACTCGCCATGATCCACAACGGAATCATCGAGAACTATGCCCAACTAAAGAACGAACTTACGAAAGAAGGATACGAATTTAAATCCGATACGGATTCCGAGGTCCTACTTAACTTCATTGAAGACATACAAGAAAAAAATGAATGTGGTCTTGAAGAGGCGATCCGTATTGCCCTAAAAAGGGTTACCGGTGCTTATGTTATCTTGTTGATCGCTGCTGATCAGCCGGATACCATTATCGCTGCACGTAAAGGAAGCCCATTAGTGATCGGGATTGGAAAGAATGAACATTTCTTAGGTTCTGATGCTTCCCCGATGTTGGCTTATACCAAAGAGGTGGTTTATATCAACGATTATGAGTTGGCTATCGTAAAGCCTGATGAATTGATCTTGAAAAACCTAGGTAATGAAATCATCACGCCATTTGTACAAAAGCTGGATCTAGAATTAGCAGCTATCGAAAAAGGTGGTTATGATCATTTCATGTTGAAGGAAATCTTTGAACAACCTACCACTATCGCGGATTCATTAAGAGGTCGTTTGATCTTGAATGAGCATAGAATTATCCTGAGTGGGGTAGATGCTATCCAAGATAAATTGGCGAATGCCCGCAGGATTATTATTGTGGCCTGTGGTACGAGTTGGCATGCTGGCTTGGTTGCAGAATATGTAATTGAGGAATTATGCCGCGTGAATGTGGAGGTGGAATACGCTTCGGAATTCAGATACCGCAATCCGGTAATCAGTTCTGATGATGTGATCATCGCGATTTCCCAAAGTGGTGAAACCGCTGATACCTTGGTTGCCCTTGAACGTGCTAAAGAGCAAGGCGCAACAATCTTTGGTATAGTGAATGTTGTAGGTTCTTCCATTGCGCGTATCTCCCATGCAGGTTGTTATACCCATGCAGGTCCTGAGATTGGCGTAGCGAGTACTAAAGCCTATACAGCGCAGCTTGCCGTGTTGATGTTGTTTGCCTTGAAGCTGGCAAAAGCGAGAGGAACCATCTCCGATGAACGCTTTGACGAGCTTTGCCAAGAGTTGCACGATGTTCCAGAGAAAGTACAATGGGTATTGGAAAATGAGGTTGATAATATCAAAGCGATCGCTTACAAATACAAAGATGCCCGCGATGTTCTTTATTTAGGTCGTGGCTATAATTTCCCAACTGCACTTGAAGGCGCATTAAAGTTGAAGGAGATTTCTTATATCCATGCCGAAGGCTATCCAGCTGCAGAAATGAAACATGGTCCTATTGCCTTGGTTGACGAGGAATTGCCAGTAGTTTTCATTGCCAGTAAGGATGCTTACCATGAGAAGATCGTAAGTAATATACAAGAAATTAAAGCAAGAAAAGGAATGGTAATCTCCGTAATGACAGAAGGAGATGAGGTGACTCCAACCATTTCAAATGATGTCATGGTTGTTCCAGAGGCTGATGAAGTTATTGCTCCTTTATTGACGGTTGTTCCATTGCAACTATTGTCGTACTATATCGGAGTGTACCGTGGTTTAGATGTAGATAAACCAAGGAACTTAGCTAAATCAGTAACTGTGGAATAATATCATGGGATATATAATAAAGATACCATTAAATCGGATCGGGTATGATTTCATACCCGTCGATTATCTACCAAAGGGAAAAGACGAATACTACCTTCGTTTTCAACAAAACAAATCCAACAAGAAATATAGAAACCTGACGGAGGAAGAGGTTCGCATCCTCGAGCTCAATCATAATGAATCTACCGATTGGAATGATGTACTCGTCACGGATAAATTTCTTCCGAAGCAGATCAAAAGGTCCAAATTCTTTGGCTTGGTGCGTATTGGCGATATGGAAGAGGTTTACCTGGAATATCGTGATATCCGCTTGCCGGTGGGAATCTACAACTCCCAGATTATTTCATGTGATCTAGGGGATTGTGTAGCCCTGCATCAGGTCCGTTATATTGCCCATTTCATCGTTGGGAACGAGGTTATCCTGCTCAATGTAAATGAAATGGAAACCAGTTCAAATGCTAAATTCGGTAATGGTATCCTGAAAGCGGGTGACCCTGACACAAGCCGGATCTTTCTTGAGCTATGTAATGAGAATGGCGGACGTTCGGTCCTTCCATTTGATGGCATGCAAGCCGCTGACGTATATCTATGGACTCGCAATCGACAGGATAAAGAATTACAGCAACGTTTCTTTGATATCACCAATGCGAAATTCAATGATATCAGAGGCTATTACAGTGAGATCGGCGATCGTACCGTAATCAAGAACTCCCATACCTTCAAAAACGTTAAGATTGGTTCTGATGCCTATATCAAGGGAATCAGTAAACTCAAAAACGTAACGATCAACTCCACTGCAGAAGCCTATACCCAAATCGGGGAGGGTTGTGAGCTGGTTAACGGGATTATTGGCTATGGCTGTAGGGTGTTCTACGGAGTGAAGGCAGTCCGTTTTATCCTATCTTCCTATTCGCAGTTGAAATATGGCGCCAGATTGATCAACTCTTTCTTGGGCGACAATTCTACCATCTCCTGTTGTGAGGTCCTTAATTCGCTTATTTTCCCTGCGCACGAGCAGCACCATAATAACTCCTTCCTATGTGCGGCCTTGATCAAAGGTCAGAGCAATATGGCAGCGGGTGCTACGGTTGGATCCAACCATAACTCAAGAGGTGCAGATGGAGAGATTATCGCAGGTCGTGGTTTTTGGCCAGGACTATGCGTAAGCTTAAAGCATAACTCCAAATTCGCTTCATATACCCTGATTGTAAAAGGTGATTTCTTACATGAACTGGATATCAAATTCCCGTTTTCGTTGGTGAGCAATGATGTCACCCATGATCGCTTGATTATCGTTCCGGGCTATTGGTTTATGTACAATATGTACGCGTTGATGCGTAATACCAATAAGTTCATCAGTCGTGATAAGCGTTCTTTCAAGAACCAGTATTTCGAATATGATATCTTGGCACCGGATACCGTCAATGAGATCTTTACAGGAATCAAGGAAATTGAGAACGCTGTAAGCAAATCCCTGAATACCGAAAATCCACTAGAATGGTTGAACAGTAAAGACAAAGCAGCCGAGGAAATCTTCTTGGACAATGCCGAGTTCTCTAAGCGCAAGGCGGTTCTATTGAAGCCAAAAGAAGCTTATCAATTATTCAAGAAGTTGGTTCGTTATTATGCGATCTGCCAGGTATTGGAGCATGTTGATCCAAAGGAATTCAAAGATAGCATCCAGACCTTGACCGAATCCGACTTGAAGCGGGAGGAATTTGAAAATGTGGGCAGCCAATTGGTTCCAGTAAGTAAATTGGACCAGCTCCTACAGGACTTGAAAGACAAGAAAATCAATTCTTGGGATGAGATGCATAGCAATTACCATCAATTGAGCGATAGCTATATCCTTGATAAATTAAAGCATAGCTTGGCTTCTTTACAAGAGGTTACCGAAACAGATACTGCCGACTGGAACGCTGATTTCTGGAGCCATCTCTTTGATGAGGCCTTGGAAACCAAGAAATGGATCTGTGATGAAATCTATAATTCCAGAAGCAAGGATTACATCAATCCTTTCCGCTTGATGGTCTATGAAAATGAAGAAGAGATGAATGAGGTGGTGGGCCGATTGGAAGACAATAGTTTTATCAATCAGCAAAGCGCTGAATTCGCAGGATTCCAAAAGAAAATCCAAGCATTTAAGGCTCAATTCTAGAGCTCCTTATAAAAAGGAAAAGGACCGAATGCATTTCGGTCCTTTTCCTTTTCTATTTTATTTTCTATAATTCTTTAATCTTAATGCTCCTAAAGGCAACGGCATCACCATGATCCTGCAAAAGGATATGTCCTTGTTCCGCCTCGCCAAATTTCTCCCAGTCTTTATATTTACTACCGGCTACCAATTTCCTGAAATCTTCCGAACCTCTCACAAAATCCAACATCTTGAAGCCATTTAGGTAATAAGTGACATGATTATCCGGCGTCACCACGATTCTGCCGCGGTTCCATTCCCCAATTGGTTTCCTAGGTCTTGGATTGCGATCCGAAGTGATCAGGTCATACAAGGAAGCCAAGGTACGATTGCCATCTTTTCCCAATTTTGCATCGGGATGCAATTCATCATCCAAGATCTGATATTCCGGACCGATGGCAGAACCTGCTGTTTTTTCGTCCAGGGTTACAAAGTATTTCACGCCTGAATTAGCTCCGGGAGTCAGTTTAAAATCAAAGGAAAGGTCAAAAGCCTTGTACTGTTTATCGGTCACGATGTCGCCACCATTGGTCGACTCCGCGCCATCCGATTTCTGCACTTCAATCAGGCCGTTTTCGATCTTCCAACCCTTTTCAGGAAATTTATCGCCACGGGCACTGTGCCAGCCTTGGCTATCCTTGCCATTGAACAGCAAGCTATATCCAGCGGCCTTTTCAGCTTCCGACAGATCATTAGCACGGGTATTCACCACATACACATCCTTAGGGAATTCTTGGGGCTTCAGGTCTTTGGTCTGAATGCGGATATTCTTAAAAAAAACCTTTTTGCCATCCAATGAATCTGGAATAGCATGTACCTGTAGGGCAATAAATCCAGCATCATCCAAGCTATCTACCACAAAAGCTGCTGGCACACCATTCACCCAAGTCCTGGTTTCATTGCCGATGGCCTCGATCCGGTAGTGGTTGAATTCATTTGGTTTATATGCTGTTTTCGCATTCGGGTTTAGGTCCAAGGGGTACAGCCATTCTCTACGGCCTTCGTCATAGATTCCCCCGGTCCATGCTCTAGCAGTTGGATCGATGTCCATTTGGCGACCATAGACCCTTCCAGCGCCGTTGTTGGCGGTTGAATCAAAATGGCTTCGGGTCTGAACACCCGAATTAGTGGTGCTTCCCTCCAGTTTGACATCCAGTTCCAATATAAAATCGCCATATTCCTTATCCGTTACCAAAAAGGAATTTGGCGTACCTTTCGTCATTACTCCAACGATCGCATCATCTTCAACGTGATAATCTGCCTTCCCAGCCAAAGGCTTCCAGCCGTTCAGGTCCTTGCCATTGAACAGGTTTTCCCATCCATCCGCACTTTTATTTGCTTGTTGGCAGGAAATTGTCAATGAACTCAGTAGAAGAAGGCCGAATGTGGATTTAAAAACAGATTTCAAATAGGTATTTCTCATCATAATATGTCTTTATTGTAACAGGTTTATGGATTAATGTCCAATAAGGTGACTGAAATTAGGATTTTTTTTTAATTTTAAGCTAATCATTCATGTAACATTCGTAAACCTAAACATATTACAGATGAATCATCATTTTTCAAGAAGAAGTTTTTTAAAGAAATCCATTATCGCTGGAGGAGCCTTGACGATGGCTAGCAGTCCATTGGGAAATATCTTGATGGCCAAGCCAAATGAACGGGTCAACTTGGCGGCGATAGGGATCGGGAATAGAGGTGGAGAAATCCTGATGGATCTGTATAAAACGGGTTTATGTAATATTGTTGCACTATGTGATGTGGACATGGGGGCTAAACATACCGAAGCTGCTATCAAGCAATTCCCAGATGTTCCACGTTTTCAGGACTTCCGCCAGATGTTCGATAAGATGGGTAACCAGATCGATGCGGTGACGGTTGGAGTGCCAGATTTTTCCCATTTCCCGATCACCATGATGGCGCTGGACCTTGGAAAACATGTGTACGTGGAAAAACCGATGGCCCGTACCTTTTTGGAGGTGGAGCTGATGATGGAAAAAGCTAGGAAGAACCCAAAATTGGCAACCCAGATGGGTAACCAAGGACACTCCGATGCCAATTACTTCCAGTACAAAGCATGGACCGAGGCGGGAATCATCAAGGATGTCACCCAGATCGTCGGCCACATGAATATGCCGCGCAGATGGCATGGATGGGATGTCAATATCAAGAATTTCCCGCCAGCAGAACCGATTCCAAGCACGATCGATTGGGATCTTTGGCAAATGCAGACCATCGGACATAATTACAACAAAGACTTTGTCAATGGGCAATGGCGTTGCTGGTTCGATTTCGGAATGGGAGCCTTAGGCGATTGGGGTGCACATATCCTCGATACCTCCCATGAATTCCTGAAATTGGGCCTTCCGACCGAGGTAGGAGCAGAGATGCTAGAAGGGCATAATTCCTTCTTCTTCCCGATGTCATCCACCTTAAAATTCAGCTTCCCTAAACGCAAGGGCATGCCAGCCTTGGATATCATGTGGTATGATGGCATCAATAACCTGCCTCCAATTCCAGAAGGATATGGCGTATCGGGACTGGATCCGAATATTCCGCCACCAAGTACTGGTAACCTAGAGCCAGCCAAATTAAACCCTGGAAAGATTATTTACGGAAAAGACCTTACCTTTAAAGGAGGATCACATGGCAGTACCTTATCGATTATCCCTGAACAAAAGGCTAAGGATATCGCAAATAAGCTACCAGTAGTTCCGGAATCACCTTCCAATCACTTTGCAAACTTCCTGAAGGCTTGTAAAGGCGAGGAAAAGACACGTTCGCCGTTTGAAATCGCAGGTCCATTGAGCCAAGTTTTCTGCCTTGGGGTGATTGCACAGCGCTTGAACGGAAAATTTAAGTTCGATCCTGTCAAAAAAGAGATTACAAATGATAAATTTGCAAATGCACTCTTGATCGGACCGCCACCTAGAACCGGTTTCGAACAATACTATAAAGTTTAAAATAATAATCAATCAAATACATTAAAGATGATCAAACAACTTGCTTACGGTTTAGCTTTCACCAGTATTCTTGGATTAGGCTTGACTTCGTGCCAAAACGGTAACTCGGATAAAGCAGACAATCAAGACAAAAAAGAAGATGTGGAACACAACCCAGCATCTCAAACCATCCCAGAAGAATCTAAAGACCTATTGGGTCGTTGGGACTTGAACGTAGACAAGAATGGCAAACAAGTGCCTTCTTGGATTGAAATCAAATTATCTGGATTCACTACCTTGGTAGGGTACTGGGTAGGAGATAGCGGCAGTAGCAGACCCATCTCCCATATCAAACTTCAAGATGGCAAGTTCTCCTTCGCTATCCCACCGCAATGGGAAGGTGGCACTGGTGATATTACGATTGAAGGCGAATTGGCAGGTGCTGAAATCAAAGGTACCATCACCAACAATAATGGTGAGAAATATACTTTCACCGGTACAAAAGCACCTTACCTGAACCGCACGGCTGAACCTACTTGGGGCAAACCTGTGGAATTGTTCAATGGAAAAGACCTGACCGGTTGGAAACCATCAAACGATAAGAACAAATGGGTGGTTAAGGATGGCATTTTGACCAATGAAGATGCTGGTGCAAACCTGATCACTGAAAAATCATTCGAGGACTTTAAATTGAACCTAGAGTTCAAATACCCTGAAGGAAGTAACTCTGGTGTTTACCTAAGAGGTCGTTACGAAGTTCAGATCGAAGACTCTCCAAAAGATAGACATCCTGGAAACCTTTATTTCGGCGCTATCTACGGATTCTTGACGCCAAATGCAATGGTAACCAATGGTCCTAATGAATGGAACAATATGGAAATCACGCTTGTAGGCCGTTTGGTTACGGTGGCTATCAATGGCAAAACAGTGATTGACAAACAAGAAATCCCTGGAATCACTGGTGGTGCGCTTGATTCAAAAGAAGGCGAACCGGGACCACTTTATATCCAAGGGGACCATGGACCGATCGAATTTAGGAAAATTACGATTACGGAAGGGGTTAAATAGTATTTAGTATTAAGTATTTAGTAGTTAGACCTGTTGGGTCTCTATTGAGTGCTAAAGAAAAATGGTATTTAGACCTATGTCTTTTACATGGTCTGAAAATATAATAATTAAGGAGCTTGCTAGCGGTAGCGGGCTCCTTTTTTGCTTTATGGTTCTTGGATAGAATTTTGGCTGAAAAATCTTTGAAATCGGGGAGATTTTGGGATTATATATGGGGTCTTATTCGAGACTCATTCGAGGCATGTTCGGAAAATTCCATGCTGGCTAAAATTTTATTCAGGTCATATTCGAATGATCCTCGAAGCATTCTCGAAGATGCCTCGAATGAAGTCCATTAATATGCTTGGAAATTATCGGTTTTGTTGGATAGAATTATTCTCTTCCAAATTGATTTGTCCAAACAGTATTTTGTAACTTTTGTTGTTTAGTTAGGTGCTGGTAAATCTTGCAACAAATTCGAATGATGATGAAAACTTTATCCTTATATATCCTATTAGCTGTTTCCTTTATTTTCAATGCTATGAGCCAAAAACAAGATCCTAATCTGCAGGTGGTAGCTTCCTTTGGGAAGTCGCAACCCATCGGTGTCTCCGTTTCTTCTGATAACCGAGTATTTGTTTCCTTTCCACATAAGGATCCCTATCTATTTGGATTGACCGAGATCGTCAATGGCGAACGCAAAGCCTTTCCAAATGCAGAATGGAATGCTGTGGAAGGCGACTATAAGGAGCATTTTGTCAATGTGCAAGATATCTATGTGGATACCGATGATCAATTGTGGGTTTTAGATTCCAAACCGGCTCCTTCAGGTTCCATTTTTGGAAAAGAGGGGGGAAGCGATAAGAAGGAAGGTCAGTTTAAGCTGGTTCAGATAGATTTGAAGAGCAATCAGGTCAAGCAAATATTTACGTTTGATGATTTGGACAAGAGTAAATCGGGTTTAAATGATGTTCGTGTAGATACTGATAAGAAATTGGCTTACCTATCCGATCGTGGCCAAGCCTCCATTATTGTGCTAGATCTCAAGACCGGGAAAAGTAGAAAGCTCTTGAGCAATAGCAGCTTTACCTTGGCAAAACCTGATGCCGTACTATCCTATAATGGACATGAGATGCGGGACAAGGATGCTAATCCATTCAGGTCAAATGTCAATGGTATTGCATTGACTAAGGACAATAAGTGGTTTTATTTTAAACCGATCAATGCGATGAACTTGTATAGGATTGAAACCAAGTTTCTGGCAGATGCAAGTCTGACTGATGAAGCCTTGAAATCCAAGGTGGAAGATATGGGCGAGGTCGGGATCACGCATGGACTTGTCGCTGATCATGAAGGAAATATCTATTTGACAACTTCTCTTGATTATTCCATTCGCAGATTGACCCCTGAGGGTAAATTGGAAATCGTGGTTCAAGATCCACGTTTGATATGGCCGGATTCCCTAGGTGTTGGTTCGGATGGATACCTGTATTTTTCTTGTGCACAAATGCAGTTGCTACCGCAATGGAATGATGGGAAAGACTTGGTACAATATCCTTATGAAGTCTATCGGGTCAAGGTCTTATAGCCCGATTACCACCACTACAATATCTTCATTGGAATAGGAGGGATGGAAATGACTGATGGCATTGGATTGCTTGTAGATCTTCAGTTCCTCATAGACCGCGTTTTTAAGCGCTCCTTTGCCTTTTCCATGGATAAACTTGATTTCCGGATATCCCCAATAAATCGCCGCGTCTAGCTGTTCCCTAAGGTAATCTATCGTTTCTGCCAATAGTTCATCCAGTTCATAGCTGTCCAAATCGGCCAAAAATGCTTCGGCATGCAGGTCGACAGTTTTGCGGGGCTTGGGTAGGGACATTAATTAAAGAGTATTTAGTATTTAGTATTTAGTATTTAGTATTTAGACATGAGATATGAGATATGAGATATGAGAAATGTCCATCCCTAATTAGAGTTGACCGATTTAATACTTATCACTTATCTCTTATTTCTTATCTCTTATGTCTTATGGGGCAAAGTTAAGGATTAATTGATGGATCTGCCGATTAAACTTGGTAACATGGCTTTGGCTTCGTCGATTTTTTGTTCTTGAAGGAGTGCAATGTAGGGTTCCAGTTTTTTGTAGGTGGCAGAGTTGGGTGAAAAATCCTTGAGGTAGCTGTAGGCTTCCTGGAAGTAGGGTGAGATCTGCTGACTTTCGATGGCTGGGGTATTGTCCATCCCGATGGTTAGCGTCGTGAAGTATTTCTCGTATTCTTTCTGTGCTTTTTCGCCTGCGACTGTGCCTTTGGTCTTATTGGCGAAGTCTTCATACCAGATCGTTCGCTGAACCAAAGACTGGAATGGGATCGCGATGGCTGCATCTTCTGCATATCCTTCCATATTATCACGTCCGATCTGTTGCAAAAATATTTCTAGGTCAGAAGTGATATAAGGGTAGAAGTTCTCCTGGAAATAGATCGGGTTAGCTTCTAGATCGAACATACCTTCTGTTTCGCGAACACGGAAACCGTTGCGGTTGATCTTGTCATAAGCTTGTTCCAGATCACTTGGAACGGCCGCTTTGCCGCCATCGAATTCAATGTTAACCAATGGGCGGTAGTTTGTTTCATCATCAAAAGCCGAGCGGTGCGCATACATGGATAGCTTGTCGATATAGTCCATGATCAGGGCTACTCCTTTATCATTTTCTGGGTTTTCCTTCTTTTCAAAAAGTTCCTTGAATTTAGAGGTTGCTTTTCCCACGCTTTCAATATCTGTGGAGTCGAGGGCCAGGATATAATCCTCCAAGGCCTCCGCTTTGGTCAGGTTGTATTCTTCGGGATTCTCCACCGTGCTACTGTCGGAGTTTTGTTGTTCCTTATTATTGGAAACACAGGCCGTCAGGCACAGGGTTAAGATCAAGCAATTTCTGAAAATTTTTGTCATAATTTTATTGATAATTATGTGTGATGGAAGATGAATTCCACCCCAAATATCGTATTTAAATCCTATTTATAAGTATAAACGTTCAAATGTGGGATAATGTGTCGAGGAAATTTAATTTTATTGGCATAATAATCAATTGGTTAATTTAATGTTGCTTTTATCATTTGGAAGATTGTGGGGAAAGATTGTATATTTGTGCCACACAAGAAAAAAGGTGATACCTTCTCGGGGTGTAGCGTAGCCCGGTATCGCGCCACATTTGGGATGTGGAGGTCGTAGGTTCGAATCCTGCCACCCCGACTAAAAAATCGAAGCCTTCCGCATAGCGGGAGGCTTTTTTCATTCAGGGGCAGAGCCAAATTTATTTGTGCTCAAGCCCCTGAATGAAAAAAGATCACCTCCGGTGAAGCTTCGATTTTTTATGGCCAACCCCCCACAGGATGGCTCAGGGTTTGAGTGCGGGGTTTGTGGGGCTGAGCCAATCCTGTGGGGAGAGTATTTAGTAGAGAGTATTTAGTATTAAGTATTTAGTATTTAGAGCCTTTCTGCCGTGCTAGTTAAGACGATAATAGGATTTACGCTCGACTTAGGTCGAGCTTTTTTGTGTCCGGGTACAGTGTTATTTTTTATGGAAAAAAACAAAAGATTGATTCTCTTTTACTTTTGGAGCGTAAAAGAACCAAACTGACGAAGGAGCTCACGGATACCAAAAAAACAACTCGAATCCGTAAAACGCTTCGGCTCATTTAAGGTAGCTTTTCGCACGGGCTTCCATACATGGATAGAATGCCTTGTTGTCGGGAATATCTTCCTTCAAAATTCTCCTCTTAGATGGAGAATTTTTTGAAAGTATTCCAAGGCCAATCCCATCTCACAGAGCATCGGCATTCTTTCCATTTGTCCGCCAAGGAAATGAGCCGGAGGCTAAAGGACTTCCTTCGGAAGTATGAATGTTCCTTAACTCACTAACAATGCAGATCCCTAGCAAGAAAAGAACCCTAGAGGGGGTTAATTATTTTAGCAATCCCATCGCACAGGTCATCGGCATTCTTTCCATTTGTCCGCCAAGGAAATGAGCCGTGGGCTAAAGGACTTCCTTCGGAAGGAAGATGTTTGCATGGATAGGCAACCCCCAGCGGGCAATGTCATTAAGTTTAACTTTTTTGTGTAGTACTGAACTTTATTCGATTATCTCATTATGCAAAACATCAAAATAAAAAACATCGTGGGTTACACTGGTTTACAGTTCCTTAACCTTCGGTTAAGGATGACAAGATTTTAGGGAGAAGACCCGTACAGATTCTTCACGAATTGTTCAGAATTAAATTATCCTATTGGCATTCTTGTTCCTTGGGATAGTTCCGCTTTGTTTTTTCATTAATTTAATGATATTAAGATAAAATATTCTTTTAGGCAATAAAATTAATTAAAAATAATATTACCTTTGCGCCTCTTATAAAAATAGATACAATGGAGATAATGGACAATGGAAAGCAGGAGCGCTTGGAAAAAAGAAGAATAAAAAAAGGATATAGTTTGATGAAAAATTACATAACAATAGTTGTGTTGCTGTTTTCTATAACGGTTAGCAGTGCACAGGAAAGGCAGGTAAAGCCATTGAATCGGATCAATTTAGGGGTTTTTCCAACTGGAATAAACTATTCGCGAGAAATACCAATAGCTAAGAGATCGACAGTGGAAGGTTCTGCTGGTATATCTTTAACATATTATATAGATAATTTTGGCGTACAGCTTGGAACTGACCTATCCGTTGATTACAAATTTTATTATAATATTGGAAGTAGGGAGAGAAAAGGTAAAAACACAGCTGGCAACAGCGGATCTTTTGTAGGAGCAACCGCTTATTCTAACCTGTTTCCTTTGAATAAATTAGAACAATCCAATAATAAAAGTTTCCAGTTTGGCGGAGCCATCTTTTGGGGAATACGTCAACAAATTAAAGATAGTGGTTTTCAAGTTAACTTTCTTGGAGGACCAGCTCTTGCAATGGAAGGGCTTACTGATAATAATCCTTCACTTTTTATAAGTACAGGTATTTCTTATATATTTTAATCTGAAATATATATTATTTTACTTGTAATGTGATTCCAAAAAGGATAATAGGATTTACGCTCGACTTAGGTCGAGCTTTTTTTTTGTGTCCGGTCGGGTACAGTGTTATTTTTTAAGGAAAAAACAAAAGATTTTTTCTATGTTACTTTTGAAGCGCAAAAGTACCAAACCGACGAAGGAGCTCACGGATACCAAAAAAACAACTCGAATCCGTAAACGCTTCGGCCCATTTAAGGTGGCTTTTCGCACGGGCTTCCATACATGGATAGAATGCCTTGTTGTCGGGAATATCTTCCTTCAAAATTCTCCTCTTAGATGGAGAATTTTTTGAAAGCATTCCAAGGCCAATCCCATCGCACAGGGCATCGGCATTCTTTCCATTTGTCCGCCAAGGAAATGAGCCGGAGGCTAAAGGACTACCTGCGGAAGGATAAATGTTTGTTTGTAGAAAACCCCTGGAAGGGGTGATATCTTTGTAGAAAAACGAATTGTTAATCGGATAACCCACAGCGTGGGTGAAATATTTTTCTATAACTATTTTGTGTCACCCTGGGGACCCCCGAAGGGTCTCGGGACTATCCGCAATCATTTAAAATAGTTTTCTCATCTCACGATTTCGATGACAGGATATCCTAAAAATAACAAAAATAAATTCTTCGCTGTGCTCTGAATCCCTCTCAGGAATATCCAATTCTGAACGATCAGTGAAGAATCTGTACGTAAATGTCTCAACACTTCCTTGTCATCCTTGATCGAAGATCAAGGACTTGTTCGCCAATGATGTTGTTTTATCTATGGTTCTGATATCATTTTCTGAATGGCTCCAAGAATCTTCGTTCCTAGCAATGACATTTTGTAGAACTGTGTTTCTAGGTATTTAGACCCATATTTATTTCCCTGATGTATATCTCTTTTGGCGACATACTGCCCTGGAAGGGCAGAATTATTTTAGATGAATGGTATTGAACAATATAGGGCTAATGCAAAAGCGATGTTCGATTAATCGAACATCGCTTTTGCACGACTTTCAGGCTAATTGGCCATGTCTGCTAAAATAATGGAACCCCAAAAGGGGTTATATCGCTAAAATTAGAAAAGCATTTTTTGCCTTCCACTTTGCTGTCATCACCTTTCGATAAATTTTACCAAACCTTTACTTCTCAGCATGAAACAAAAAACCTTTCCTCAAGGATGTAGCCGGTAATGGGATTTCTAAGATGTGTGGTCCAAATACCGATAAAATAAACCTTAAACATATCGTAAAATAGAGTGGATAGGTTTTTTGTAGAAAACATTTAACCAATACTTCATATGAATGATATATCGTAATTAGATAAAATTTATATTTTAGAGAAAATGTTTGAAATAATTACTTCATGATTATCCTAACTCCTTTTAAGCAAGAGATCCTCCCCGAGGAGGATCACCATTATCCCAATAGTAATTGGGCATCGTCTGTTGGGAAAGACAAGAAAATCCATATTTCGCACATGGGAGTGACAGATGCTCAAATAAATGATCTATTTAACATGTATTTAAGTTATTAACGATGAAAAGAATTTTCTCTGTAATAATAATTGCTCAATTGACTTCCTGTATAGTAGAAACACCTAAACTAGAGCTGTCTTACCTATTTGTAAATGACACTGATCTTGATTTAGAATTAACAAGGTATGAAAGCAAGAATGGAATAGATAAGGACATTAGACATATATATCGCCACAAAATCAAGAAAAAAGAATCTCTAGCGCCTAATAATTACCGAAAAAATAATCTTGATATAGACTCCATTAAAATTGTTTTTGAAGATGGTAAAATTCAAATGTTTAAACGTAGTGACCGTGAGCTTAATCCAAAAAGATGGAATAAAAGTCCCTTAAATATTTCTAATTTTAGGCAAACTGATAATATTGAAATTTATCAATATACCATAGATAATTCGATTTATAAGTTATCTAATTAGAAAGTACCTATAGTCATTAATTAATAGTTTAGAACCCCGTTGAAAAGCGGGGTTCTCTATTTGAATTTTAGAAATACCAAACCTGAGAGAAAGAAGCTTATTATGAAATTGAAGAAATGTAGAACCATATAGGACAGTTTGTTTGAGCTAGATATAACTTCTTTTTAAAAAGAATCGTTATTTTTATTTTAGTTGTCAAACAATTAATATGCAGCCAATTAACTATTGCTTAACGATTATTTTTTCTTTATTTATTTCGATTGGTTTTCCCCAAGGCAATTATTCACTTCTTTGCAAAATTGATAGTTCTTTAAATTTAGAAGGGGAGACCTTATATTTAAAGTATATTGACTATAGCAAAATGAACCCTGTAATTAACGATTCTGCTAGAGTTGAAGAGGGAAAGTTTATATTTAAAGGCTCGCTAAATACTCCTGGAGTTTATTCAAGATTGATCAGTAAAAGTGATAAATCAGAATATTGGTTCATGTTGAGCGCTGGCGAAAGCAAAGCGACATTGGCTAAGCCAAAGTACAATGAAATAACAGGTGAAAAAAGAGGCTTCACAAGCTCATTTGATATTCCAGTGAACGATAAGTTTAGGTTGATGCAAATATTCGATAAGTTGTATGACTTATATGGAGAAGAGTCCTCAAAGTTTCATAAGTTGGCAAATGAAGTCGAAGATGAAACTTTACAGCAAAAACTAAGTGATTCCGCCTTTATGTATATGGAAAAAAGGGATCCTTATGTAATTTCATTGATAAAGGATAATCCAGACAATTATATTTCCTTATTTATCCTTAAATACTTTACTCCTGTACCTCTAAAAAAAGATATAAACCAACTTGAGGATGTTTTAAGCTCTTAAATCCCAAACTTAGGGAGCCCAAGGAAGGATTGGAGTTGCTCAATGTCATTCTAGCGAAGAAGAAACTGAAAGTTGGCTCAGAAGCTCCAGACTTTTCGATGTTCAATCAGGATGGCCAAACGGTAAAATTAAGTGATTTTAAAGGTAAAAAGGTCCTTCTGGATTTCTGGGCTACTTGGTGCGGACCTTGTATTGATAATTTACCAAAATTAAAAGATTTTGCCAGGAACAATTTGGATTACCAAATAGTGGCGATTTCACTTGACAATAATAAATCAAGCTGGATAAACGGTATAAAAAAATTAGACTTTGAATGGGCAATTCATCTTTCCGACCTTCAAGGATGGAAAAGTCCAATTAATGTATTGTATAATATTGAGGCAATTCCAAGAAGTATTTTAATTGATGAAAAGGGAATTATTACAAATTTGGATTTCAAATTGGAGTAATGTTTTTCTGAATGAGATATTTTGGGTTATGGGTCAAGATGTTTAAAGTATGGTGTATTTCTATCTTTCCTAATTCAAACCATTAGGACGAATCGCTGGTGAGTTTTAATTCTTTTCTTGGTTTTTTTTCTTTTGATCTTTAAATTTTATCCTTCGAAATGATTCGAAGAATAAAGGAGATGTTGTGTTTTACTTGGCTTAAAAAGCCTCAAAAAAATTGGGGATGGAATATTGTTGCAATTATTGTCGGACTTATCCCTTTACCTATTTTTCTTAAATTTAATTATCTATTGGCTGACTGGACAATCTGGCTACCTTGGATTTTATTAGCGCTAATCAACCCTTTCCTTGAAGAGTTCTATTGGAGAGGGCTTTTGATGGATTCGACCAAGACATGGAACAGAGCCCTTGCCCTCTTATTTACCAGTGTCGTGTTTTCCGTGAATCATGGCGTATTTGGAATTAACTCGGAATTATTTAGGGGCTATGAAGTCATCTTTTCCACTTTTATTATGGGGCTGGTCTGGGCAATCACCTATAAAAAAACTGATAGTTTAAGATGGGTGATTGCATCTCATTTTCTGGTCGATTTCTTGAATCTATCTGCACCCGCATTCCTTGATTTGTTTAAATCAAAATTTTAAAACTGTTAAAAATGGTGAAGCATAAACTCCGTGAGGATATGCAGGACCTGCGGGAGTGCATGGTGTCGGGAAGCTAAAAAGTAGCCTATGACCAGCAGGATATACTCACGCTGATGGACAGACGGCTGAACATTATCGAAGAGAAGCTCGAGGACAAAGACTATTCGGCAGCGCTGGCAGAAATCAGCCAAGAACTGGACAGCAATATAAAGGAGGAAACATTTGCCGGACTAAAAACAGCCATTCTAAAATACAGCAAAGTGAGCGATAACCTTGTCGCCGCTTTCGGCGAGCAGCGGACGCTGATTCGTGAACTGCCAAAAAAAATACAGGTCGGCGTAGAGCATCGCATTACCGGAAACCCAAAGCCCTACATCATTACGGGCTTGGTTCTGCTATTGATATCGTTCTTTTCTCTTTTCGCCAACTTTCAGCTTTGGAGATCAAACTCGGCTCTACAAGACGGTGACATAAAAATCCGTATGATGAGATTGTTTTATCCACCGGTGTCATTGGATATTGATTCCATCTACAACAGCAACCCCAAAGAACTTAAACTATGGGTGAAGCAGGAGGAAGAAAGGTTGCTAGCGATTATAAAAGCCGAAGAAAATGGGAAGCAGTCGACGGAACAGCAGAACACGCGAAAAAAGAATTGGAAAGGTCGAGAGAAATTAAAAAACAGGAATTGGAGTAGAACGGTTTGGCACAAACACTCAGGGATATAGATTACTTTTTAAACACTTTGAAACTAAATAGAGCAATCGAAGAAAGTCAATGAGATTGCATGGGCTTTTTTTTGTATTTTAGGAACAATGATAAAAGAACCACTTACGAAAGTTGTGTAAAGCCGACCTATTGTGGTTGTATTTGGAGAGGTTTCATGAGAGTTATAAATAAGTTAGGCGCAACTTTACAAGAACAGAATATCAATGGAATTTTCAGAAGGAAAATATAAGATAGTAACGGGAATTTTTGATTATAAGATAAATCCAAAAAATCCAAAATACTTTGCAAAATTTTTGAATGACGATGTGGAGGTTTTAGGTCATACCGAAGATGAAGCTATTGAAGGTCTAAAAAAACTTTACAAAGAATATAAAGCCAAGAATAAATTATTCCCTTCTCATTCAGACCAAGTACTTAATCCTTATGTTCCAACTGAAAAATTTCAAGAGTATTTTGATAAAGGAATTTCTATAGCCTTTTTTGAACTTATTGAGGAAGATCCTTATACACAAATAGATGACGAATTTACTGTTCAAGATTTAGAATTAAGTAATAAACAAATTGAAATAATTAATGACAAATACCAGCTTTCCGTTCGACCAGAAGATGTTGTTGTAGACATTTTTGACAGAATAAAAAATAGCTGAGCCTAACAGCAAATTTGCTCAAAAATGGCTGACGGTGGTTTACGTTAATTCATCAGTTATTTACTTAATTTAGTGCGGTACGACAATGGTTCTGCAAGCAATGCCATTTCTGCACAAATTAGTAAACCTTTAGCGAGAACCACCATGCAACAAAGGACAGACAAGCAAAATGAACATTGAAACTCACAATATAAACGATATAAAAATTGCAGAAGTAATTTCGGCAGACAACATTTGTATAACCACGACAGAGGTTAAAAAAGTCTGTACAAGAAATAATTCATTTTCCCCTCGCTCATTAGTTGCTTGCGAAACCCCACCGCTCCAGGCCATGGCTGTTCTCGCTTTTATTGTGTCCGGTGTGGCAGATTTGAACCCTGGTTCGAACCTTAAGAAATTATTGAAGAAAAAGTATTTAATAAAGTGCCAATGCTTAACCAAAGTAAACTAAAAAGAGTCAAATGGAATTTTCTGCATAATCTGTTTTCAAATGCAAATTTGCGTAACATCAAAATTCCATTAATTGTTTTCCAAATTGTTTGGTAATTCCGGAAGGAAGAGGAGGGATTCCAAATTGGTCTAGTTCTTTCCAAAACTCCATAGAGTAATCACTTTTTTCTTCCAGATAGATGCTCTTGTTAAATAGGTTTTTCTTTTCTTGTACTTCTAGTGAAGTTAAGAAAAAACGTTCCAATACATAGAATTCGGATAATGTCTCATATGGGAAATAACCCAATTTTCTTTTCCGTTTTATACTTCCGATATTATTGCTATACCAGCCTTTAAGATGTTCTAGGCTTATTTCAGAAAAATTGTTAGCATCGTATGTTTCAATTCGGACTTGACTTGTACGTATTCCTTCCACACGAAATATTTTTTTCTTGATCATAGAATCAGGCTGTACCAAATCAATATAAGTTTGTGCTTCACCATTTGGGCTAAAACCTATTTCGCCAACTTTATTTCCATGCTTGTAGATATTGACCAGCTTCGATTCTTTCTTCAATTCATACTCATTTGATAAGCTGCTATGAATAGGATTAGAATCAATGTTTGCAATTCGAGGAAGTTCAGAAAATGGTCCCATTACTTCTTTGAAGGCTCGAATTGTCTTATCATTGCCAAAAACTCGATAATCTTCTAATATATGCCTTTTCTTTTCCTTTTTATCAGTCAGCGGGATAAAGAATTGCACTATGCCATCGGAAAAATATTTATTTTTGCCATCAAAGGTTTCCAATACACGATAGTACCCTCTTAGAACTAACCAATCTTTTGAATTATTATTGATTTCGATTTCATCTATACTGATAGTTGATGGTGTTAGCTTTATTATCTTTTCAAATGACAAAATACTTTTTAAGCTAATTTCCTTTGAGCGATATGAAAGATGTTGAAAGGTTAAATTTTCTATAGAATGCAGTTTTTCTTTCTTTAACTGAACATGTCCGTTTTTATCACTGATATTTATCAATGTTCCGTTTGAATCAAAAACACTTACAGCAGGGATTGGATCATTGGAAATAGAGTCTAGTAGAACGATCTGGCCAATCAAGTAATTTGCAAAAAAGGAAAAAATTATTATTAAAGTAAATTTGGTTTTCATGAATGTTTACCTAAAGATACGATAATCTCTTTTACAAGTACAAAAATGATAATAGGTTGTTAGCCATGAATTAACACTCAATGTCTTAAATAGATAACCATCCCACTTCACTGGTTAATACTTTTTTTTATTAAATCTATTTTCTTTCCTTTATATATGTAAACTATTATATTATTATGAAAGCACTTATCACAGCACTAACCATGGTTTTCATGCTCCATGCACCTTCCTTTTCCCAAGAAACCAATTCAGCCAAAAAACTCATCAAAACTTTCTATAAGGAAATATTTGAAGGTCAAAAATGGTCAGATGAGATTGTCGATAAGTATGTGGTTTATGTAGATTCCAACTATGAGGATGCAGTCAATTCCGTGGAATATTTCCAAAAGGGAACTCATGAACCCTTTATTGCTGCATTTAAGGAAAATATGCTTAGTGATAATATTAATTTGGTTGGATATGAAGAGTTCAAGGAAGAAGATAAGGCAAAGTTTTTGAGATTTAATCCGAAACGTTATCCAGATATCTATAAATTGACCTTTGCGGATTATCCGCCTATCTATGTCTTGGTAAAGGACCATCAAATTGAGTCATTCTTTGGTTTTCAGAAAGCACAGGACGATGATTATCTTTTTATTATCTATCACTAAAAGGCTGGAAATTGAGCTGTCCTTATACATACCTTTATCATTTAACTTAGTTGTCCCATCTACATTTGCATCCCTGCCATTAACAAAAAAACTCCTTAGTTCAATTCCCAAGGAGTTTTTGAAAGCATTAGATTTCTACTCAATATACCCAACTTATACCCTTAGCCTTTGATCATGGTCAGCATCATTTTGAATGCTGTTGTGGCATAGACTTCGTGGGGGATGTTTGCTGGTAGGATGATCATTTCGCCTTCCTTGACCACATGGGGTTCACGGGCGATATGGATCAGGGCTTCGCCGTCCAGAACCTGTAGTGCAGCATCAAAGGGAGCGGAATGTTCGCTGAGCTGTTCGTCTTTGTCAAATGCGAATAGGGTAATATTGCCAGCCTTACTTTTGATAACCTGTTGGCTTACCACACTGTTTTTTGAATATTCTATTCTTTCTTTTAGTGAAAAAACAAAACCTGTTTCTATTGTTGCCATATTATTTTATGTTTTTCTTTTTATAATAACCTTTCCAACAAAAGGATTCTTCTTGTTGGAAAGGCTGATAGATTGTATGATGCCTATACGCTTAGCATCCTTGTTGTCTGTTGCTTAAAGAGCACTTATTGCTTACCCGATATAATTTAATGATCTTATCATTAAAAATCAATAAAATCATTAGGGTCTTTGCCTACAGGAGACTTGGTGGGTTTGGTTATGCTTTTATCCTGTACCCATACGGAAGCAATGACCATTATGACAGTTTCATTGGCCATGGCTTCTAATATTTGGATGGTTTTACCTGTTTTGACGTTATAGGTTGCGGACATTGAAAAACCCATACCTGTTGGCTTTGTTGTGGTTCCTTCCTGTGTAATCTGGAACATGTCCTCTAATTTTGCCGTTATGGTATAGAGGTCGTTTTCTTTCTTCAGGCCGAAGTTTTCGAAGAAGTAGTAGCTTCCACCTACAGAAAAGTAGAGCTTGGCTTTTTTATCGATTACAAGGTTTGAAGCCATGTATTTATTCTCATTGTTGTCCCATTGAATTGATTTAAGGGATTCACTAAAGTCCTTTGCTGCTTTAAAATCAGGGTTTAAATTGGAACTATATTGTAGCTCTTTATAGCTACTATTATATTTCATGCTGGTCCGCAGTTCTTCTTTGAGTTCCGCTAGGATTTCTGCATCGGTTTTGGGTACCACCGGAGTTACTGTAACTTCATCTTTATCTTCGTTGCATGAAGCGATGCCCAAGGTCATCAGGGCAAAGGCTCCTACAAATAAACGGCTGCTAAATTGTCTTCTGTTCATGATCATTTAATTTTTGTTAATAATATTTTTAAAAGCGGTATCCAATTCCGATTGTCATTTGTGTTGGGTCAGGTTTTAGCTGACCATTGAGTTTCCAGCCGACCGATTTTGTGAAATCAGGGTTGACCTTTGCTCGGTTTGCCAAGAAATGTTTGAGGTCCAGTTGCAGAAACCAACTTTCATGGAGTTGATAGTCGACGCCCAGACCGAGGTGCAAGGCCGAACGGCTATGGTATTCCACGGCATCGGCTGCCCATCCTGGATCTTCTTGGTCAAATAATAAAAAGCTTCGTCCTGCGGCGAGGTATGGTTTTATTTTATTCCATCGATTGACATGATAGCGAATGGAAAGGCTTATCGGTGCCAGCCAAACCCTACCTAAGGGAATCTCATCTCGCAATACCTTCATACTGGAGTAGTCGCCGTTTTTCATGGACATTCGATAGTGGCCAGCAGAGGCGCTGACTTCGGTAGACCAAGAGGGGCTAAGGAACCAGGCAATGCCAAAGCCTACGGAAGGGGAATTATTCAACTCATAGATCCCGCCGACTTTTTGCAGGTGACTGCTTTCATTGGTCCTGGAATATCCGCCAAAAAGCTTTACGGTAAACCTTTTAAAACCATCGTCCTGTGCATACAGAGCGTTGCTGGTTAACAGATACAATACTATAACAAGTAGCGGAAGGGTCATATTTCGATTATTCCTGAGCATACCTATTCCTCTATGATCTGTTTGAAATTTTTCCAGCCCGCTGCATTTTTATAGGCGATGGAAGTCCCTTTGGGGACGAAAAGTTTCACCTTTTCAAAATCTGGGCTTTTGTTGTACTCAGGTTTTCCCAATGGACTGATGAGGATATCGTTGAATAAGCTGTTTGCTGCTGGCGGTATGGCCCATGTAATATGCACTTCTTCTAGATTACTCATTCCATTGATAAAGCCTAGACCCAGACTGGAAATGTTTTGATGGAACCATATTCGCTTGATGGTACTTTGGTAAAAGCAGCTTTCTCCGATTTTTGTGATCTGGTTGGGTATATGGAGTTCATCCAATTGACTTCCACGCATGGCTCGCACACTTAATTCGGTCAGGCTTTGGGACCATTTGATTTTCTTTAGTTTGATTCCGGAAAGGAAACCTTCTCCAACTTGGTTAACTCCATCAGGCATCAGCAATTCCTGAATTTTAGTGCCTTCAAACGCTGCGGATCCAATGGATGTCAAGCCTTCGGGCAGGTTTATGCTTTCCAGATCATTGCTTAAGAAGAAGCATTCATCGGGCACTGCTGTTACCTTCGCTGGGAAAGTAAAGCTGGTCAGTTTGCTGTTTGCAAAACAGCCTCGCTTTATTGTTTCAACGGATTCGGGTAGTGAAAGTTCCTGATAAGGATAGTATCTGTAAGCAAATTCCCCGATTTCTTTTACCGTATTGGGTAATTGATATCTTTCCTTTGCCATGTACGGAATGTCTATGGGGAACACCTGTCCAGTTCCTTGAAAATCTATCCTGAAGCTAACGATTTCGAAGGTTCTATCCCCAATGATTTCTACATCCTGAGGAATAATGATCTCCCGAACCCAGAAGGATTCAGACATGACATTATCGCCAGTGCTTTTGATCTTTTTAGGATAAACGAAATGTTCCAGGTTTTTCAGCTTATGGAAAGGGGAGTTGATGAATTGGCCTTCAAAGACTTCGGCGTCTCGAAAATCCAGTTCCCTTAATTCGCCATCAAATGTCTCGGCTATGTAGCGTTTGATGATGCCTATATCTTTATTGTTGATATGTCCTTTTAGGATCAGTTTCTTGATGCCAGACCAATCCATTTGGTCGGCTGCATGCTCAAAATCGCCAGCTTTTTTACCCTCGTAAACAAGGGTTTTGCTGTCATTTTCTGAGGTAATGAAAAAGGAGGAGTTTATTGGGAATTCTTCCTTGTTACAGGAAGCCAATAAAAACAGTGCGATCGACAAAAAGCCTAGTATTCTGCGCATAGCCATCGGGAATTGGAATTACTATGGAATTAGATTTTTGTCAACACGATTTGAAAAGGGATTTGGAAACCTAATTTTATCCGAATGGAAAAGGCCTGGGCAGAGTTACCAGTAGTGGTAATAATTGCCGCTGAACCATCAGAATCCTGACTTGGATTGATAAAAGGAGGGATGCTGCTACCCGGGTTTCCGTTTCTTCTTGCCAATGCTTTCAGGGGATTTCCTTGGCTTATATTTCCTGTTGCTTGGTTGAATGTAAAGCTAACGTCCTGCAAAGCTAAGGCCATGGGCATTTGGTTTTTCCAATAATGTTTGGTTGAGGCATAGTCGAAGTCGCCATAAGATGAAGGTGGATTTCCGGGGTTCAGACCACTGATATTACCGTTGGCATCGCAGAATTCTACTTTTGTTATTTCGGATGTTTTAGCGGATAGTTTAATATAATGGTACCCATCTGGGTTTAATAGCCCTTTTGCTAGGTTAGTGAATAAATCCCCCATGGGGTCAAAGAATACTTTTACTTGGAATATGCCTGTTAGGGAGATTGCTCCTGTAGATTGGTTTGCGCTCATAATGATGGATTTTTGAATGATAAATAAAAATTTTTGAAGTAGTATCAGCTAGTATGTGAGCTTGTTTTATGGGTTTAATTCAGTTTTTGGACAGATTTGATGATCACCACTACGGGTAGTGACACCGCGGGATCCAGTTTAAGGTCATATTGCATCGCACCTGACCCGTTGGGGTTCTTATCGATTGTACCGGTCAGCTTGGACTTGCCATTGCTGTGCAAGCCTTTCTTTAGGGCTTCCTCAGGGATTTCAAATCCAGGGTCAACATCGGGATCAGCCCCGCCAGCGGGAGGGTCTGCATCAAAGAAGCTTTTGCCCTCAATATTTTGTACCAGCAGTCCTTTTGCAGTTTCTGAAATGGTAAAGCTGGCATCTACACTCATCTCAAAGGGCATGGGATTAGCGCGGAAGCCATTGAAACGGAGCCTCAAAACCCCATTGCCTTCATCGCTAACTGTGCCATCGACGGTGCCCGTTGCAATGGGGATAGTCCCCATCATAGTCGGAATAACTTGAAATCGGTATTGACCTGTCAGACCATATTGTTTGATCAGGGTACTGCCTCCGGTATCTTCATCTTCCTTGCTACATGAGAAGAGCATCAACCCGCTGAGCAAGAAGAACAAGAAGTAAGTTAGTTTTCTAATTATGCTTTTTGTGAACATGGATTTCTAATTTATTTAGAGCCCGTTATATGGGCTTTTATGGGAATGGGCAACATGAGGTCCAGCAGGACACTTAGTTTCTTGCTGCTTCGGACGTAATAACCCTGTAGTTCGGCGTCATCACTTTGGGGCAGAGGCGTTCCGATAGCTTGGCCTGAAGCTTCTGCCGTTCGGATCTTTCCATCGGTACCCCGTAGCCAGATCGTGTCTTTTGTGCTGTTCAATTCCAGTAGGACATTGATGTTGGCTGTCATTTTAAGGGGCATCATTTCGGTCTGGAAATTCCTATAACCCAATTCTAAAGCTCCGTTGGCTAGCCAACGCATATTAATGGGCCATTTTTGTTCTGTAAAAGTCAGCAATGGCTGCTTGCGTGTTGCATCGTCGTACATGATCATTTTAATCAGTACGCTGTCGTTTTTATAGCCTGTATAAGCTTCGAAGATTTCCTTTGCCAAGGCCTGCGTCCCATAATCTTTGCTTAGGTAATCCGATCTATCGGGCAATAAGCTAGGGTCGTTCAGGTCAGGCGATAAATAATCGTCGCCTGAACACGCGCAAAACAGGATCAACATCATCCCTATGAAACCAAATGCCCTCATATCTAGATCTTTTTTCGAGCAACAATAGCTACAGCATTGATGTCGTTCTTATGCTTCTTGAATGTTTGACGCATCTGAAGGATTCGTTTTCTTAGGTCGCCATGGGTCAATACATTGAAGATGATTTTCATGGTCCGAAAGAGGCCTTCATCTGCCAAGACACGCTTTGGCTCCAAGAGCGCCATGGCATTGCTGTCTACTTTGACAATTTCAAAGCCTTCATCGACCAGCAATTGGCTCCATTCGGAGATGGTCAATGGGCGCGCATGGACACGGATATTGGAGCTGAGGTCTTTGTACACGCTCTGTTTTATTTCTTCACTGATGTTTTCTGGTTGAAGGCCCAGTTCATGGATACCGTAGTAGCCACCGGGTTTCAAGAGGCGCGAAGCTTCCTTTATGATCGCTTTCTTATGTTCCAGCGGTTGCATGGTCAACATCGCCTCGCCGTAGACTTTTGATGCATAGCCTGAAGGGATCGTCGTATCAGAAGCATCTGCGACAATGAACTTAACCTTATCGTATTTTACGTTCTTACGGGCCAGCTCTGCAGCCTGATGATTGTTGTCCACCCCGGTATAGCTGTTTGGTTTTTTCGCGCATGCAATCGAAGCTGTAAAGCCGAGACCTGGAGCAAACTCCACGACATCGTCTGCGGAGTTGATGTCCATATTGTCCATCAGTTTTTTCGTAAGTTCACGACCTCCGGGACGCAACACTTTCTTACCTACCTTGGCAAGTATCCAGTGTCCTTGTTTTTCATTTAATTTTTCTTCTATTGACATTTTTTGTATTGAGTTTGGAGAGCTTAGGGTTATGAATCCTGCTCTCTTTGTTTTATTTCTATCTTAAAATTTATAAGTGAGTCCTGCATAAAAAGCCCTAGTCTGCCCCGGCATGAAAAACGCCACATTGTTCACCGTAAATTCAGGGAATGGAATAGGAGGGAGCAAGATCTGGTCGCTGATGATGTAGCTCGAAGCATAATATCTGTTCAGGATGTTCTTGCCTTCTACGTAGAATGAAAAGTTTTTCCAGCCATCAACCCCCGCACGCATGCCAAGGATGGTAAACGGTTTCTGAAAGACTGTATTCGTATGGTCTATCGGGCTTTTTAGGGGTTGGCTTTCGGCATTGAGCGAAACGAAGAACTTGCCTGGATTTTTATATTCTATGGCGGCGGTCAGGTAATGGGGTGGAACGCCAGCCAGTTTTTTGCCTTCATAATCTCCCGCAGAGAAGAAAAAGTCGCTGTAGGTGTACATCCCTTTCACTGAAATTTGATCCTTTGGATAGAGGACTCCTTGGAAAGGAATTGCCATTGCTGCAAATTCTATCCCTTGATGTATCGTCTGGGGATAGTTCTTGGTTTGCTTCACACCCAGCACAAAATCCTTCACTTCCAGAAGTTCGTTCTTTACCCAAGAACGGTACAGGGAGATATTCCAGCTGTAACGAGTGTTCTCATTCCTTGTGCCAATTTCTACCGTGGTAGAAGATTGTTTGTCCAGTTTGATGGCAAAGAACTCTTTCGGGCTGGTGTTGATATTGGCTGTTACTTTTGTACCGACCAGTTCATCAAAGGTTGGGGGCTCATAGCTTGTGCTGACATTGCCAAAAAATTGGATATCCTTGTTTCGACCGGCATTGTAAATTGCGCCAATCCGTGGATTTACAGATCTGAACTGTTGGTCTAGCGATTGGCTGTAGGAGTGGAAATAGCGGTACTTATGCGATGAATGGCTATACCAAGGGCGTAATTCGGGATCAGGGAATACATCTTCGCTGTTCCGTTCGTTATTGACGGCCTGAATATTAGTAATCAGCTGGAAGCGTTCATTAAAACGATGTTGATATTCCGTGTAAAAAGTGAGGTTTACTGCATTCAGCTTGTCCTTGCTGAACATGTAGGAGTCCAATCCATTGACATTGATATGCCCTCTGCGGTCTATATTGCCATGGCTTTCTAGGAAACCGACCATGAGTCGGCCTTTATCCATCCTATGCTCGGCTTGAATGCTGATTCCTCCATCAGTTCCCGTTGATCTTTGGGTGGAAAGTACGATGGGAAATACAAAACGATCTTTGATAAGCTGATAATATGCGGAAACAGTAATATCGGTATTCGCTGAAATGCGGAAGGCAGTTCGGTTGGCAATCCGTAATACTTCAGCTTCTCGTCCCGGCTTGTCGCGTTCGATATTGGGGCCCATATAATAGGGCAAGGCTATTCCCTTGTTGATTTGTGAAGGGTCCTCCAAAAGCATTTGCATGGTCAGTGGACCCGGTACATCGAAATTGATATACGAATAATTGAGAAAAAGACGACTGTCAATATTGTTGGAAAAACGATGGCCGAAATTGCCGGCTACATTCATCTTTCTATTGTTATTGTGCTGACGAAAACCATCTTGACGGCTCCCAGAGACTGAAAGGAAGGCATCTGACTTTCCCCAATGCTTGCCTGCCATCAAATTGCCCTGCGTATAGCCGAAAGATCCGCCTTCGACTTTTGCTTGTATGCCCGACGCAAATCGACCGGTATGGGAATTGAAATTAACGGCACCACCAAGCGTTGCTGCGCCATAGCGAAGGGCATTTGCTCCTTTGAAAGTCTCGATCGATTCGGTAATAGCTGGATCCATTACACCGATAATAAAGGAGCCATCAGCGAAATTAATGGGGATGCCATCCTGTAAAAGATATACACCTCGGCGTTGGGGATTGCTTTGGATACCCGACCCCCGTATGCTCAAGCGAGGTTGGTCATTTGCTCCAAAAAACTCTTGTATGACCACTCCTGGCTCATATTTCAAAGCATCCTTAATGGTTTCCAGACGCTGAACCTCTGGAGTCATCACAGCCACCGAAGTTCCCCCTGCAATCTGCTTATGTTCCAGTTTGATGGTTTTGAGAGATGGGGCAGCGGATAATACTTTCTGTCCCTTAATGTCTACCTCTTGGATCTCTATCCGTTTTTCCTTAAGGTAGATCTCGTAAAAATGCTTGTTACTTTCATTTTCAGCTATCCTAAAGATTCCTTCAAAAGACTGATAGGATTGATGGCTAAAAACGAGTGTATGGCTTCCTTCGGGCAGGCTAAGTTTGAAGGACCCTTGGGCGTCCGTTTTGGTCGAGATTTTATGGTTGGTTTTTAAAATAATACTTACGTTAGGAATGGGTTCTTTTTCATTGGTCAGTACTTTTCCTTCGATCAAGAATTGCTGTTGAGAGATGGATATGTTTCCATAAACTATTTGACATATTGTGTTCATCATTACCAATAGAAAGCAGTACCTAAAAATTCCTAGCATATAAAATATTCCGACTCGTATCTTGATAATCTTCATTCAATTGTAATAAGCAGTTGAATGCGTGTTGTTATTTAGATTTATACTAAATATAAATTATCTTTACAAAGATATCTAAAGTGAGATTTTTCGAGTGCCCAAAATGGAAGTAAAAGTGCCCAAAATAGAAGTATTTAGTAACCGCGATTGCAGATGGAATTGATATGGACGAATCGGAAAGGAGCTGAAAAAGCCAGCATCGTTGTTCCTGATGTTTATGACCTAGGGTCTGAGCTGAAAGAACTGCTATTGGGCAATGAGGAGCTTTCAGACGGCCTATTTAGGTTCTTCCATACGGATGGACTGATTCTTATAGATGTCCATTCCCATCTTTCTCAGCGGGCTACTGCAAACTTGTCTTTCAAGGATAATGTGTTGCTCATTGTTTTTCATCTTGAGGGAGATGTAAGGATCATGGACATGGAGAGCAGTCATGCCTCTGGTTTAAAGTTACAAAGAGGGGAGCATAAATTCGAGATTTTTAATGCCAATAATTTAAAGATAATTTATGAACCGGCTTTAATGGTCAATTCCTTTATCATCCTTCTTTCTCCGGAGTTCAGCCATCGGATTATCCCTCATAATTACAGCAATCAGGATGGTCTGATTAAAGCGGTTATGGATGGAGATAGGATTAGTTTGCCTCTAGATTTTGCGCCATTGAGCCTGGATATGAAACAGATAATCGAGAAGGTTCGTAACTGTAGTCGAAAGGGTTCATTTCATCGTCTATGTCTTGAGATAAAGATTGCTGAATTGCTGATGCTGCAATTGGAACAGCAAGCCAGTTTGCATTCAGAACAGTTGGCAAGACCGGCCATGCATGATGCGGATATTGAAAAAATAGAAGAAGCGAAAAACATTTTGGAGGATCAATATATCCAACCCCCAACCATAAAGGATCTGGCAGGGATGGTTGGTCTAAACGAAACAAAGCTCAAAACTAATTTTAAGAAGACCTTTAACAGTACCATCCATGCCTATACACAACGGATAAGGATGCAAAAGGCGCATGAGCTTCTTACCCAAAAGAATTTATTGTTGAAGGAAATTGCCATGCAAGTTGGCTATCAAAAACCTTCAAATTTTACCAGTGCCTATAAGGAATTTTTTGGGATACATCCAGGTGATGTTGCCAGAAATAGGAAAAGAAAGGAATATTAATGAGCACCTGTTTTCTTATAGAAAACATAACATTGGCTTTTGTTTTTCTTTTGGATTAAAATTTTAAATTGCAACTCAAGCAAGGGGGATGCAAGAAATCTAGGTGCTCTAATCGTTATTTAGAACTAGGTCCTTGTAAGCGGCCCTGTTTGTCGGTTGTTCTTTGAAATTGTCGAAATTTCGCATTTATTGCTGCTGAATGCGAAAGTTTAATCATCGTTACTTTTGGAGCCCAAAAGTACCAAACCGACGAAGGAGCTCAGGGATACCAATTCTCATTGTTACTTTTGGAGCCCAAAAGTAACCAAAAACCTTTGGCTCATTTAAGGTGGCTCTTCGCACATTCCCACACACATGGATAGAATGCCTTGTTGTCGGGAATATCTTCCTTCAAAATTCTCCCTTTAGATGGAGAATTTTTTGAAAGCATTCCAAGGCCAATCCCATCGCACAAGTCGACGGCATTCTATCCATCTCTCCGCCACTGGAAATGAGCCGGGGGCTAAAGGGCTTCCTCCGGAAGGATGAATGTTCCTTGACCCACTAACAATGCAGAATCCTAGCAAGAAAAGAACCCTAGAAGGGTTCAATTATTTTAGCAATCCCATCGCACAAGTCGACGGCATTCTTTCCATTTGTCCGCCAAGGAAATGAGCCGGGGCTAAAGGACTTCCTGCGGAAGGATGGTTGTTTGTATAAATTGGGAACCCCTGGAAGGGGTGGAATCTTTATAGAAAATTGGATCGTCTAAAGGATAACCCACAGCGTGGGTGAAATATTTTTCTGAAAATCCTTTAAATGGGTTTATAATGAAAAAAAATAGTTCCCTCATCTTACGATTTCGGGATGACAACCATCCTAAAAAAAATAAAAAAATAGATTCAGAGCACAGCGAAGAATCCCTCTCAGGAGGCTTCCAATTCTGAACGATTAGTGAAGAATCTGTACGATTCTCCACCTCATGACCTTGTCATTCTCAATCGAAGATTGAGGACCTGTTCGTCATTCCAATCATCGTTTGTATGGTTCCGAGACACTTCGTTCCTCAGTGTGACACCGGAAAAGAAAGGCCTTTTTAGCGATGTGCCGACCCGAGGGGTTCAATTATTTTTATTAAAAAATTCCTCAAATCAGGAAGCTGCAATAAAAGTTAGGGTCTATAATCATTCTTCAAGAGTACAACAGAAAACTAGTGCTTTGTAATGGAGTGTACTGTAGATTGTTGTGCATAAGAATAAGGTTTCTCACTTTTAATTCAACAAGTAGGGTCGAGTATCGAAAATTTGAAAAGCAAAGATATTCTACAGTCTTCTTAAATATGAATAGGAACTATATGTTCAAAAATGAAAAGAGCTGCCCATTACAGGCAGCCCTTCCTTATTAAACTCATAGGTAATCAACATTTTTCTGTTCCGCAGCATTCTATTTCCGATTTTATCCCCAATGCCTTCAAGATGTTATTCAGCAGGCACCATTGGGTAATGGAAAATTGCAATAGGTTTACACCTACAAATACGGCGAGCCATATCCAATTGATATTGATAAAATAGGCTCCTAAGCTGGATATTAAAACCATCGCACCGGCGATCATTTTAATGTAGCGTTCTCTAGTCATATTTGATATTTAACTGGTTAATTTGATTTTTCAATAGAACTGATGGCGATATGCACTTTCGAGTGCAGGTCCATCGTCCGGTTTAATTCTTCCACGGCGGAGAAAATCTGATCAGATTGCTCATCCTGCACAAAGGCAAAGAATAGCAAGGATTCAGTCTTGTTCATTTCAGAAGCGAACCAATTATCCTTCACTGCATCCTTGGTGCTATCCCTATAGCCCGTTACGGCGCTATAAGAATAGGTGATCACATTATTTTCTGCCAGCAAATTTTTGACGCTGTATTGGTAGCTATTTGCAGCTGTAATGATTAATAGTTTCATAATAGTAGATCTTAAAAATTAATCCTTATTGTTTGCCCATTTTTTGCGTTCCACGATATAGTATACCAATGGTACGACGAACAAGGTCAAGATCGTAGATACGATGGCACCACCCACAAGGGAGATGGCTAGACCTTGGAAAATAGGGTCGAAAAGAATAACCGATGCACCGATTACAACCGCTCCTGTCGTCAAGAGGATAGGCGTGGTCCGAACAGCACCCGCATCGATGATGGCCTGTTTCAAAGGAATTCCATCTTTCAGCCTGATCTCAATAAAGTCGATCAGCAACACGGAGTTCCTCACCATGACCCCGGCCAGGGCAATCATCCCAATGAATGAAGTAGCTGTAAAGAAGGCGCCCAACAGCCAGTGACCGAGTACAATTCCGATCAGTGATAATGGGATTGCCACCATCATGACAATCGGTGTTTTGAAATCTTGGAACCAGCCTACGATCAGCATGTAGATAATGATGATCACGACCATAAAGGCAATTCCTAAGTCACGGAATACCTCAAGGGTAATTTGCCATTCACCATCCCACTTAACCGTGAAATTGCTGGTTTCCTTAGGCTGACCCATGTACAGGTCGGAGATTTCATATCCTGTAGGCAATTTCATTTGCTTTAGGGTTTCCTCCATTCCCAAGATGGCATAAGCAGGACTTTCCAGATCACCAGCCATATCCGCAAGGACATAAACCACGCGCTGCTGATCCTTTCTGCTGATGGATTTTCTCAGGGTATCTTGTTTTACCTGTACGATATCACGAACAGGGACCATATTGCCTTGCTGACCTTTGATCTTCAGGTTCTGGATATCGTCAATATTCGTTTTGTCCTTATCGTCTAAGGCCATCACGATTCCTACCGGATTTACCGACTTTTCATCGTAAAGATTAGAAATAGGGTATTCACGCAATAGGTAAGTCAGGTTGCCAACCACTTGTTGTGGAGCAATACCGTTCAACATGGCTTTTTCCTTGTCTACTTCCAATTTATATTCGGTCTGCACATCTTCAACGCCCCAGTCTACATCGACCACATCATTGGTTTTCTTCAGGATTTCCTTGACTTGATAAGCCACCTTGATCTGCTCTTGATAGTCGGGACCATAAACTTCCGCAACTATGGTCGATAATACTGGAGGACCAGGAGGGACCTCCACAATCTTCACATTGGCATGGTGCTTTTGAGCTATGGCCTGAATCGCTGGTCGAATACGCTTTGCAATAGCATGGCTCTGCTCATCACGATCAGTTTTGTTCAACAGGTTCACTTGGATGTCCGCCATATTACTTCCACCACGCAGGTCATAGTGACGAACCAAACCATTGAAGGTAATCGGAGCCGATGTTCCGATATAATTCTGATAGTTTACAACCTCAGGCACAGTCGTTAAATATTGAGAAATTTCCTTGGCTACTGCCGATGTCCTTTCTAATGTCGTGCCTTCCGGCATATCGATCACCACCTGGAATTCATTCTTGTTGTCAAATGGAAGCATCTTTACAGCAACTGATTTCGTAAAGAACATACCCACAGATCCAAACAAAAGAACCACAGTCAGCCCTAGTACCAACCAACGTTTCTTGGAGTTGTCCAATAGTGGTTTTTCAAACTTGTTATAGATCTTATAGATCCAACTGGTCTGATGCCCCTGTTCCTCTTTTTCATGTTGCTTCTCTTTTTCATTCAACAAATGGTAGCCTAGGTAAGGCGTAATGGTCAAAGCAACAAATAGAGAAAGCAACATGGCAATGGATGCACCAATTGGCATAGGACTCATATAAGGGCCCATCATTCCCGAAACGAAGGCCATCGGTAGAATAGCCGCAATAACAGTGAAAGTTGCCAAGATGGTCGGGTTACCTACTTCATTGATCGCATAAATAGCGGCATCCTTGAATGGCAGTTTCCGCATCTTAAAATGCCTGTGCATATTCTCGGCAATGATAATACTATCATCCACCACGATACCTACGACAAAGACCAGAGCGAATAAGGTAATCCGGTTCAAGGTGTAGCCCAGCATATAATAGCTAAAGAGTGTTAGAGCAAAGGTCAGCGGTACAGAAAGGAACACAACTAATCCACCACGCCAGCCCATAGCCAACATAACCAATGCCGTAACTGCTACAATGGCCACTCCAAGGTGGAACAGCAATTCATTTACTTTATGTGAAGCTGTTTCGCCATAGTTCCTGGTTACTTCTACTTTTACATCCTTAGGGATCAAGTTGTCCTGTAATTTCTCTACACGCTTCAAGATCTGCTCCGAGATTTGCATCGCATCCGCGCCTTGCACTTTCGCAATGGAAAGAGTGACAGCAGGGTATTCAGATGGATTGCTTTCGAAGTTCTCATTGTTCTTGCTGTATCCAAAAGACACATAGCTTTTGGCTGTTCCAGCAGCATCATTGATCTGTGCGACCTGTTTTAAGTAAACTGGCATCTGTTGGTGCACACCAACCACCAAGTTTTCCATATCTTCTTTGCTTGCCAAGAATTGACCAGTTGTCAATAAAAACTCCTGATCGTGCTGCACAAAGCTACCTGACTGCATGCTGCCGTTATTGGCTTGGATCATCTGCATGATACTCAAGGCATCAACGCCATTCTCAGCCATCTTATCTTTGTCCAAGACCACTTTCAATTCGCGACTACGGCCACCAATCTCCTTAATGGTAGAGACATCCTTGATCTTTTTGATTTCTGAGGAGACCTCTTCCGCCATCTGACGGATTTGGAAATCATCATATCGATCGCTCCAAAGGGTCAGTGCCAACATCGGCACATCGTTTATCGACCTTGTTTTAACAACCGGAGGATACACACCCTGAGGGAATATATGCTGGTTTTTTATCAACTCATCATAGAGTTTTACATAGGAACGTTCAATATCTTCGCCCACATAAAATTGGACAATGATCATCGCCTGCCCGTTCATGGCAGTACTATGTAGGTGCTCTACACCTTTGATATTGGAAATGATTTTTTCCAAGGGTTCCAATACCCTTCTTTCAACTTCCTCTGGGCTTGCTCCAGGGTAACCGACCATAATGTCGGCCATTGGGACGTTGATTTGAGGTTCTTCCTCTCTAGGGATCAACGAAGAACTATATACACCGATGATCATCAACCCAACCATCAACAGTATGGATAGTTTGGAGTTCAAGAACATCGAGGCTATTTTACCTGATAAACCATTTTGCATTGCTCTGAATTTAAATTTTAAAGATTTTTACCTGTTCTGAAGGCTTATTTAGCCTTGATTTGAACTCCGTTGAATAATCGTCCATCAGCCTTTAGCACATACTTTTCATTTTCTGATAACCCAGATAGGACCTCAACATCATTTCCATAGGTTTTACCCAACCTTACCCATCTCAATAGTGCAATGTTCTGGTCATTTAGGACATAGATTCCTTTCAATTGCCCTTCCTCAATGATGGCTTCCTTCGGGATAAGGGTCATGCTTGTTGCCGCTTCTGCCGATGCACTGCGTTCAATTGGGAATACCGCTTGGACAAACATGCCCGAAAGGATCTGCGCAGGTTCATCTAAATTGATCTTGACGATGTATTGTCCGCCTGTATTCTGTGCAGAACTGCTCATTTCAGCTACTCTACCTTTTATGGTTTTTTGAGTCGACTTAATGGTCACATCAGCCTGCATGCCGTTTTTAATATTTAATATTTCGCTCTCGGATACCATCACTACCGCTTGAAGTTTAGAAGCGCCTTCCATGCTAATGATTGGCATACCTGGATTCGCCATTTCACCTTTCTTCATGAAAGTCCCGGTAATAACTCCACTGAAAGGAGCAGTAATATTGGAATAGGAGAATTGTGCCATGACTTCATTGCGCATTTGTTTGGCAGCTTCCAATCCAGCCTTTGCCATTTCCATTCGAGTGCTCATATCATCCAGTTCCTTTTGGCTAGCACTTTTTTGAGCAAACAAGGCTTCGAAACGTTCGTAATCTTTTCTTGCATTGTTGTAACCGGCATTTGCTTGTGCAATTCCAGCTTCTGCCTGTGCTTTTTTAGCGGTCAGGTCATTGCTGCTGATTCGAGCCAATAGTTGACCTTGAGAGACCTTTTGTCCGGTTTTGACGGTAATATCAGTCACGAATCCCATTAATCGCGTACTGATCATCGCACTGTTCTCTGCTTCTATTTTACCGCTGGCAGTTACATACTTTCCTTGGTTTGATCCTGCAGTTTGTCCTATCGTTGCAGAGATAGCTGATAGTTCCACCTTCTTTTGTTCTGCTTGATTCGAGCAGGAAGAAAGGGAGCCCAAAAGAGCTAAAAAGCTTATAGATGTTAATATTGTTTTCATTGTATGAGTTAATTTGATGGTTGGGTTAAAAACTTGATTTGTATGATGGAAAGGTTGTATTCTTTGATCGCTTCCAGCAATTCCACTTGTTTCTCGAAATCCTTAGCTTGGGCAACCAATAAGTCGGAGGTTTTTTCCAGACCTTGGCTGTAGCGGTTTTCCAAAATCCTTAGGGATTCAGAAGCTTGTTTTTGTGCAGTCTCCGTTAAGCGGATCTTTGCTTGGTTGGCAACTAGATCGCGTTTAGCTTTCTGCAATTCCAATTCATGTTTTTCAACATAGACCAGCATTTCGGATTCAGCCTTGGCATAGGAGATTTGGCTCTGTTTGATTTTATTCTGGGTTTCATTCCCATTGAAAATATCCCATGAAAGCGAAATTCCAGCTAAATAGCCATTTGCACCGAAGCCAACAATCTTCTTGTCGTTGAAATTATATTCCCCAAAGGCATTGATCCTAGGGAGTAATTTTTTCCTATTCATATCAATCATCTGTCCTTGTGCTGCTAAGCCTGAAACCATGGCTCTGATGTCAGCTCTTTCTTGTGAGAACGTCAATTGATCAGTAGCTAAGCTCATGCTAGTCAGTGGAGTATCAGGTATGTAGATTTCATTAGCAGGCTTGCCCATTAACCAGTTCAGGTAATCCGAAAGGTTAGAAATATGGTTATCGACTTCAATACCTTTGTTTTGGACCTCCGAGAGTCCTACCTGTACCAAATAGACATCCGAAGCTTTGGCATATCCTTGTTGTTCCATATTTCTGGTGTTGCGCAATACCTCTTCATAGGCAATCTGTCCCTTTTCTACAGCTTTCTTCGCTTCATAAAGGAACTGAAGGTTGCTATAGGCTTTTTCGATCTCTACAACCAGCATCTCTTCTGCGAATTTCTTTTGGTATTGATTGGCGGCAATTTTTTCTTTCAAGGCTTTTCTTGCCGAATAGACATCGAAGTTCAAAAGGGGTTGTTGAAAGGCTAGTTTGGTATTGAAATGAGCCATATCATCAGGGTTGTTCAACAGATCTGGATTGAAATCTGCTGCGGTCACCGTTTTTTGCTGAAGCTTGAATCCAAATGAATTCAAAGGGTCATTGGTGAAAAACGCAGTGTGGCTCACAGATACTTTCGGAAGAAATCCAGATTTAGTTCCTTCCAGTTCTGCATTGGAAAAGTCAATTTCTTTTTGTTGTACCCGAAGCTGCGAATTGTTCTGCTTCATTTGGCTGATCGCTTCTTCTAAGCTCAATGGCTGCTGCGCCATTAAATAGCTGCTCAATGAAGAAAGGATAATAATTAGTACTATAAATCTTTTATACATACCTGATCGTATTTAATTAATAATGCAAAATTCAGATATGGCGAAGTGATTTTAGGTTACAGTAGTTACACAAGGAAAAAAAATAATGATTATTTTTCAAAGGGATAAAATGTAGCTGAGTTTAAAGAAAATGGTCTTTTCTGATTAATAGAGCGTCTTTTTGAAACTTTAATTTGCAGACTTTTAAACAATTACATACTTTTGCCCATAATTCTTTGATTTAATCATCCATTAATCTAAAGAAATCATGACAGAGCACAACAACATATCGTCCCTTTCGCTCATTGCCTAAATAGGCAGTCAAATCCCTTATATTTTAATATATAGTGAGTATTGTTCTACAACAATGCTGCTGCCTTAATTTCCTTGGGTTTTCTGAGCGTTTTCAAAAGGGTATATCCTAATCAAGGACGAAATGAATCAGAAAATCAAATTCAAAAACATGTAATTAATTGCGATGAGCAATTTGGATTGGTCGTGCGGTATGAAATCTGCTCGACGCAAAAAGCAACTTGTCAAAAAGGATAGAGACAAAAGGTTGATTGCCTTGTGGCGGCGTTATTGCAAGCTCAGCAAATACAAATGGAGTTTGCCTTTCGTGGAAATTGAACAGCCTTATCAACGTGGTTGGAAGCGATATTTTGTATTGCATGATGACCTAAGGTATAATCCTAGAAAGGATTTCTTTGAGGCTTTATTGGAAAAGATCAATACTGTTGAATACCATCATGATCAGGATTTTAAGTTTAAGAAACGGAAAAAAAAGCGGTCAGGCTATGAATATAAGCGGCAATTCCTTCGTGAGTTTGCTTCTTATGAATGGATTGATAATAAAATGAAGTTAACGGAAGAGGAACGAGCTTATTTCATGGAAGTGGAAACCTACAATGTATATGCGAAAAGGACGAGTATCAGCTATGTGTTTACTGAACCCTGGCGTTATAAATTGAAAGTTGCCCCGCATTTTGTGACACATGCAAGAAAGCTCGATGTTGAAGTAGAGCGGGAATTGGCATTTGTCAATAATCATATCAACAAGAATTTCCTTTGGCCTAGAATCGGTCGGTTGACATCCGGTAAAGGCTATCGAGGTAATCGCTTTCTTGACGAGAAACCAAAGTATAAAAACAGAATTAAAAACATTCCCAGGTACAGTTTCAAAGAACGATTCCTGGAATTAGATATTTAGAGCCAATGGGCAATTTAAGAACAAAAGATTTAAGTAAAATAGGTTATCAGAATGATCAGCTCAGAAGTTTGGTCATTAACATAGCCAGTAAAAATTTCAAGCATCACTGCAAACAAGAATTGCTTGACTTGCTTGTGGAAATTAAGAATAATCCAGAGGCATTTTTGGAAATCGAAGAGACCAAGAAAATAGCGGAAAAGATTATTGGAAAAGTGAAAGAACAGAATTTCAAGGTTTATGAATTAAGAGAAGAACCGATCCCTTGCAAGATTTATGGAAGTAAGGGGATTGAATCTTCTGCAAAGAAGCAGATGGAAATAGCCTGTATGTTGCCGGTAAGTGTTCAGGGAGCATTGATGCCAGATGCGCACATGGGATTTGGATTGCCAATTGGAGGGGTCTTGGCTACCGAACAAGCTATAATTCCATACGCTGTGGGAATGGATATTGGATGTCGAATGGCACTCTCTATTCTGGATGCAGCAGCAGGTTTTACCAAAAAGTATGAATACCAGATTGTGCAAGCCTTGAAAAACCATACTCATTTCGGTATGGAAGGAGGCCTGGAAATCAGGCAGGACCATGAGATCTTGGACCATTCCCTGTTCAATGAACTGCCTTTTCTCAAACCATTGCGAGGAAAGGCCGCCAGACAATTAGGGACTTCGGGCAATGGGAATCACTTTGTAGAATTTGGTGAAATTGAGTTAATGGAAAATAATAGTCTCGGTTTGGAACCCAAGGTCTATACCGCTTTGCTCACGCATTCTGGAAGTCGTGGTTTGGGTGCAGCCATTGCTAAACAGTATACCCAAATCGCTATGGAAAGCTGTAAGTTACCTCGTCAAGCACAGCAATTGGCCTGGCTAGATATGGAATCAGAAGCAGGACAGGAATATTGGTTAGCCATGAATTTAGCCGGTGATTATGCCAAAGCTTGCCATGATCGTATCCATAAAAACTTGTTAAGTGCGTTGGGCCTGAAGGCAATGGCGATGGTGGAGAATCATCATAATTTTGCTTGGAAGGATGTTCTTTCGAATGGTAAAGAGACCATAATCCATCGCAAAGGCGCAACACCAGCCCATCAAGGAGAATTAGGAATCATCCCCGGGAGTATGACGACGGCGGCATATTTAGTGGCAGGCAGAGGAATTGCGAATGCCTTAAATTCTGCTTCCCATGGCTCTGGACGTGCAATGAGCCGGCAAAAAGCCAAAGTTAATATGACTAACTCTGCCATGAAAAAGCTGATTTCTAGTGCAAATGTCAAACTGATCGGAGGATCAGTAGAGGAGAACCCTCTGGCTTACAAGGATATTGAACAGGTTATGCTTTCCCAAAGAGAACTTGTTGATATCCAAGGAAAGTTTATCCCGAAGATTGTTAGAATGCATAAGGAGTAAAATTTTATGGAGCACTAATAAGGCGGCAAGAAATTGCCGCCTTTTTTTGGTAAAATGTATTTATTATTCATTCTCTATTAATATTCTTTACAGAAGAAAACCAAAAATAGCCTATATTTAAGAAGTGAAAAACACAGGACTAAGCTTAATCATCTTCTTTTCTATTCTTTCGATTGTCTTCCTTCAAAGCTGTTCAGATTTGAACCAACAGGATTTAATTGAAAAAAAATTGGTTTCCTATCAAGGCAGAGATACTGTTACGATTGATCTAATCCTACATGAAAAACGATTTGTTGGGAAATATAAAGTCAATGGTCCAGGTGATTATCTTATAACAGGTGAGGTGGAAGGTGAAATCAAAGCAGATACCTTGCTTGGAAGTCTCTATTATACCCCTTTTGGTTGGCGTGATAAAAAGCGCAAAGCTTTCGCTTTGCTGGCAAAAAATGACCAATATTTTTCTGGTAAAGGCACTGAACTGATCTATATGGGCATTCCTTATTTTGTGCCTACAACACTTAGCTTTGGACCAGATAAGGGTGTCTATCAAGTAGTTGATTAACTAAAGTTTCCAATTGCAACTTGTTTTAAATCAATAGGCTACATTCAATTGACCTTAATTTTTTGTAACTTAGTTGAACATACTCATTCAGATTATTTTGCTTTTTATTTGTAATAAATTGCCCAACTAATCTGTCTTAGCATTATGACCAAGACTAACATTATTATCCTAATCGGCTTTATTGTATTGAAGTTTATTCTGCAATATTCTTTGGTTCACCCTATCTATGACCTTCAACGAGACGAGTTTTTACATTTAGACCAAGCCAATCATCTGGCTTGGGGATTTCAGTCCGTTCCGCCGATGACTTCTTGGATCTCCCTAATCATTAAGTTTTTGGGGAATGGTGTCTTTTGGATCCGTTTCTTTCCAGCATTATTTGGGGCATTGACCATTTTGCTGGTCTGGAAAACCATTGAAGAATTGAAATGGAACCTTTTTGCATTGCTATTGGGTACAACTTGTGTCACCTTCTCAGTTTATCTACGATTAAATACCCTTTATCAGCCAAATTCATTGGATGTGCTCTGCTGGACTTCAATGTTCTTTTTCTTGGTTAAATACCTGAATAGGAATGAGAACAAATGGCTAATTTACCTATCCCTCGCATTTGCCGTTGGTTTTTTGAATAAGTACAATATCCTTTTTCTAGTCATGGGATTAGTGCCAGCGTTTATCCTGGTTCCAGAAAGGAAAATCTTTACAAATCGAATATTGTATCTCGGTATCCTTTTGGCTTTATTCTTGGTCCTTCCCAATATTATCTGGCAATATAGGAATGATTTCCCAGTCTTGAGACACATGAAGGAATTGTCGGAAACCCAACTGGTCCATGTGGATCGATGGGGCTTTCTCCGTTCGCAATTGATGTTCTTTCCAGGGACCTATTTACTGTTTATTATTGGACTTTATGGATTGGTGAAATATCCAGCCTTTAAAAAGTATAGGGTTTTCTTTTGGACTTTTTTCTTCGTTCTCACCATATTCCTGTACTTTAAAGCCAAAGATTATTATGCCTTAGGACTTTACCCTATTTATTTTGCGTTTGGATCAGTTTATTTGTCACATCTGCTGGACCAGAAAACTTGGACCAAAGTATTAAAACCAGTAATCTTAATATTTAGTTTTGTCCTCTTCCTTCCATTGTATTTTATTGCTTTTCCGAATAAGACCCCAGCATATATTGTAAAGCATCCTGAATATTATAGAAAGTTTGGAATGTTGAAATGGGAAGATGGAAAGGAACATCAATTACCACAGGATTTTGCTGATATGCTAGGCTGGTCTGAATTGGCCCGAAAGGTTGACTCGGTGTATACAACAATGCCTGAAGCCCAGAATACCCTAGTGTTATGCGATAATTATGGTCAGGCGGGAGCCATAAATTATTATTCAAAGTTAGGTATCCAAGCAGTTTCTTTTAATGCTGATTATTTGAATTGGTTTGATTTGGAGATCCCATATAAAAATATCATCCGCATAAAGAATGCTCCGGAGGTTGAGAAAGAATTCGCAGAAACTGCTCCTTATTTTGAAAAGGCCCATTTAGCGGCTTCCATTGAAAACCAATATGCAAGGGAATATGGAACCGGCATCTTTTCTTTTATCGGGGCTAAACTAAATGTGAATGAACGGATTTGGGATGAAATCGAAGAGGAAAAGAGTTATTAGCCTTTACAGGGAAAAACCTGTAGATTTATATTTACCAATTTATTAACAATGTTGTAAAGGTTTAATTTTATTTCCGTTGAATTATACCTTTGCAGATTGAATGTTATCATTCGTAAAAGCCTATTTTTTTGAAATTTTATGGTTAAAAAAAGTGTACTAGAGAAGCTTTCCGACAAAGAGCTGGAAGGATTTATCCAACCAGGCTCGAGAAAGGTTCCTGAAGCGAAAAAGATGGCCTTGGAAATCTTGCTTGAAAGAGGACGAGTATTTTCTGAAGAGGAAAAAATCAAAGCGGAAAGTATAATCGAAAACCAGATCCAAACCGAATACCAAGAAGATCTAACGAGGAGAAAAGCAATGGATAAGCAGTTGACAGATGATCAAAATGCTGTTGCGTTATATACCAATTTTTTCATCTTCATAATCAGTATTGTTTTTGGAATTTTATATGGCTTTATTCTAGCCATGATAAATTATATTATCCTGAAAAAGTATGGTTTAGCTTTTTTATTGTTGGCAATCGGAATTGGGGCACTTTCTATTTCTAGTTATTTTATTGGCTTACTCATGACGAAGGTTTCAATATCAATTGATATCCTAGGTTTTATTGTAGGGGTATTTGTTTCTGCCATAGGTTTGGCTATCATTTCCTTATTCAATAAGAACTTTATTCCGAAAGATCTTGAATACCGGTCAAGATCAATCCTTATTCCTACACTTATTTGTATTGCTATTCTTATTCTAAAAAAAATCTATACCTAAAAATTGCCTTTTTGCTCAAAATAAAAAAGAGTGAACATCGGATTTATCCTAAATGTTCACTCTTTTTTTTATGCTTTTATTTCTTTTTCAACAAGATGGTGAAATGCCTCAAGATCTCTGATTCCCATACGATTTCTAGACCTGATTTGATCTCTTCTCGTCTATCAAAGATGTTTTTTAGGGCAGCAGCCACATAGTCCAGGTGTTTATAGCTGTAAGTCCTTCTTGGGATTGCCAATCGAAGTAGTTCCAACTTCGGGAAACGGTCTTTTCTGGTTTCGGGGTCTCGATCTGCAAGTAAGGTCCCAATTTCAACCCCGCGGACGCCGGATTCTTTATAGAGCTCAATCGCTAATGTTTGGGCAGGATATTCCGCACGAGGTACATGTGTCAAGAAGTTTAAGGCATCTACGAATACAGCATGCCCTCCAATTGGTTTTTGGATAGGGATTCCATATTCAATAAGTTTATTGCCTAGGTATTCCACTTGGTCGATTCTAGCCTTTAGATAGGGTAGTTCGGTTGATTCCAAAAGCCCTTGTGCCAATGCTGCTAGATCTCTGCCCGCAAGACCTCCATAAGTGATAAATCCTTCGTAGATAATTCCCATATTGCCACAGGCACGGTAGAGCTGTTCGTTTCGCATACCTAAAAGACCGCCAATATTCACCAAGCCATCTTTTTTAGCAGACATCGTAAATCCGTCTCCATAAGAAAACATCTCTTTTACGATTTCCTTGATAGTCTTGTCTTGGTATTCATCTTCGCGCTCTTTGATGAAATAGGCATTTTCAGCAAATCTAGCCGCATCAAAGAAAACTGGAATTCCATATCGATCGGATAAGGCCTTTACGTCCTTGATATTTTGCATAGATACCGGTTGACCTCCAGATGAATTGCAGGTAACTGTTATCATGCAGAATGGAATGTTTTCTTTTGGATGTGCTTTATAGACTTCTTCAAGCTTTTGGAGGTCGATATTACCTTTGAAAGGGTGGAGGTTATTGATGTCAAAGGCCTCATCAATGGTACAGTCTATTGCATGGGCCTTTCGGAATTCGATATGGCCTTTTGTCGTGTCGAAATGAGAGTTTCCCGGTACCACATTATTTTCTTTCACGAGGATGCTGAAAAGTACGTTCTCGGCGGCTCTTCCTTGGTGCGTTGGCAAGAAATAGGGGAATCCTAGGGTATGGCGAACGACTTCTCGGAGTTTGAGATACGATTGAGATCCAGCATAGCTTTCATCGCCCATCATGATTTCTGCCCATTGTCGGTCAGACATGGCTCCCGTACCGGAGTCCGTTAATAAATCAATAAAAACTCGGTCACTTGCTAGGTTAAAAAGATTGTTTCCTTCCTCCTCGATCCACTTTTCACGTTGTTCTCGGCTAGACATAAAGATTTCTTCAACCATCTTTACTTTATAAGGCTCTGCCCAGGGTAGTTCCATAAAATTTATATTTGGTTCACTGTTGTTAAAGTTAAAAAATTAATCTAGGAAATGCTGTACTTAAGCCTTCGAGGTATTGGAACAATTTTGTTATCAAAGGATAAATATAATAGGGAAGAGGATTTTTGTTGTTGATTTTCTATATTTTAGATAGACAAAATTGTCGCATTGACCATCACCTAAACTTAATAAACATGAAATCATTCTTGCTCAGTATTTTCATCATAGTTTGCACATCCCCATTATTTGCACAGAAGCCACTGAAATTGGCCGTTGCTGGCTTGAGCCACGGACATGTGGATTGGGTTTTCAATCGGAAGGATAAGCAGGATATGCAGCTAGTGGGAATCTATGAAACCAATCCGGAATTGGTGGAGCGATATATGAAACGCTATCAATTGGATAGGTCCTTGTTCTTTTCCAATTTGGAAGAGATGTTGGACAAGGTTAAACCAGATGCGGTTTCGGCATTTGGAGCTATTTCCGAGCATATTGCCGTAGTAAGGGCCTGTGCTCCCAAAAAAGTCCATGTGATGGTAGAGAAGCCTTTGGCGACTAACTTGGCTGATGCCAAGGAAATTGAATCCTTAGCCAAGAAAAACAATATCCATGTGCTGACCAATTTTGAAACCTCTTGGTATGAAAGTAACCAAAGGATTAAAGGTCTGTTGGAGGAAGGCAAATTAGGTGAAATAAGGAAGGTCTTGGTCAACGATGGCCACCAAGGACCTAAAGAGATAGGCGTGAGCAAGGAATTTTTCGAGATATTGACGGATCCTGCAAAAAATGGAGCAGGAGCATTAGTGGATTTCGGTTGTTATGGTGCCAATTTGATGACTTGGTTGATGGATGGGAAAAGACCTTTGTCAGTGACCGCTGTAGTCCAACAGAATAAGCCTGAAATCTATAAAGAAGTGGACGATGAGGCAACCATCATTCTACAATATCCAGAAGCCCAATGTATCATTCAAGGTTCTTGGAACTGGACCTATTCACGCAAGGATATGGAAGTCTATGGGAATAAAGGCTATGCGATAGCAGCCGATGCAAAAACCTTAAAAACGCGCCTGCAAGAAAACCAACCCGAAGAAATCTTGAAATTAGATGCAAGACCAGCACCCTTCAATGACCCTTTCTCCCTGCTTGCAGCGGTGGTTAATGGTTCGCTAGTTTTAGATCCATTGGATCAATATGGTCTGCAGGTCAATGTAACCGCTGTGGAGATATTGGACGCAGCAATGAAGTCTGCGAAGGAGAAACGGACCATAGAGTTGAGGGTTAAATAAAACCCTAATGGGGTTTTATTATTTTTGATGAGGTTTTCTTCTCCGGTGCCATACAGAAATTAACATCATTGGTGGACAGGTCCTTGATCGGATATCAAGGTTGAAAATACCTGTGCTTACTAACCATACAGATTCTTCACTTTAGTCTATTCGTTACTTTTGGAGCCCAAAAGTAACCAAAAACCTTTGGCTCATTTAAGTTGGCTTTTCGCACGGCCTCCCGCACATGGATAGAATGCCTTGTTGTCGGGAATATCTTTCAATAGATCATCCCTTTTGATGGGATGATCTATTGAAAGCATTCCAAGGCCAATCCCATCGCGCTAGACAACGGCATTCTACCCATTTTTCCGCCACTGGAAATGAGCCGGAGGCTAAAGGACTTCCTTCGGAAGAATGAATGTTTGTATAAATTGTGAACCCCTGGAAGGGGTGAAATCTTTATAGAAAATCAAATCGCTTGACGGATAACCCACAGTGTGGGTGAAATATTTTTCTGAAAATCCCTTCTTAATTCATTTCCAATTCTGAACAAATAGTGAAGAATCTGTATTGCCATTAATGTAAGTATTTGTTTGATAGTGTTTTAACTATTTGGTTGCGTGGTATTTATGTTCGATTACGGACATAAATTTGTTCGTTTTTGAACAGGATAGGAGGAGGTCCTAATAAGGATGATTTTTTCAGATAAATTTAGCCTGACAATTGATAAAAATTCGACAAAAAAAGGAGGGTTTTATTCGAGACTTATTCGAGGCATGTTCGGGACATGTTGCGAAAATTCGGAATGTGTCTCGAATAAGGTCAACATGAATATGTAGGTAAAATCTCTAGGATTTTCTTATCAAATCAACGAGTAAAAAAGGAGGTCGAAATTCTCCCAACCTCCTTTATGCTGACTCTTGTTTTTTTACTTCCTTAGGGTTGGGTCGTTTGATCCGTGGGAGTCTCATCTTTGATTTCATCTTTACCGGCAAACCACCATAGTGCAGCGCCTACAAGTACGAATGCTATTTTAATTAACCATGCCGTTCCTTCGCCCCAATTATAGATCCAAAGCAAGATGCGGGGCACTGCATTAAAGAAATTCATAATAATGGCTAATAGGCCATAAATAAATAAAATTGAACCGATATTTTTCATGCTATTTTGATTTTGTTTTTGAATGAAATAAGAATCTCTTGTGATGTTTTAACCAGTGTGATTAAATATTAATCAAATTTAGGGATGTTTCATTTTTCGGAACATCCCTGAAATCAGGTATTTATCTTGGTGGATGTAGGTTATAGGACATCCTTCGGAAGGAGGAATTTTTGGTTTGGAAAAAACCTCCAGTTGGGGTGACATCTTTGTAGAAAATCGGATCGCTTGACGGATAACCCACAGCATGGGTGAAATAGTTTTCAATATCCTTTTTCGTGTCACCCTGAGGGCATGCCCGAAGGGTCTCGGAACGTTCCACTCTTAATTTGAAATAGTTTTCTCATCTTACGATTTCGAAATGACAAAAATCCTTAATAAAACAAAAAAATAGATTCTTCGCTGTGCTCTGAATCCCTCTCTGGGAATTTCTAATTCTGAACGATTAGTGAAGAATCTGTACGGAATGTTATTATAGGTCCTGTCATCCTTGATCTTCGATCAAGGACCTGTTCGCCAATGAGGTTAATTTCTGTATGGTTCTGATGTTATTTTCAGTATGGTTCTGATGTTATTTTCTGTATGGTTCTGATGTTATTTTCTGGTTGGTTCTGCTCTTAATTTCTGTATAGTTCTGATACCACTTTCCGCATGCTTCCGATACCTTTCGTTCCTCAAGCTGACACCGGAAAAGGCTCCATTATTAGGCCCCTCTCTTATGTATTTCAAAGCCTTTAATTTTGATGTTCGTCAAATATTTCTTAACTTATTTATAAACGGCTTAGGCTAAAATTAAAATCAACCCTAGGTTTGATAATATTTTTCAAAGCATAAAAGAAAGGAGTTAGGCTTTGAGTTTGAAGATAAAAAGAATAGATAACATGCTTGAGGCTATAAAGAAAAGTGAGATTGAAATGGTGAAGGATCATTATAGCAACCTGGATATCAACAAGCCCGATCGGTTTAATCGGACTTTGTTGATGAATGCCATTCTGTATGGTGAGCTGGAACTGGCGGATTGGGCAATCAATCGAAAGGCCAATGTAAACCATCAGGATAAAAAAGGTCTGAGTGCGTTGCATATCGCAGTCGAAAGAAATCAGTTCCAATTGGTTTCCTTCATGTTGCGGAAAGGGGTAGACGTAAATCTCCAGGATCATTTTGGGAATACCGCCCTTTGGCGCGCCATGATGGACAATGTGGATGTCAATATTATTTACATTTTATTCCAATATCAAGCAGATCCCGATCTAAAGAACAATTATGGGATCTCAGCTCGAGACCTTCTCAGCGAAGAAAACCGGAATTGGGAACTCCTCCACAAGATTTTTAATGAAGTAAGTCCGGCTAATTAATCATTTTAAGCGTTACCGATTTATGAAAAGATTGCTACTGACGTGATCATGCCATTTCTTGATCACGGCACAGGTTTCGTATGCTTCCTGACGGACAAATTGTTGAAGAAGGGTTTCTAGGGTTAGGATGAATTCTTCGAGATGGATAAAATTCCCTTCTTCGTCCCGGTAGTCGGTCAGGATGTCCAATAAAAAACAATGGGTTTCGAACTCGCGGAACTTGTTTTGATAGTTCTGATCTGCCCTGAGCCAAAGTTTTTCCATTTGAAATCCCGACTTGATGTGCAGGTGACAGGCGTCCTCATATTCTGACCGATGAGTCTTGAGTTCCTTTTTCATTTTCTCGATGCTGGTTTGCAGATTATCATACATAGATGATAAATGTATCTGTACCTCTCGTTGTTTTGAAATAAGTGGCATAATGATGTAATTTGGATGCTCGCAAAAATTTCAACAAGTGTACTTGAATTTTGTTTTAATAATTTATTGATTTATTGTGAATTAAAAAATCAAGATTTAATTAGCCCCACAAAAAGGATATATTTGAAAATATGAATGAAGTCAGGATAAATGGAATTCAATTGGAGATTTGCTCCAATTCGATATACTCGGCAAAGCAGGCGCAGGCCGGAGGAGCAAGTAGGGTAGAGCTGTGCCAGAATCTAGAAAATGGTGGGACGACGCCCTCTTATGGGCAGATCAAATTGACCCGAGAATCACTGCATATAGGTGTTCATGTACTCATCAGACCAAGATCTGGTGATTTCCTTTATACAGCGGAGGAGTTCCAGGAAATTGTGGAAGATATCCGGTATTGTAAAGAAGTGGGATGTGATGGAGTGGTGATCGGCGTTTTGAAAGCGGATGGTTCGGTAGACAAGGAAAGGATGGAGATATTGGTAGAGGAAGCTAAGCCGCTATGTGTGGTGTTCCATAGAGCTTTTGATCGTTGTAATGATCCAAAACAAGCCTTGGAAGATATCATAGCGTTGGGTTGTGATCGGATATTGACTTCTGGCCTTCAAAATACAGCATGGCAGGGTCGTGAGCTATTGAAGGAATTGATTGAACAGGCAGCCGGTCGGATTGAGATCATGCCGGGTTCGGGCGTCGATGCCTCCAATGTGAAAGAAATATTGGAATTCACAAAAGCCAGCAGTGTACATTCTTCTGCAAAAGTAGTGGTAAAATCAAAGATGGAATATAGATCGGAATCTGTGACGGGTATGGACGAGGATGAAATCTATAGTTCGCAAGAGAAGGTCGAACAGATAATAGCACAAATAAAAAGCCTATAGAATTAATCTACAGGCTTTTTAATATGTTTTTTCTAAACTTATTTAGCGTCTGCTGAAAGTTTATCTAAGATTTCATTGTTCTTAGTGATTTGGCTGTTCTTAGGCATTTTGCTTTTTGAACCTGGTTCAATATTACGGCCAAGTTTTAAAAACTGTACTTCAACGCGTGCAACAGTTTTATTTCTTCTATCTTTTCTTTTTAAACGTGTAACTCCCATTGTGATCAAATATTTTTAATTGTTATTAACGAGGTCGGAAGCGGATTCGAACCGCTGTAGGAGGTTTTGCAGACCTCAGCCTAGCCACTCGGCCATCCGACCCTTTTACCCTTACAGGCATGCAAAAATAGGATTAAATTTTAAAATAAAAAAACCTTTTTCGCTTTTTGTTTTTCTAAGAGCTTTTAGCCCCCTTAAAGCCTTGATTTTGAATTTAATGCCGAAAAATTAGCTTTTGAATGCAGTGAGTTTTCATTAATTTTTAAAAATTAATGTGTTGATTATTAATAATTTGTACGAAATAAAGTTGCTAAAATAGAGTTTGGTCTAAACTTTGCAAGACTTGGGTGTCTCTCGCAAACATGTGTTTGAGGGAGCATAACAAAAAGATAAATAATAAGACTATGAAAAAATTATTACTTTCATTTGGTGCTGCACTTTTATTAGCAGCTGGAGCTCAGGCTCAAACTAGTTATGGTTTAAAAGCTGGTGTGAACTTAGGTAAATTCTCTAATCAAACTGATTTAGCAAAAGATTACCAAACTAATAATGTTTCATTCTATGTAACTGGTTTTGCTGATCTACCTATTGCTCCTCAATTTTCCATTCAACCAGGAGTTTCCCTTCAAGGAAAAGGAAATAAATACAAATTTGATGGTGATGGATTGGATGGTTCTTCAACTACCAATCTAATGTCAGTTGAGATTCCGGTAAATGCAGTTTACTATATCCCTGCTGGTTCAGGTAATGTTTTCCTAGGTGCTGGTCCTTATGTAGGATTCAACGTTTCTGGAAAAACTAAAAACAAAGGAAACTTAGGTGAACTTGGAGGTGAAGGAGAACATGATTTGAAATTCTCTGGTGATAACAAAGACATGAACCTAATTGATGCTGGTGCTAACTTTATGGCTGGTTACAAATTCAACAATGGTTTATTGGTTAACGCTGGATACGGTTTAGGTTTAACTAACCTTAACCCTAACTCGGATGGAGATAAATTCTCTACTCGTACATTATCATTTGGATTAGGTTTCCAATTCTAGTCGAAATTGAAAAAGGCTTAACAGCCTTAGTGAATAAATTATTGGGCAGTCCGGTTGGGCTGCCTTTTTTTGTTGTACCATTTAGCCTGAAATTTTATTTAAAAGTGAGGCTTGTCTTTCGATCCTAAGTTTTTATATGAAGAAAATAATATAATTGTGAAATTATGTTAATTAACTAAGTGATAACAAATAACCTTCTCGATGCTGATTAATTTTGGTTCATAAACTAAAAATATTAAGTATGAAAACATTTTTATCCTTACTTGGCATCGCTGGATTGTCCATCTTTGCAGCCAATGCCCAAACTTCCTATGGCCTTAAGGCTGGATTGAACCTTGGGAAAATCACGAACTATGATTCCCAAAAATTTAATCCTTCCTATTTTGTGACTGGTTTCGCAGATATCCCATTAGCTGGAAGATTTTCGATCCAACCCGGGATTTCCCTACAAAGCAAAGGGACCAAATTTGTGGACGCCATTCCAAATTGGGATCAAACAAATAGTGAGCCCTATGCCTCTTCTTTAAATGTGATGTCCATCGAAATCCCAGTAAATGCGGTTTATTATGTGCCTGTAGGGACTGGCGATGTTTTCCTTTCTGCGGGGCCTTATTTAGGTTATAACCTCAGCGGTAAATTGAAAAATTCCAAGCTTAATTCTAATGCAACCAATTCACGGGATGTTGAGTTCAGTGGAAATAATAAAATGATGAATCGATGGGACGCTGGGATCAATTTTGCAGCAGGGTATAAGCTTTCCAATGGTCTATTGATCCAAGCTGGTTATGGCTTAGGCTTAACCAACCTAAACGCATCCAGTCACTCAAAAGATTTCTCAAGTAGAACGATAAACTTTGGTGTAGGGTTTCAGTTTTAGCTTTTGTAGTATTGAGATGTGAGATATGAGATTTGAGATATTGAGGGTGTCACAAAGCATTGCTTGGGATAGTATTGAGATGTGAGATATGAGATTTGAGATATTGAGGGTGATAAAGTATTGCTTGGAGGAGTATTGAGTATTGAGTATTGAGATATGAGATTTGAGATATTGAGGGTGATAAAGCATTGCTTGGAGGAGTATTGAGTATTGAGATATGAGATTTGAGATATTGAGGGTGATAAAGCATTGCTTGAGGGAGTATTGAGTATTGAGTATTGAGATATGAGATTTGAGATATTAAGCGTGTCTGACAACCAAATATGCTTAAAAGAAATATTTAGTTTTGAGACTTGAGTTATTAAGGGTGACTGACTTCCCACTCTTAAAAAGCTTTTGTTGGGATCTAATCTATGTTTGAGTTTCATTGGAATCCAGAAAGTCTTTCAAATTTCTCATATCTCAAATCTCACATCTCATATCTTGAAAAAAAACAAAAGCCCATTTTTCAATGGGCTTTCTTGTTTTTTTTCAAAAGAAATCTATCACACTTTGATTTCAACTTCAACACCTGAAGGTAATTCTAATTTCATTAACGCATCAACTGTTTTAGAGTTAGATGAGTAGATGTCTAACAATCTCTTGTAAGAACACAATTGGAATTGCTCACGTGCTTTTTTGTTAACGTGTGGAGAACGTAAAACGGTATAGATTTTTTTCTCAGTAGGCAATGGAATAGGACCACTAACAACTGCACCTGTAGGTTTTACTGTTTTTACGATTTTCTCAGCTGACTTGTCAACCAAGTTGTAATCGTAAGATTTCAATTTGATTCTGATTCTTTGGCTCATTATATAAATTTGTTTTAAGATGACCCCTGGTTAGAGCTATATACAACCAGGGATCGGTTTGTTTTTTATTCGTATGAATATTAGTCTTCGATACCTTTAACTTTTCCTTTAGACTTCGCGATTACGTCATCTTGAACGTTACGAGGTGCATCAGAATAGTGATCGAATTCCATTGTAGAAGTAGCACGTCCTGAAGTGATAGTACGTAACTGCGTTACATATCCGAACATTTCAGAAAGAGGTACTAATGCTTTGATTACTTGTGCACCATTACGTGAATCCAAACCTTGCATTTGGCCACGACGACGGTTCAAGTCACCCATTACATCACCCATGTTTTCTTCTGGAGTCAATACTTCCACTTTCATGATAGGCTCCATCAATACTGGAGAACATTTAGGAAGAGCTTGACGGTAAGCCATCTTAGCTGCTAATTCGAAAGATAGAGAGTCTGAATCGACTGCGTGGAATGAACCATCAATCAAACGAACTTTCATACCTGACAATTGGTAACCAGCTAAAACACCATTCTTCATAGAAACTTCAAATCCTTTTTGAACTGAAGGGATATATTCTTTAGGAATAGAACCACCAACGATCTCATTAACGAATTGAAGAGGGTTTTTAACTACATCCCAATCCTCATCAGCAGGAGAGATAACCACTTTGATATCCGCGAACTTACCACGACCACCTGATTGTTTTTTGTAAACTTCACGGTGTTCAGTAGTTCCGTTGATAGACTCTTTGTAAGCTACTTGAGGAGCACCTTGGTTAACCTCTACTTTGAACTCACGTTTCAAACGGTCGATCAAGATATCTAAGTGAAGCTCACCCATACCTGAAATAACTGTTTGACCAGTATCTTCATCCGTCTTAACTACGAAGGTTGGATCCTCCTCAGCTAATTTGTTAAGTCCGATACCTAATTTATCAACGTCAGCTTGAGTTTTAGGCTCGATCGCTAAACCAATAACTGGCTCAGGGAATACCATTGACTCAAGAACGATTGGGTTTTTCTCATCACAAAGAGTGTCACCAGTTTTGATGTCTTTGAAACCAACAACAGCACCGATATCACCAGCACCGATTCTTTCGATCGGGTTTTGTTTGTTTGCGTGCATTTGGAAGATACGAGAGATACGCTCTTTGTTTCCTGAACGAGTGTTCAATACATAAGAACCAGCATCTAAGAATCCTGAATATACACGAGTGAAACACAAACGACCTACGAATGGGTCAGTAGCGATTTTGAAACCTAATGCAGCGAATGGTTCAGCTTCAGAAGGCTTACGAGAGATCTCTTCACCTGTACGAGGGTCAGTACCTTTAACAGCTTCTTGATCCAATGGTGAAGGCAATAACTCCATAACGAAGTCAAGCATAGTTTGAACACCTTTGTTTTTGAAAGATGAACCACAAACCATAGGAACGATAGCGTTATCCAATACTGCTTTACGTAAAGCGTCTAAGATTTCGCGTTCTGTTAATGAATCTGGATCATCGAAGAATTTCTCCATCAATGACTCATCGTATCCAGCAACAGCTTCTAATAATTTTTCACGGTATTCAGCAACCTCTTCAAGCATATCGTCAGGGATAGGAACTTCAGTAAAGGTCATTCCTTTATCTGCTTCATTCCAAACGATACCACGGTTGTTGATCAAGTCAACCACACCAGTGAAGTTGTCTTCAGCACCGATAGGCAATTGAAGCGCTACAGCTTCAGAACCTAACATATCTTTAACTTGCTTAACTACTTTTAAGAAGTCAGCACCAGAACGGTCCATTTTATTGACGAAACCAATACGAGGAACTTTGTATCCGTCAGCTAAACGCCAGTTAGTCTCTGATTGAGGCTCAACACCATCAACAGCAGAGAATAAGAATACTAATCCGTCTAATACACGTAGAGAACGGTTTACTTCTACAGTAAAGTCAACGTGACCCGGTGTATCAATTACGTTTACTTGGTATTTTTTGTTACGGTAGTTCCAGAATACTGTTACAGCAGCAGAGGTAATTGTGATACCACGCTCTTGCTCTTGTGCCATCCAGTCAGTTGTAGCAGAACCTTCGTGAGTTTCTCCTAACTTGTGGTTAACACCCGAGTAGAATAAAATACGCTCTGTAGTTGTAGTTTTACCAGCATCGATGTGTGCAGCGATACCAATATTTCTTACTAATTTTAAATCTTTTGCCATGTTTTTTATTGCAGTTTGCCTATTGGCTGATTGTTATTTCCTTTGAAATAAATACACCGACTTTGATAATTGAAAAATCCATTATCTAAAGTCGGTGTAAACATATTTGATTCTTTTTGTTCAAAATTAGAATCTGAAGTGTGAGAACGCTTTGTTAGCTTCCGCCATCTTGTGCGTATCTTCTTTCTTCTTAACAGCGGCACCTTCACCTTTAGAAGCTGAAATGATTTCTCCTGCTAATTTTTCAAACATAGTTTTTTCACCACGTTTGCGCGCATAAGAAATTAACCATTTCATACCTAAAGCGATCTTGCGCTCAGGACGAACTTCCATAGGTACTTGGAAGTTAGCACCACCAACACGACGAGATTTAACCTCTACGGCTGGCATTACATTGTTAAGAGCTTTTTTCCAAGTCTCAAGACCATTCTCTTGAGTTTTTTGCTCTACTAATTCAACTGCATCGTAAAAAATTGAATAGGCGATAGATTTCTTACCGTCTACCATCATGTTGTTTACGAAACGAGTTACCTGAACATCGTTAAACTTCGGATCAGGTAAAATGATTCTCTTTTTTGGTTTTGCTTTTCTCATTTTCTTTTCCTCCGTTTATTTTTTCTTACCTTTTGCTGGTGCAGCAGCTGCTTGTCCTGGTTTAGGACGTTTTGTTCCGTATTTAGAACGACGTTGGTTACGACCGGCAACACCTGAAGTATCTAATGCACCACGAATGATGTGGTAACGAACTCCTGGTAAGTCTTTAACACGACCGCCACGAATTAATACGATCGAGTGCTCTTGTAAGTTGTGGCCTTCTCCTGGGATGTAAGCATTCACCTCTTTACCGTTTGTTAAACGGACACGAGCTACTTTACGCATTGCTGAGTTTGGTTTTTTAGGGGTAGTAGTGTATACACGTGTACACACACCTCTTCGCTGTGGACATGAGTCCAACGCTGGTGACTTACTCTTGTCTACCAGAGCTACTCTACCTTTTCTAACTAGTTGTTGAATAGTAGGCATTTACCTGTTTTTCTTTTTTGTTTTTGTTAAAAAATGTTTTTAAGTCCGCAAAGATATAAAGAATAATCTAAACTGTAAAGAGTTGTGTGCTAAGTTTTTTGAAATAAATGTTGATTTGCCAAAAATAAATTGTTAAATCTTCTTAATCAGGTCTAATCCTCATGAAAAAGCCCTCTAGAAAACTAAAGGGCCGATGTTTTTATTCCTGATGGAGGGGTAGGGTTCTAGCTCAACAAAGTGAAGTCAATCTGTCTTTTTTCCAGATCCACTTTCTTGACCTTGATCTGAACCTCATCTCCCAATTGGTAGACTTTTTTCTTTCTTTGCCCAATAATGGCAAAATTCTTTTCATCCAATGTGTAGAAATCATCCGTAATGTCTCTCAAACGGACCATTCCCTCACATTTGTTCTCTTCGATCTCTACGTACATTCCCCATTCGGTCACCCCAGAAACGATTCCGGTATATTCCACGCCGATCTGATCCTGCAAGAATTCCGCTTGTTTGTACTTGATGGAAGCTCTTTCTGCTTCTGCAGCTTTCTTTTCCATCTGTGAAGAGTGTTCCGACATTTTTTCATAATGCTCGGCATTCACGTTTTTACCACCATCTAAGTAGAATTGGAGCAGGCGGTGTACCATCACGTCCGGATATCGGCGGATAGGGGAGGTAAAGTGGGTGTAGTAATCGAAGGCCAGTCCGTAGTGAGAAGTTTTCTTCGTCGTGTAAATTGCCTTTGCCATGGAACGGATCGCAAGCGAGGTCAGTAAGTTCTGTTCTTTTGAGCCTTCAATTTTTGTCATCAAGGCGTTTAAGGACTTTGCGGTCTCTTTGTCGGTCTTAATGCTCAATCGGTGCCCGAACCTTGAGGCGAACAAAGAAAAGCTGGTCAAGGTCTCCGGATTAGGTACATCGTGGAATCTGTAGACGAAAGGAAGCTTGTTTTTTCCTTTGCCCATTCTTCCGATGAATTCTGCAACCTTACGGTTTGCCAATAGCATAAAGTCCTCAATCAACTTATGGGCCTCTTTTCTCACTTTGGTGTATACCCCTAATGGTTTTCCGTTTTCATCCAGATTGAATTTCACCTCCTCCGATTCAAAACTGATCGCTCCAGCTTTAAACTTGCGGTCGCGAAGGATAAAGGCCAGCTCGTTCAATTTTAAGATTGCTTCGGATAGCTCATCTTCTTTTCCTTCGATGATCTCTTGGGCTTCCTCATAACTGAATCTTCTATCGGAATGGATAACCGTTCTTCCGAACCATTGGTCCATTACGTTTGCTTTCTCGTCCAATTCAAACACGGCTGAGAAACATAGTTTGTCCTCATTTGGACGCAAGGAACAAAGGTTGTTTGAAAGTCTTTCTGGAAGCATCGGGATGACGCGGTCAACCAAGTACACCGAAGTGCCGCGTTCGAAAGCTTCTTTATCCAAAGTGGAGTCAGGGGTTACATAATGGGAAACATCAGCAATATGGATACCGACCTCATAATTTCCGTTCTCCAGTTTTTTGAAGGAGATGGCGTCGTCAAAATCTTTTGCATCTGCCGGGTCGATCGTAAAGGTGGTAGTAGATCTGAAGTCATGGCGCTTAGCGATCTCTTCAGCAGAGATGCTGTCAGAAATAGAATTGGCTGCGTCCTCGACTGCCTTAGGGAACTCCAGTGGGAAACCAAAGTCAGCCAGGATAGCGTTCATCTCAGTGTTGTTCTCTCCTTTTTTACCAAGAACGCTTTTTACTATCCCAATAGGGTTCTTGGCATTCTTTGGCCATTCCAGAATGGACACTAAAACTTTCTCGCCGTTTTTCGCGCCGTTGAGGTTGTCCAGTGGAATGAAAATATCATGCAGCATTTTCCGGTCGTCCGGTTGGAAGAATGCATAAGATTTTGAAATGTCTATAGTCCCTGTGAAATCGGTCTTTGCTCGCTGTAAGATTTCCACCACTTCACCTTCTCTTTTCCTTCCTTTCTTCCTTTCGTAAACATGGACTTTCACGATGTCATTATGCAGCGCTTGTCTCAGTTTTCTAGGGGCAACATAGATGTCGCTTTCGCTGTCGTCATCAGGTACGATATAGGCGGATCCGTCGGCCGTCATATCAACTTTTCCAGTGACATAAACATGGAGTTGCTTAAGTTGGAATTTTCCTCTTTCCGGTTGGTGGAAAAGACCAAGTCTTGAACCGTCAGAAAGGATGTCGGAGATGGTGACTTTTGAGTCGCTATCGGTGATGTTAAGTTTGGCGGCTACTTGCTTATAGTTAAGGGGAGTGTTTCCGGATTTTTCAAAAATGTCTACGATCAGTTGGGTTAAAACTTCTTTGTAAGGATTCTCTTTTTTTGATTTCATAGTCTGTCGTTTTGTCTGTTCCTTCCATCAGAATTTTGCGAAGGAAGGAGAGGGGAGAGGGAGTAACCTAAAGGCTAAGCAGTCGGAATATTTTGCGCTCCTCTGAAACCCGAATCTAATATACTGAAAACTGTCGGTTATTGGTTCATTCGCTGGAAAATGGGTTTAAATTATTTTATCTCATTTATAAGTTAATTAAATATATATTTTAGCTACAATAAAATGCTGAATAATAACATATTAAAATATATTTGCTAAAACAATATTTATCATTATTTTTCATAAATGCCTGTTTTATAGATGTAAATGAGTTTTGGGGTCTTTTTGATATGCTTTTGCTAAAGTTTGTTTATTTAATTTATTGAGTATATTAATATATATAAGTATCTATAAAATAGAGTAGTATAAATATTATAACTAAAAATTAGCAAGATGTAAAAAATTGATTTAGCTTAAGGTTTTAGGGCAAAAAAAATACTCTTGAAATTTCTTCTGGATTTGAAATTTCAAGAGCAATTTATAAAAATTTTATGAATAATTACGAGGATTTCTCGTTGCAAATGTCGCAGATTCCTACGGCGTTGATGGCAATCGAGTGCAATGAAAAATCGGTAGGGAGGTTGATTTTTGGCAATGCGATTTCATCCAAACAGTAGACAGAATTGCAGACTGAACAAATGAAATGTACGTGCTGATCATGGTGATGGTCGGCTGTACATTTCGTCGAACAGAAGGCATAAGTAGCCGTTCCATTCAGGTCAAAAACCTTATGGAGAATTCCCTTTTCTTCAAAACTTGCCAAGATCCTATAGAGGGTAACCCGGTCGATTTCAGACCCTAAGATCTTCTCTAATTCGGGTTGTGAAATAGCTGAAAGTTTAGTGGAAATAATGTCCAAAACCCGTAGTCTGGGTTGGGTTACTTTGAGTTGATTTGCCTTTAAAACCTGGCTGAATTCTTCTAATTTTTCCGGATCCAATTCCGTGCTCATATCCGTTTTCATGGTTTAAATTTACGCAATTATATTGGGTATAAAAAAAGCCCCCAATTTCTCATTGGGGGCTCTATATTTTCTCAGGAAAATACCGATTATTTACCTGCTGCTTTAGCGTGGTCAGCTAAGAATTGAGCTAGTCCGCTATCTGTTAATGGGTGCTTCAATAAAGCTAACATAGCTGATAAAGGACCCGTCATAACGTCTGCACCGATCTTCGCACATCCTAAAATATGTGCACTATGACGTACAGATGCTGCTAAAATCTGTGTTTCAAAGCCGTAATTATCGTAGATTTCACGGATTTCTTCGATCAAACTCAAGCCATCTACTGAAATATCGTCCAAACGACCGATGAATGGAGATACGTAAGTAGCACCTGCTTTAGCCGCCAATAAAGCTTGACCAGCAGAGAAAACTAGCGTACAGTTGGTTTTGATGCCTTTTTTACTGAAATATTTAATTGCTTTAATACCGTCTTTGATCATAGGAACTTTAACGACGATCTTGCTGTCTAGTGCTGCTAAAGCCTCACCTTCTTTGATCATTCCTTCATAATCTGTTGAAATTACCTCAGCACTTACGTCTCCCTCAACGATATCGCAAATAGCTTTATAGTGATTGATTACATTTTCTTCACCAGAAATACCTTCTTTAGCCATTAAGCTAGGGTTGGTGGTTACTCCGTCTAAAACGCCAAGATCTTGAGCTTCTTTGATTTGTTCCAGGTTTGCGGTATCAATAAAAAATTTCATGATAGTATTTGAATTAATTTGTTTTGTAGAATTTTCGAATATCCAATTGGATAGGCAAAGGTAATTATATTGTTTCAAGAATTGAAGTTATTGCCTTCATATCCAATATATTTATTACGTTTAAATGCATTTTTACTCCTAAACGGAACAAATTCCAGCGTTCTCCTGTTATAATGGAAAGCAATTGTAATAATTTATTCATGTGCAAAAGCTTTTTTCCTTTTTGGATTTCAATCCTTTATCTTTAAAAAGCTGTAACAACAACCCGCATTTCATGCAAATATTTAGATCTCTCAAGTACCCCAACTATCGATTACATGTTATAGGGCAATCAATCTCCCTCTTAGGTACTTGGATGCAACGGATAGCCATCAGCTGGTTGGTCTATCAATTGACAAACTCGGTCTTTTGGCTAGGTTTTGTTTCCTTTATATCCTTACTTCCTTCACTTGTTTTATCCCCATTTATCGGCGCTTTTGTCGATCGACATAAAAAATATAAGCTCGTTTTGATCACCCAAATTGGGTTGATGGTCCAAGCTGGCTTGTTGGCTCTTTTGGTTTATTTAAAGATGGAATCCGTCTTGTATTTGTCCATTTTGGGCTTTCTTCAAGGCGTGGTAAATGCTTTTGATGTATTGGGGAGACAGGCTTTGCTGGTCAATTTAGTGGATAATCGTAAGGATTTACCCAATGCCATAGCCTTAAATAGTTCAATTTTCAATGCTGCTAGGATGGTAGGGCCTGCAATAGGGGGGATTTTACTGTCAACTTATGGAGAATTGGCCTGTTTTACACTGAATTTTTTAAGTTTTATCCCAGTAATTATCTGTCTTTTATTGATGAAAGTGACGGAACATGTGATCGTGATTCCTAATGAAACCTCTTTCCAGGGGCTTGTACATGGCTTCAATTATCTCAAAAGATCCCCACATATCGCCTCTTTAATTGTTATTCTGAGCATTTCAAGCCTATTGGTTATTCCTTATACCTCCCTTTTGCCAGCTGTTGCCAGGGAGTTATTCCAAGGAAATGAACGTACTTTTTCCTGGTTTGAGAGTGCTGCCGGACTGGGTGCCATGATCGGAGCGATCAATATGGCGAGGTTAAAGACTGGTGAAAATCTACGGTATAGGATCATGTTTGCAGCCTTTTTTATGGGGATTTCATTGGTGTTACTGGCATTTGCCCATTATTTACCTTCAGCATTATTTTTTACTGGGGCGGTTTCATTCTCCATGATGATGCAGAATTCGTCCATCAATACTTACATTCAAACCCATGCAATGCCAGCTTATAGAGCCAGGGCAATGTCCTATTATGTGATGGCATTCCAGGGAATATTCCCTATTGGGAGTCTTTTGACAGGTGCAATTGCAGAAATAGTAGGGATTAAGAACACCCTTTATATTATGGGTGGCTGCGGAATTTTACTGGCTATAGGCTTCTATATTTACCTAAGGCTTCATATTCAGCGCAGGTTGTTTAAATTCAATTTACGTTGATTTAAGGTCAAAATATTCTTTTTGTAATCAATTTTTGCACCATATAACTTCAAGATATCACCTCCTAAAACCCCGATAACTGGGTCTAAACCAATCTGACCATACGCATAATTAATAGAGCTGAGGTCCAATACCGCTGCGGTAAAGTTTTTGGTACTCCAATCTGCCATTTTTATCTGGGGAATGGTAATCATAAAACTTTGCATATTGTTGGTGCCTAGACCAGTAGAAAGGATGTCGGTATTCAAGAAATCTTCTTCATTAATGCCTGAATTCAGAAGGGTTTCCTTGTCCAACACGGTTTTTGAAGCGCCCGTGTCGATAACCATTTTAAATTTCTTGTCAAAAATCTCGATCTCTGTAATAATATGAAAGCCATCGGCTTGCAGGCCGATGACTTCAAATGGAATATTTTGCATTTAAATAATTATTCTGAATTATATTGAGCTATTTTTTTAGTACCCCTTCGGCGTAAAGAACATCATTCATTTTGCGAACTGCATCAGCACTTGCTTTGAACAATTCCTCTTCCTCAGCAGATAGATTCATTGGTACGATTCTGTCCCAACCTTTATTATTGATGATGACAGGCACCCCGATATTGATGTCTTCTTGACCATATTCGCCTTCAAGGTAAACTGAAGCCGTGAACAATTTGTTCTGGTTGTGCACAATACTTTCCACCATTGCTGCTGCGGCTGCGCCCGGTGCATACCATGCAGAAGTGCCGATTAAAGCGGTCAATGTAGCACCACCAACCATGGTTTTCTTAACGATTTCTTGTTCTTCTTCCTCTGTAAGGAAGTCTGCCACTGGCACGCTGTTCCAGGTTGCATGTTTGATCAATGGAATCATGGTCGTATCGCCATGTCCACCAATAACGATAGCATTTAAATCATTTGCAGAAGCATTTAATTTATCACTTATTTGATATTTGAATCGTGCTGAATCCAATGCTCCACCCATTCCAATGATTCTATTTTTAGGAAGTCCGCTTGATTTTAATGCTAAATAGGTCATTGTGTCCATTGGGTTGGAAACAATTAATATGATGATCTCTGGTGAATGTTTGATGAGGTTTTCAACTACGGTCTTTACGATATTGGCATTCGTACCGATTAATTCTTCTCTCGTCATCCCTGGTTTCCTAGGAATACCTGAGGTAATCACCGCCACTGTTGAGCCTGCCGTTGCTAAATAATCATTGGTAACTCCTTTTATTTTTGCATCAAATCCTAAAAGGGCTGAGGTTTGCATCATATCTTGGGCTTTCCCCTCCGCAAAACCTTCTTTAATGTCTAACAAGATGATTTCTTCTGCTACATTTTTTCTTACCAGATTATCAGCGGTCGTTGCTCCAACTGCCCCTGCTCCAACTACGGTTATTTTCATATAGTTAAGGGTTATGTTTATTTCCACTAAATCTAACAAAAATAATCGTCAATCGCAGGGTAAATAGCGTCAATTTAATGTAAATCAATAATTACAGAACGAAATTTCGAAAGAGAAATCCGGAGTCTCATCCATAAAACCAACCTTTAATTTTATGGGTTTTGAAGAGGAGAATAGTTAGGCTAAAACGAGAAAAATAAAGGAGCTGTTTGATCAAACAGCTCCTTTTCTTAGAATGGATAACCTATTGCTAGGTTAAACACCAAATTATCTCTTCTCCAGTCCCGATCGCGGATATCGATATATTTGAATACCCAACGGTCATCTTTAGGACGATATGGAACCCTGAATGGTATAGCGAAGTCCGTACGGATGATTAAGAAATCCAAATCTAACCTTAGACCTAGACCTCCACCAACAGCCAATTCACTTAAGAAAGCCTTACTGAACTGACCACCAGGTTTATTTTCATCTTTGTTTTGCAACCAAACATTACCTGCATCGATAAAAGCTGCCCAATGCAGCATCCCTGCTAGTTTAGCTCTATATTCTGTATTCAGTTCCAGTTTATAGTCACCGGTTTGGTCAGCAAAGAAATTTTCCTCACCCAAGTTTTCAGGAAGGGAAGAACCTGGACCTACCGCACGTGCCCTGAAAGCCCTTAATCCATTAGGGCCACCGGTAAAATACTGCTTCAAATAGGGTAATGAACGCGAGTTTCCATAAGAATAACTCGTTCCGATCATAATCCTGGATGCAAGGGTTGAAGTAGGCGTAATCTTTAAATAATGTCTTAAATCTGCCTCTGCTTTAATAAATTGCGAATACGGGGTACCGAAAACCTCTTTGATTTTTCCTTCATTGTAATTAGCGCCTTGGATCAATCCCAAGATGTTACCAGACGTATTTAATCCTGCCTTGGCATAGAAGGTATGCTTCTTGTTTTCCATGGTATTCGTGAATGTGTACACGTAATTTGGACCAAAAGAAAACTGTGGGTCTACAATATGACGTAGGGTAGGGACAGTGTCCATTTGCGCCCTATATTCATCAGAAATACCTCTAGGTTGCACATAGATAATCTCTGCAAGCGTTAAATTATGGTCTTTCTGCTGGTTTTCTTTCCATGCATAACCATAGTTTAAGGTCATTGAATTCAAGGTATAGGCAGTCCTACGGTTCAAGAATTCATAACCCGCTTTTAAGAATGTCTTCGGGATATACTGTTTACCGGGAGTCCATTTATAAGGAGATAGCAAACGAGGCCAAGTAATTCCTACTTCAGCACCATAACGGATATATGACGAGTTTAAGTTTACATTTCCTCCGGTTTGGGTTTCATAACCTCCGAAAACAGAAACTGTTAGGTTCTCAAACCCTTTGAATGCATTCTTTAAGGTCCAGTTGGCCGTAACTTCCGTTCCATTATAAACGGCAGCAGTCTTACCCACAAGCTCCAAACGGATGGATTTTTTCTCCATTGGCGTCAAGTAATAATAGACATCCAAATGATCGGTAGAATCTGGACTATCCACAAATTCGTTCTTGACAAATTTGAAAGTATTCAAGTTTACCAAGTGGTTGATGGTCATATTGTGATTCCATCGGTTGTACATCTGCTCTGGTTCCAAGAACAGGTGGTTAGCCAATACTTTCTTACGGTATTTGTTCTGTGGATCAATGATATAGAACTTGTCGTCGTATTTCTCAACACTTCTCGGAACTCTTCTTCTATTGGACCCAGAAGTTTCCTTATAGTCCGCAAAAACATAGACATTCCCGATATGTTGAGGTTCTTTCGCCTGTCTAGGGGTTTCCGGTTTGACAGTCATGTACATGTTGACTTTATTGTCTCCAATTGTACTGTCTACTTCTACCAATAGGTTGTCAGGACTGAAATAATAATAGCCTTGATCCTTTAACTTATCGTCAATCCGATCCCGTTCATTCAAGATGACATCGAGGTTGTAGTTATTACCAGGTTTTAATAAAGTCTGAGCCTTGGTATTGATAATAGATCTCCCTAAGCGACTATTGCTGTCGACATCAAATTTGACTTCATTGATTCGATAGATGGGCCCTGGAAAGGCATCATATTGAATGGTTGCCATCTTACCATCGATCAGCGTATCAGAAGTGACGCGAGCCGTAAAGAATCCAAGATTTTCCATCTTATTTCTAAGTAGGTTCTCATTGTATTCCCTGTTTACATCACTCAATAGGACAGGGGCTTCACCTTGTTTCTTTAACCAACGCCTTATGAAGTTGTTGCTAGTATCCGGACCGCCACCCATATTCCATAAACCCACTTTAAAATAAACTCCTAAAAGTTTACTGTTTGGTTTAGGCAATAGAGAACCCTCCAAAAAGGTCTCAAAACCTTCTTTTCGCTCCTTTGGAATGGTGTCGTTATGGATGACCACATCTCCTTCTTTATAGAATTTGTCCCCTTCAGCAATGTATTTTGTAGGATTACAGCTTGCGATAAGCAATATTCCAAAGGAGTAAGTAAACAGTTGCTTAATTTTCATTATTACCCCCTTCCTCTTCTTCATTTTTAATGGCAGACTTATTTGGCTCAATGGTATTTGTTGAAGTATCTCTATTTGTGCTGTCTACTGGCAGTCCAGTGCTATCTGGCTGTGTTTTCAGCTCTTCTTGTTTCCTCTCTTTTTCTCTTTCTTCCATCCGTTTTCTGAATTCAGGGCTATGGATCATCAAACTATCGCGGATTACCATTCTTACGGAATCACGGTATACCGAATCGGTTTCCATTCTTTCCACATCAAATCTTCTTCTGAAGCCGCGGCTATCGGTATTATAATATTCCTGTAATGCTTTGGAGTTCATGAACAATTCCCTGAATCTATTGTAACTCATATTGATGATAAAACCGATACCCGTTTCAACAAATTGTCCCTGTAGGGTCGCTTGATATTGGTTTTTGCGGTAAACTCTCGCAAAATAACGTCCATCTTTCGATAATTGATAATCCAAGGAAATATCACCTGCAATATTAGAAGCTTTTTCGCCTGGACGGGTATTTCCTTCCACCTCAAAGTTGGAACCAATCGTGATCTTTAAGCGATCATCAAACAGCATTTTGGAGATACCTACGTTTAAGTCTGTTCTAGTTTCAGCATTTCCAGTCAGGTAATCCTCTTCCGAATTCAGGTTGAAGTCTAGCTCAACCCCTTTGATTAGGTCTGAAGCTAAATTGTTCAATTGACCGGTCAAGAAGGAACTTACGGTACTTCTCACCATGGCTTCCGTACCACCACCCGACAAACTTTCAAATGGATTCGCCGACATAAATCTACCCAAGGCAATCAAGGAGAATACCTGTTTATTTAATTCGGCTGGATCCTCGCGCATATTTGAAAGGGCAATATTAACCTTGCTCACCACATCTTGGGAAACAATGGCGTTCTGCTCATCCAAATCGATATCGAAATTGATCTGAGGTTTGAATAGTTCTCCAGTCAATTTCAACAATACATTAAATGGCACCCTTTGTTTATATAGGTTTTGGCTCTCTGAACCAATTTGGTTCTGTACCAATTCCAATGTGGCAAACTTACCTGTGTAAACTGCTGTGATATCTAATCTTGCATCCAATGGATCTCCATTCCATGTAATGGTACTTCCTTTTTGGAAACTGAAATCCTTGGAAATAGGACCGAAGGAGAAGGTATAATCACCTTTTTCCACGGTAAATGTACCAGACATCGTAATCTTTTCATTGGCATCAATGCTGGTATTGATCTCGGCAACACCTTGGATATTTAAGGCATCCTGGGTTCCTTCATCTAAGATGACCTTGAATTTTGCATCTGGATCTGTACTTAAGTTCAATGCAATATCATAGCCTGACAATTGGCTTGAAACCGTAGTCAAAGAGTCTAGCTGAGCAAATACATTGGCCCTCGCCGTATCACTTTTATCAACAAATTTGACAACACCTTCGCGTTGTGCAATACCTGGATCATCATTTGGAACGATGAAGTTAAAATCTGTACGGTCATTAGCTTTTACATTTCCATCAATCCTAGGTTTATCTAAATCACCTGTAATACGCAAGTTTGAAGTCACGTACATCTTACCAAAGAATAGATCATTGTCAAGGCGGGTGGAATTCATGACCTCAAAATCATCCGTTGTCAGGTTCAGATTAAAGATAAAATCTGTGTAGGTTGTGGTTTTGATAGTACCATTCAACCGAGCCACATTATTTTTAGAGTCCACCAAATTAAATTGACGGAAACTGATTCCCTGATCATTAAAATAGATTTTCTGATTATCAGCACGCATATTGGAGTTCAACATGGAGGCATTGATAATGGCGTCATGGAATGTCAATTCACCATTGATCCTTGGGGCTGATGTGGTTCCTGTAATCTTTAAGGTTCCTGCTAAATCCCCTTGTGCATCTCTAAGATTACCCAAACTGAAAGCTTGGATCGTTTGCATGCGCATAGGGTTTAAGTTCAAGGTAGCATCAATCTGCATATCGCCTTCAGGAGGCGAAATAACATCACCTACGAGATGAACATCATTACCGTTTTCCGTTATTCTGACATCAGCAGAATAGGTGTTTTCCTTAATGTTGTTAACCTTTAAAGCTACATTACCGATCGTATCTGTACCAAAGAAGAATTTATCAATCGTTAGATCTGAAACAAATACTGGCGTCGATTCAAATCTAGAAACTGTTGCATTACCATTAATTCCACCACCAACTTTTAATGTTTCTGATTGAAGCATTTCCGTAATGGTTTCAATTCTAAAGTTATTGAAGCTAAGGTCAATAGGAGCATTATAGGTTGAATCCTGGGATTGGATCCGTAGTTCTTGGCCCTCATTCGATAAAACGAAGCCAGATGCCCGGACTCCTCGTTGTCCAAAACTGATTACATTGTTCGGTTCAATATCCCAATCTTCATAGTTCAACATTAACCCATCTTCTTTCAAAGAAAGATCATAGCTATTGTTGCCCACTAACATGGTTGCACCTAGATGGTATTGTTCTTTATCTTCCTTATCCTTAATCCATAGCCCAAAATCAACGTTGTTCTCAACCACACTACCACTGATTACGGTATTTCGGAGCTCAATGTTATTGACCAAGATATGGCCGATCAAGGCATTATAATATAAGGTGCTATCTGCGGTAATGATATCCACTCCCACATTTTCAACCTCAGTGCCTGCATAGGTAACCTTTGGAGCCAATAACTTGGCCATCAAAGTCCGGTCCTCACTATTGAAAGTACCATCTAGGGTCACATCCTGTAGTTCCTGTAAATCAGGAAGGAAGTCACGCACGATCCTTGACCGATATAATCGAGCAGAAAACTCAAATTGCTGTGGCGAATATTCATATTTCGTATGGACACCTGAAGGGTTATAATAGGTCTGAATAATATCCGAAATAGATGACCCTAATTCAGTCAACTTATAACTTCCCGTTAAATGGGCGCTTAAAAATTCAGAGTTTAATATTAATGTGTTTCTTCCAGTGTCCGACTGAGCAGTTAATGAAATGGTATCCAAACCATATCGATCTTTTTCATAAGCAATGGAAGAATTGGTAACCAATAAGGAGCCGTTTAGATTATCTAAATCCAAGCTTTCAAAATCAGCTAAGATTTTACCATGATATCTGACGTCCTGATCCATTAATTTCAAGTTCTTGAAATTAATGCTGTCGATCATCATTTCTGCGTACAATCTCGGGAACTCACCGCGCATGTCCGCTTGAATATTGGCATTTAGGTCGATGTTTGGATCCGGACTATTGATGCTACCAGCGATATCTCCTGAGCGAGCTGTCAGGTCAAATTCGATGTCCTTATAGCTATAGCCCATCGCATCAAAACGGTTAAGCGTTCCTAAAATATCGGCTTGCATGGTCTTAGGATTCAATCCAGTACCATTAACCTGCGCCTGCGCTGAAATATAACCCAAAACGGAATCCTGTTTCAGGAACTCACCCAAATTAAAGTTATCAACCGTTACAAAGGCATTGTAGGTAGTATCTCTACCCATGCTCAACTTTCCATTAACCGTTGCATTCCCTTGCTCGGTTATCAATTTCATGTCGGTATCAAAACCGTTCATGCCTCCTTTGAAAGTACCCGTCAAGCTTATGTTTCGTGGCAATTGTATACTATCAGGCAATAGGGAAGGAGCGATCAATTGATTTAAATCATTTCTACCTGTTACCATTTTTTTCAGGTTCAGGTCCAGATACATTTTGTCCACATCAGGAAGTCCCTTGATGTGAGCAGTAGCAATAACATGGGTATTGTTTAAGGTTTTGAACTCAAATCGAGGGATTCGAAGGTCATTCAATTTACCCATCACCTTTCCATCGATATAGAAACGTTTGTTCATTAATGGCTTCATAACTTCCTCTTTTTCAAGGTCAGGAGCTAATAGCCTAATGTCTTTCATATCGATATGGCTCTTTTTGATATTGGCATTGATGCTCATCGTCGCTGGGTTGTTCGATACAGCATCTAACGAAGGGTAGGAAATAATGATTTCGTCTTGAATGAGCGTATTTGGCGTTTCAAGTAATAGATCCTTAATCGTAGCCCCAGTATTGGTATAGACAAAGTCTCCCTTCAGCATTTTTAGATCAAAGCCAGAATGATCTTTAACCGTAAATCCTTTCAGATCTCCTGAGATGGAGTCAGCAGAATAATACAGTTCATCCAAGGCTCCAGCAATATCAGTAAGTTTAAGATTAAAATAATCGATTCCTTTGGTCCTGGCTTGATTATCATCTTTGAACCAAAAATTGGTCTTTTCAATGGCAAGTTTATCCACCGAAACCTTCCAGTTTACAGAAGAGGTCGTGGTGTCAGCAGTATCATCAAAAGTATGTTCTTGAGTAGTTTTTCCAAATAAAACCTCTGAATCCGATTGTGAAAGCTTGATTTCTTTCAGCTTCACAATTTCCTTGTTCAGATCAATTTGATCAATGTTACCAGCAAGGTTCTTAATATCAAACTTGCTCTGCATATTGATCGCCTTATCATCATATCGGATAAAGATATTCTTCAGATCCACAGTCTTGATATCTATACTGGGAAGTAGAGAACTTTGTTCAACGCTCTGGCTTGTGATACCAAAGTCTGATGCTTTTACAGAATCCTGGGAGGTAATGACAGCCCATTGCTTGATATCAGCGCTAAGCCCGTCAATCTTAACATTTGGCATACCAAATGCCATGTTATTGGTCAGGTCAAATTTAGAAACCCGCGTATCAAATTTATTTAAGTAAATATCAGCAGAAGTACCAATGACATCATCTTTATAAACAAATTTGATCCTTTCAAAATTGACTTTATCGATGTCAAAAGTTAGTGCCGAGGAAGAGTCTGCAGTAGGTGTGCTTTCCTTTTCAGAAGCAAAGGCCGCTACGATATAATCAAAGTTAAAGCTGCTGTCCGGAAGTGTTCGGTTGATTTTGGCTGTAATACCCTTTAACTGCAGCTCATTGATTTCAACGGTATTTTTCAATAATTTAAACATATTGATATCCACCATCAGGGACTCGCCGGCGATTAGGGTATCTTTAGATTCATCTGCGAAAAAGACATCGTTCAACTCCAGTTTTTTAGGAAAGTTGATATAGATATGGCCAATATCTACCTGTGTTCCAAGCTTATTTTCTAAATAATTCGAAACCTTGCCAACCACATAGTTTTGAACTGAGGGAAGACGGATCAGAAAAATTAGAAGTAAAATTAAAGCTATTATGGACCCTATAATCCACAAGACTGTTTTTAATACAATTCGACCAAATCTATTCAAAGCCTGAAAAATATCCTTTTATAATTAATATTGTATCTCTTACTAACACCTATTAGCTGCATTTGTTTAATAATAAATCAATTTAATTGCAGCATAATTTTCCTGCAAATATATAGTTTGAAAAGGAAAATACCCTAGATTTCTTTATTGTCTTTCGGTGAATTAAAGCAAGGAATGTGCCGTATATTCTATTAATAATCAATTTGTTTACACTAAGTATTTTCATTTATGAATATTGAAAAAACATTCAACTATTGTTTAAAATATTTGAATAATTAATGCCTATTATTTCTGTCCAGCTCTTCTATAATAAAACGAAGGAGTTTACTTTTGTAAAATTTTGATTTTGCTGTAGCGTTTCTCTTTCCATTTGTGATGTCTGTGCAATATTTTGATTTTAAGCACCTCCACAGTCGAATAAAAGGAAAGATTTCTTATATTTATCTACCTACATCAATCTAAATTTTAAACATGAAAAGAAAAAACTTCATCACAACAATTCTAGTCGGAGCAAGTTCAGGAGCGTTATTGAGCTCATGTGCCAATGAGTCTTCTAATGCAAGCAATACTAGCACTGCCGATTCTACTGGGGCAGCAACTGCTCCTGAGGCCGCTGCTCAAACAGAGGAACTTGGATCCGGGCTTATTGTCCACAATGTGTTCTTTTGGCTAAAAGAGGGGATCACTGCAGAAGAAGAGAAAGATTTTATGAATTTTTTTGAAGAACTAAAGAAAGTTCCTGGACCAAAAGCATTGAGATTTGGAAAACCAGCACCTACCACTCCTCGGGATGTCGTAGACAACTCATTTTCCTACTATTTGTTGGTGACCTTTAATACCATGGACGATATCAATACTTACGAACATCACCAAATTCACCTTGATGCTGTAGATAAATTCAGTAAATATTGGACTAAGGTTCAGGTGAAAGATGCTATTCTGATGTAATCTTTCCGATAAAAATATAAAAGAGGCCGTTGGATTTCCCAGCGGCCTCTTTCGTTCAGTAAAAAATCTAAGAAATTAGTGTACTTCAATATCCGTACTTTGTGTGTTTTCTTCTGTTTTAGCAGCATCAGTAGGGTCTTTATCTTCAGGCTTATCGCTGCGTTCCACAGTGATTTTGCATTCAGTCAATAAAGCCGCAATAGCGCCTACTGCTGCAAATATTGGAGCTAATACCACTCCGATTACGCCTAAGGTTACTGGAAAGCTCATGATGTCTTTTCCATGTTTATCGGCGATGCTGATCTTCGTTACGTTTCCTTCAGCGATTAAATCCTTGATCCTTTTTAATAAGTTCTCCCCTGTTACTGAGAATGTTTCTTTAATTGACATAGTTGTTCGTTTTTATTTGATATACAATTTGTTGTTAACTTATTTTTGTTAATCAAAGATAAGACTTGTACAACGTTCTCTGTTAAGAGATTAGGTCAATCGATATATATTTTCGGTAACTGCCAATAAATTATCGGTGAATTTTCCAAACCGATACCTACTTGCTGATCTCTTGGATGATGACCACAATCCCCATCAATAGAACAAACCAACCGAAAGCAGGTTTCAATTTTTTTCCATCAATCTTCTGGCTCAATTTTGAGCCGATCAAAATTCCTGTAATTGCAATTCCGGAAAGGGTCAATAGAAAGGTCCAGTTGATTAAATGGAAATCTAATTTTCCGATAAATCCAAAAAGTGAATTGGCCGCTATGATCAATAGGGAAGTACCCACTGCTTTCTTCATGGGCATTTGATTAAAGATAATCAAGGCAGGAATAATTAGGAATCCGCCACCAGCACCTACTAATCCGCTGATAAATCCTACCGCAGCTCCTTGAAAGACTAATGGTAGAACACTACGTTGACTTATTTTCTTGGATTCATCAACCTGATTCCCTTTTATCATTTTTAATGCTGCAAATAACATCAGGATAGCGAATAGAAGCATGATCCCCATGTTTTTTGTTATTTCAAAGCTACCGATCTGGAATAAGTGATTAGGAATTGCCTCGATGATGTATAATCGGGTCAGGAAAACCGTAATAATGGAGGGTAAACCAAAATACAGGGCTGTTTGGAAGTCCACCAAATTATTCCTGAAATATGGAACTGCACCCACAGCAGAGGTGGAGCCTACAATGAATAAGGAGTAGGAGGTAGCCAATAATGGGTCTATTTGAAACAAATAAACTAAAACAGGGACGGTTAAAATACTGCCACCACCACCAATCAATCCAAGTGAAATACCTATCCCAATCGACGCTATATATCCTAAAAACTCCATAAATAAATTTTTCTTCCACAAAGTTCCGGGAAAGTTTTTTTGGAGTTAGTTACATTAGTTACATAGCTATGAAGCAGTTTTGCACAGGTATTGAGTAACTTTGGTTACTAAAAGACTTTTTTTAAGACCGTACTTTTGCAGAAAATTTATTTAACGACTATGGATTTATTAATGGGGCCTTGGCCCTGGTACGTCGGCGGCTCACTAGTCGCCCTTATTATGCTGGCTTTAATTTTACTAGGTAGAACTTTTGGATTTTCATCCAATTTCAGAAACATCTGCGCTGTCCTTGGGGCAGGCAATTCCTGTAGCTTTTTTAAATTTGATTGGAGAACACAGATGTGGAACCTGTTGTTCCTGCTAGGTTCCGTGATTGGTGGCTTTCTTGCTGCTCATTTTCTTTCCGACAACCAAATTCCTCAAATTTCCGAACAAACAGTGACAGATTTAAAGGAACTAGGAATTGAAAGCGCCGGTGCAGCTTACTCCCCAACAGAAATCTTCGAAACCATCAACGCTAAAAATATCGCCATCCTTGCAATTGGAGGTTTATTGATTGGTTTCGGAACTAGGTATGCAGGCGGTTGTACTTCCGGACATGCTATTTCGGGCCTCAGTGATCTACAATGGCCATCTTTGATTGCTGTTGTTGGCTTTTTTATCGGTGGACTGGTCATGGTTCATCTATTATTTCCCCTTATTTTTTAAGACATGAAAAAATTAATATTTATATTATTAGGCGTAGCTTTTGGTGTTGTCATGTATAAAGCCGAGGCTGCCTCATGGTTTCGTATCTATGAAATGTTCAGTTTCCAATCTTTTCACATGTATGGATTTATGGCAACTGCCTTATTGATCGGCCTCCCTGCAGTACAATATCTGAAACGAAAGAAAGTAAAGGATGTAAATGGCGATTCGGTATCTATTACACCTAAAGCCAAATCCATTCCTAGGTATCTTATTGGTGGTATTATCTTTGGACTTGGTTGGGCATTGGTAGGTGCATGTCCAGGACCAGTTTTTGTGTTGATCGGTTCAGGTTTGTATAGTATGTTGATCGTGGCTGCTTTCGCTGTTCTAGGAACCTATGTATATGGTCTTGTAAGAGAGAAATTGCCTCATTAACAAATTGATGTGTAACAAAAGTAACGGATACTGGTATTTGATTGGCCTAACTTTGTTGTATAAAATTATTGATATGATAAAATTATTAACAGTTCCAGAGTTTAAGGCTCAAATAAAAAATAACGACGTTCAACTACTTGATGTTAGAACAGAAATGGAATACGCATTAGGCAAGATTGATGGCTCTACTTTAATTAATGTACAGTCTTCGGATTTTATGGATCAAGCAAAAAAGTACATTAACTTTCAAAAACCAATCTATATCTATTGCCGTTCTGGAGCACGCTCGCACATGGCGGCCATGATATTGGAAAACATGGGCGCAAAAGAAATTTTCGATCTACAAGGAGGATTTTTATCTTGGGCGCAAAACAATAAATAAGAAACATTAACTTAACAGAATTATAAATTTAATATTTTAAACAAATTCTATGTTTTTTCAACAAGTTTATGATAAAACCTTAGCTCAAGCCAGTTTCTTTATTGGCTGTCAAGCTAAAAACGAAGCGATTGTAATTGATGCAAAGAGGGATATTGATTCCTATTTGGAAATTGCAAAGCAAAATAACATGAAGATTACGCACATTGCTGAAACACATATTCATGCCGACTTCCTAGCAGGTTCTCGCGAACTGGCTGAAGTAACAGGTGCTAAATTATATCTTTCTGATGAAGGTGGTGAGAATTGGCAATATGAATTCCCTCATGTAGGACTTAAAGATGGGGATGTCATCAATGTGGGTAACCTAAGCTTAAAAGTTATGCATACTCCAGGACATACTCCTGAAAGTATCAGCTTCCTGTTGACAGACCATCCTGCATCCGAAGAGCCCGTAATGATCTTCACTGGTGACTTTGTTTTCGTAGGCGATATCGGTAGACCTGACCTTTTAGAAGAGGCAGCGGGTCTGGTTGGTACTAAGGAAATTGGTGCTCAGCAGATGTTTGAATCTTTGAAAAAATTTGCCGCATTACCAGATTACGTTCAGGTATGGCCCGGTCATGGTGCTGGATCTGCCTGTGGTAAAGCTTTAGGTGCTGTACCTAGCAGTACAGTTGGCTATGAAAAGATCAGAAACTGGGCTTTCCAATTCGGCGATGACTACGAAGGCTTCAAAAATTACTTGTTGAGCGATCAACCTGAAGCCCCGGTGTACTTTGCCATGATGAAGAAATTGAACAAAGTAGACAGATCTCTTTTGGTTGAAGTGCCAGAGCACCCAACATTATCGGTTGAAGAGGTTGAAAAGATGGATGATATCACCTTAATAGATACCCGTCATAAAACTGAATTTGCTAAAGGTCACTTAAAGGACGCTATCAATATCCAAAACAATAATTCCCTGGCAAACTGGGCAGGATGGATGATTGGCTATGATGAAAACATGGTCATGATTGCAGACGAAGGTAACCAAGAAGAAATTACAAGAAAATTAATGCGTATCGGATTAGATAATATCAAAGGCTTCGTGACTGATTTGGATTCTGCTGAATTGGAAAAAACCAAGCTTGTCGATGCCGATACTGTTGAAGCAATGAAAGATAATTCAGATACCGTATTGTTGGATGTTCGTGGAATCTCTGAATTCAAAGCTGAACATATACCAGGAGCTGAACATCGCTTTGTTGGTTCTTTTAGAAAGAAATTACCAACCGATATCAAAGATAAAAAGATCATTATTCAATGTCAATCTGGAGACAGAGCTACTATTGCGGCTTCTTACCTAGAAAAAAATGGTTTCAACCAAGTTTATAACTATGCCGGTAGTTTTATAGACTGGAAAAACCAGGGTAAAGAAACAACAAAATAGTATATTTGAGTATGAGTCTAATAGAAAACGCTTATACCGGAATATTAGAACCCGCCTTAATTGAAGAAATTGAGGCGGTTGCTACTTTAAAGACCTTTCAGTCTGGCGACATAATTATTGATATCGGTCAATATATCCGTTCTATGCCCTTGCTATTAACAGGAGCAATAAAGATCATGCGTGAGGATGAAAAGGAAGGGGAGTTGTTGCTTTATTATTTGGCAAAAGGTGAAACCTGCACCATGTCCATAGCTTGTTGCCTAGGGAACAAAAAAAGTGAGATCAGGGCACAGGCTGAAATGGAAACCGTAGTCGCTATGATCCCAAACCAATACCTCAACGAATGGCTGGTGAAGTACAGTTCTTGGCGAAGCTTTATTTTAAACAGCTATTCTTCCCGAATGAACGAAATGCTTGGAGCCATCGATAACCTCGCATTCTCCAAAATGGAGGACCGGATCATGAACTATCTTAAAGAAAAAGTGAAACTAACGGAAGACCGAATTCTGACGGTTACCCATCAGGATATCGCTTTAGACCTCAATACCTCCCGTGTAGTGGTCTCCAGGATCCTTAAGAAACTGGAAAATGAAGATAAAATCGTCCTTCTAAGAAATGAAATAAGGGTTTTAGTATAAATACTAACGCTCGAATAAGAATAATAATAGGGACAGGTGATAATAGGAAATGTTTTTGTGTTTGAACACCTTTTTCAACGTCGAAAGAGCTTTAGATCTTGAGAAATAAACATTACTAGCAGTTGTCCCTAATTCCTCGCAAATCTCTGCAGTGTCTTTGCCCTCCAATACCGATAACTGAATGATTTTCCCTTGTTGATTCGGTAATTTCTCAATCTCCTTTACAATCAACTCGATCAATTCCGTATAGATGATCTTGCTCAGGATATTTTCTTCCCCTGATTCTAGGTTTACCAACCATTCCTCATCATGCCGAAGTTGATTTCTCTTTAACTTGAGATGATCCAAACATTCGTTCCTTGTAACAATGTATAGAAAGGATTTGATACTTTCCTCAGCATGAAAGTTCTCTTTCTTTTCCCATAGCTTACAAAATGCTTCCGAAACGATCTCTCTGGCAATGTCTCTATCCTTGATAATTTTGAACGCATAGAAGTGCAAGGCATGGCTGTATTGATCCATGAAGTAGCATAAAGAAGATTCTTTACCCTGCTGTAAGCCAATGACTTCCTTGTCAAAATTGTTCATCTCGTGATTTGATAGGCAATATTAAAATGGTCATTATAAATTTAATGTTAATTTGACGAATAAAAAAGTTTAAAGCATTTTTTTAAGCAATAAATTAGAAAGAAATTAGCCTAAAACTATCTTAAGCTCAGTTCCAGCCTCCATATTCAAGTACTGCACAATCGAAAAAGACAGTGAACTTTTTAAACCTAATAAAATGATCAAAAAGAAATCGAGATCTGCTTTCGCAAACCTCGATCCCCCAATTATAACAATGACTCCAACAAAACCTTCTCTTTATAGTAGTAGACAATCATTCTGCCTACTGACTTCTGACCTTTGTCTACTGTCTTATGTCTCCTGTCTCTTGTCTCTATATAGCTTTAAAGTTCCAGAACCATGCTGTTCCCCATGGACCAACTCCCGGCTCTGGATAGCTCAATACAATTTCCGAATCATTGATGATAAGGATATCATATTCATAAACAGGAGCATTTCCTTCATTAGGTGATTTTCCACAAAGAACCGTAACGCCTTTGGTCGTTAATTTTCCTTTGGCCCAAACCGTTCCATCATCCAATTTCACTTGCTTGCCCATATCAAAAGAAAAACTGCCTACTTCCTGTTGGCCTGTAGATTTTACTTTAGTCAATTTTGCTCCGCGAAGGGAAAAGATCATTTTTGCGCCTTTTCCCTCGCCAGGAGCCTGACCATCTATATCGGCTTCTTTCAAGGTCCACCATGCTGGTCCATTGCTACCCATATAGCCTCCATTACCCCAAACTGAAGGTTTAGTCGTATCCCATACCCAAGTCTTGTCTTTACCATCGGTCAGCATTCCCCATTCCAATGGAACAGGAAATGATAACTCATCGACAGTCACTTTCAATGACTTGCTGATCTTACTGCCATCAGGGTTCAACCCGGTAAAAATGATTTCGTTTTCTCCGGTAGAAACTAGCAGAACAGTATCTGTTTTCTTTTGTGTTACGCCCGTTCCATAATCCCATGAGGATAGGACCGGACTGTTATTGTTGACTACCACCTTGTTGCTCTTTTTCCCATTTACGGTCAGAACAGTGGCAGAGATATCCAATTGCTCAGCTCCAATGGCTGAACCCAATTCCATTCGATCTTCTATAGGTTCACAACCCAATAACAAGGCAAATGAAATCGAAAATATGATGATATTGATTAAATTTCTCATTTGTTTAAGTTTATTGATTACCAACCTGGAAACTCATTGCTTGAATCTCCCCAACCTTTATTTTGAACCAAAACGCCTTCTGAAAGCGCAATTTGCGAACTTGGAATTGGCCAAAAACCTCCAGTAGCCTCATAACGTGCTTTATAACCGCCCCCAAATGCTTTCATTTTCGTGTCAATACCTTTGTTTTTGATATCCACACCTTCTTGTTTAGCCAAGGCAGTACCTGCATCATTCCATCGCATCAAGTCAAAATAGCGTAAGCCTTCAAAAGAAAGTTCCCAACGGCGTTCTCTTTTCAGTGCAGCCAATGAATAAGCAACTGGTGTCAATTTTGCCCTTGCTCTTACCCTGTTCAGGTTCGTTGCGGTCTCCGTCAACTCAGCATGCATCAACAATACATCTGCAAATCTGATCAATGCCAAATCCTGTGTATGGGCAAGTTGCATTTCTGATTGTGCAGCATTGGCCAAGATCGCATAGGATGGGAGCAGAGCTCCAGTTTCCTTATCATAGGCGGTAATGGAGATGTATTTCTTCTGCCAAAAACCGGTTTCTTCCATTTGGTTATCTGCCCCGAAGATATAGGAATCTACATCGGTCGCCATATTGATAATGGATCCTGTACGTCTTACATCGGTTGGTTCTGCCTGTTTCCATTCATTCCAAAGGTTACTGTTTACTGGTCCTGCTCCCCAACCTTGTCCAAATGGGAAAGTTCCAGCTAGACCGTTGTTAGAGCGCAATCCAAAGTGTAAGTTGTATTGATTGGAATAACCCAAATTATATTGGTCTCCCCAATCCACCAAGGTTCCGAATTTCACTGCAAAAACAGTTTCCTTATGGCCTTCACCTTCATATTTCAGGTTGTTGTCCTGAGCGTATTTATAGTCCAGTTTGGTGAACTCATTGGAATACGGCCAAAGGTTTCTGAAATCACTCACAAGGTCATGACCACTGTTTTTGATACAGTCATCTAGCCATTGGATAACTTGCGCCTTGGTCACAGATCCGCCAGATGCTAAAGGAAGATCTGCTTTTTTATAATAACCAGTATAGAAAAGGAAAACCCTAGCCATCAATGCTTCTGCAGCCCATTTGGTCGCATGACCCGAAGGAACTGAATTGTATGGAGTAGCAGGCATTAAACTGATAGCGGTCTTCAAATCCTCTGCAATCAATGCGTAAGTTTCTGCTGCCGGATTCTTCGGGATATTGGTGACTTGGGTACTGGTTACCAAAGGCACCTCACCAAACATCTGGGAGAGCTCGAAATAATATAATGCCCTTAAAAAATGAACCTCACCAAGAACTTGATTCTTTTGTCCTTCGTTGGTCCAACCTTGAACCTGATCCAATGTTTCCAATGCTGTATTGGCCCTGAAGATTCCTTGGTATCTTGCTGTCCAGAAGGTCAAGAAACGATCGGGTTGGGTATTCATCAGGTGATCTAAACCTTGCATATCACGGTCGTTCTCACCTCCACCCCCAAAACGGTCGTCTGAAGCCAGTTCTGCCATGTAGAAATGCGTATTCGCTACATTCGAAATTGCTGCGCTTAAACTCGAGTAAATCCCTGTAAGCATGGAGTTAGCATCCGATACATTCACCGGAAAATTCGCTGTATTTTTCTTATCGTAACTCTCAGAATCTAGGAACTTTTCACAAGAACTAAGAAATCCTACAGCCATCAATAATAATATCGTCTTTTTCATGATTGCAATTAAAATTTAAGGTTTAAACCAAACATTATAGTTCTAGGCTGCGGATAGAATCCTAAATCAATTCCAGTAACCCATGACTTATCATATCCATAGCCGATTTCTGGGTCCATACCGCTGTATTTGGTGAATGTGTACAGATTCTGTACCGTACCATAAAGACGGATCTGACTGAAAGGAGATTTATTCCATAATTTGGAGAAATCATAGCCTACAGTAATGTTTTGGATCTTTACGAAATCTGCATCTTCGATATAGATGTCCGAGATATATTGATTGTTGGTATGGCTACCACTGGTTAATCGAGGCAACTTGTTCGAAGTCCCTTCACCATGCCATCTTTCAAAGATCTCCGTAGTATAGTTCTGTAATGGACTGTCAGCAAATGAACGGTAAGATTTTGCAATCTGATGTCCAAATGAGCCATGAGCAGTTATACCCAAGTCAAATCCCTTGTATCCCAAGCTGATGTTCATACCACCACTAAAGTCAGGATGCGGATTTCCGATCATCATTTTGTCGGCATCAGTGATAGAGCCATCCATGTTGGCATCCACAAAAGCTACATCTCCTGGTTGTGCTGTAGGTAAAACTCCTTTTCCTGCTGCACGCCATGCATCAATCTGATCTTGGTTTTGGAAAATTCCATCAGTTTTGAATCCATAGAAATATCCGATTGGGAAACCTACTTGAGCACGGTACATTTCTTTTGTTCCTTGACTCAGTACATTTTCTTCCCCATGGATAATTCCTTCTGAATTGGCAATCCTTACTACTTCATTCTTGTTATAAGCACCGTTCAAGCCAATGCTATAGTTGAAGTTGTCATTTCTATCTGACCAGTTCAAACCCAGTTCAAAACCTTTGTTAACAATGTCCCCGCCATTGATGAATGGGGCAGAGGTTCCATAGATTGCTAATACGGGCGCCTGAACTAACCAATCCACTGTTGATTTCTTATACCAATCGAAGACCACCGATAATTTGTTGTCTACAAATCTCGAATCAAAACCTACGTTGATCTGCTCGGATGTTTCCCAACTTACGTCCGGATTCGGTAAAATATCAGGATATGCTCCACGAAGCAGCGTATTCATGTTATTACCAAAATAATAACCGTTTTTATTGTTGATAGCAATGGTTGCCAAGTATTGGAATGGCGAAATGCTCGCATTACCATTTTGACCCCAGCTAGCTCTCAATTTAAAGAAGTTGATGCCTTCATTCCCTTGTAGGAAATCTTCATTGCTCAGTACCCAACCCACGGATGCGGAAGGGAAATATCCCCAACGTTTTCCAGGAGCGAAATTAGATGAACCATCAGCCCTTAAGGTCAATGTAGCCATATAGGTCTCATTATAGTTGTAATTGACACGTCCGAAAACCGAAGCAATGGAACCCATTGGCCAATGTACACCGTTCACGGTTGGAATAAATCCATCGTAACCTTGACCATTGCTCACCCATGCTTTCTCCCATTGACCTGGGAATGATGAGTTAGAGGTTGTTACGCTTAGATCTTCGCCGATACCGCTCTTCTCCATGGATTGACCCGCTACAACATCAAATTGATGACCAGTAATTGGTTCGAAATGGTAGCTTAAAGTGTTCTCTAAAACCCAGTTATAACCTACAGATTGGTTTTGGCTGATATCATCAACCGCATTTTGAACGGTGGTCGATAAGTTATAAACATCTGTATATTGTCTATAGGTGGATGCACTCATTCTATATCCAAAATTCGACTTGAATATCAAATTTTTGATCGGCTGGATCTCTATATAAGCATTGGCAAACAAGCTGTGGCTTTTTGCTTTATTCTGACCTCTACGAAAGACCATTTCTGCCATAGGATTGGAAATAGCACCATCCAATGCCCATTTATCCGCTACTTTGCTCGGTTGATCATAATAATCTCCATTCTCATTAAATGCCGGCAATAAAGGGTTGCCAACAAGCATGTTGTGCACATCATTCCAATAGATGTTTCCAATACCGATTCCTGAACGGTTGTTGTATCCATAGTTAATGTTCTCTCCAATTTTGATGATATTGAATTCATCATTTTTCAATAGAATATGGTCAGAGTTTAAACGTACTGTATGTCTTTGGAAATCAGGTTGAACAGGTTTTCCAATAATCCCTTCACGGTTGGTGATGGAATAACCCATGGAGAATTTTGACTGTTCATTTCCACCCATTAGGTTCAAGGATGTGTTTTGTAAAATGGCATCGTCATTATGGATTTCCTTCATCCAGTTGGTGCCATTCCAAGTTCCATCTTGAATTTGTTGGTATTGTTTAGGGATTAGGTTAGCCCAGTCATAAGGAGCTGCACCTTCATTGAAGCGACGTTCATCTTGAATCGTCATATATTCTTTTGCCGTTAATAAGGAAGGCAATTTATAGGCATTTTGGAAACCTAAGTAATTATCAATATGCAAGGACATCTTTCCATCCTTACCTTGCTTGGTAGTGACCAAAACAACCCCGTTTGCCGCTCTTGCTCCATAAATAGCCGCAGATGCCGCATCTTTTAATACGTCAATACGCTCGATGTCCGATGGGTTCAACATATTAATATCTCCGCCTGCGATTCCATCAATGACATATAAAGGACTGGAGTTACCGATGGTTCCCAGACCGCGGATCGTTACTTTAAAGCTTTCACCTGGCATCCCTGAACTTTGGGTGATCTGAACCCCTGGTGATTGACTTTGTAGGGCTTCCAATATGCTAGGCGTGCTTAATTTCTCCAAATCTTCGCCTTTTACCTCAATGGTAGCTCCAGTATTTAATTTCTTCTTTTGGGTACCGTATCCAACAACCACAATCTCATCCAGATCGCCTAAATCTTCTTTTAGGATGATGTTGATGTTCTGTTGGTTGCCAATGCTAACTTCCGATTTCAAGAAGCCGATATAGCTCACACTTAAGCTGATATTGCTTCCACTGACCTCTAAAGAAAAGTTTCCGTTTGCATCAGTAGACGTTCCATTGCTAGTGCCTGTAACGACTACGGAAGCCCCTTGAATAGGATTCCCGGACTCATCGCTCACTTTTCCGCTGATGCGTCTTTGTTGCGCAGCCCTGTTTTCCACTGCAGAAACTTGCGCTCCTAGGGTTGGATTTTCGGATCGACGAAGAATGATCGTGCCATCCACCAATTCCCAGGAAATTGGTTTCCCGGTAAATAGATTGGTCAAGGCCGTTTCAAGTTTTTCATTCTTGATATCTGCATTGATCTTGGTATTTGCAATGTCTTTGCCATTCAAGAAAAATGGAATCCCACTCTGCTTCTGAATGGATTGCATCACTTGAACCAAGGGTGAGTTCTTAGCTTTTATGCTGACATGCTGTGCATAGCTGTTCGCATATACTTGAACTACACTTAGGACAGTCAATAAAAAGGTTAATTTCATGGTCAATACCCAGTGTTTTAATTTAGGTATGGCAGACCTACTGCCATAATCAAATTGTTGTATAAAAATCATATTTTTGTACAATTAGGATTTTAAATGATTAAGGTTTACTATCAGTTTACTGTATTCTTGAGATCCTCATGTATAGCCGAACAATGGTGTGAGAGACCATGTTCGGTTTTTTTTATGAGGATCACCCTAAATGGGAATGGTGTAATGGTTTGTCTTCATAATTTGTTTAGTTAATTAAATGATGATTAGTTTATAGGTACTTCCTTTTTGTTTCAATTTGAATTTCACGCCACTCTTCTCTATTAACCGAATAACCTCGGCTAAGTTTTTGTCCCGACCTATTTCTCCATAGAAATAGGTGGCAGGGATATTTCCTTGATATTCTACCTGTATATCATACCAACGGCTCAAGCCTTTCATTACATCCCTCAACTCGGTTTCATAGAACATGAATTTGTTGTTCTTCCAAGCAATAAAACTCTCTACTTCAACCGCTCTCTTGCTGAGTCCATTGGCTGAATTGATGGCCTGTTGATTTGGTGAAAGACTTATTTTCCCGGAGGCGGAATGTACATTGATGGAACCTTCCACCAAAGTGGAAACGGTTTGGGCATCTTCTGGATATGCCGATACATTGAATTGGGTCCCAGTAACCTCAATGGTCTGTGAACTGCTGATGACCTCAAATGGTACTCGTTTGTCGTTCTTGTTCAGTTTTGCCACTTCAAAATAACCCTCACCTTCCAGTTTTACGGTTCTACGGTTCGGGTCAAAAGCTAATGGATATTCCAATTTGGACATGGAGTTTAACCAAACCTTGCTACCATCAGGTAATTTAATCTGATATTTTCCGCCCTTAGGGACCTGAATGGTCGCCATAATTTTGGTCAGTTCTTTTTTGTTGACTTCAAGGAGGGGCGTTCCATCAGAATACGCCAAATCTTGATCAATCACGATACCATCCTTGTCACTTCGAAGATTAATGGTTCTCCCATCGGATAGCGAAAGCTCCGCCTTATTGGAACCTGGTTGTACCGCAGATAATTCAGCATCAACCTCCGTAATTGTTTGAGAACGATAATTAAGAAATGAATATCCAAGGCCAAACAACAGGATAGCAGCGGCAGCATAATAAATCCAAACTCGTTTTTTAGAACGGATAGGTTTGGGTTCAGCCTTCCTGATTTTTTGCAGGGTGTCGCTTTTGATATCTTCCAGCCATTCTGTATGATCGGTTTGGTTCAGGTTGACCCAAGTCAGAGCATCCTCAAACAATTCATCTTCGATCAGGATCTTTTTAAAGAATTCTTCATGTTCTGGCTTTTCTTTTATCCATTGGTCCAATTGGATACTTTCAAGCGAACTGATATTCCCCTCAATGTATTTTTTGATTAATGCAGCTACTTCTCTGGAAGTTTTCATTTTGTTTATAATGGTCGTTGGAGCTAAAACGAAACATAGGGTCAAACCTTAGTAACTTTTTTAAAATATTTTTTATTTCCTACCAGAAGCCATAACTTTGCGGATATGCTTAACACAACAATCGGGTTCAATCAGCAATTTCCCCTTATCGCTAAGGTCTTAGGGATTGTATTGCTGTTTGTATTAACCTCATGTCCGATTAAGGCATCAATCAAGCAAAATCTGTATCAGGACACCAAAACTGAAAGCAGAAGCAACAAATCAGCGAAACCTGATTCTTGGATTGACTACGAAGCGGTGGATTGTAGCGTTGCAAATGAGCAAATCAAAGCTCATGATCTCGTGGTTAAAGATTTTCAAGTACAGCCGGCTGTAATTGCTTTGTTTAGCCTTGCCTTAATCCTTTTTTCTTTCCTGCCTAGGAAAGAAGTAGAAAATTACCATTGGAATTCCCAAAAGACCAATTCCAATGATCTATTCCTCCAATTCCGTCGTTTAAACTTATAGAATTGCTATCCTGACAGCAGTTTGTCCTGTGGACAAATGTATGTAGGCCTGGAAATGAACTGTCTTGTTCAATCCTAAATTTTCTGTGTAATGGCTCGGCCAAGCCATTTAATCAATTCAAATTTTACTATTTAAGATGGGTTTAAAATTTAAAAGCCTATTGATCCTGTTGGGACTGTTCATCGCTATGGATAGCCATGCACAAAGCCTGCAAGATCTCTGGGATAAAACAAGGAATTATTACAAAGGATTTGAAGTTCAGAAACAACAGATCCTATTGGCAAAACAGGATAGTATTGCCCAACAGATAAAATACAAACCTCAAGTCCAAGCCCAATTCCAACAAGGATTTAGCTCAGTCGAAGGAACCTCTGGTGCCTTTCTGCCGCTTCCCGGAATCATGAATATTTCCGGTCCTAATCAATTGGATGGTGCTTCTTCTACTTTCAATCATTTTCTTTCGGGAAGTATGAACTGGGATTTGATCAACTTCGGAAGAAAAGGACTGGATAAAGATATTTCCAGTACAAAAATTGACTACACTAAATTAAAAGAGCAAGATTTCTCTTATAACGTCCAACAAAAATTGACCAGGAGATATATTGAATTTCTGTTTTTTCATGTAATGGATGATTGGTACCAAAAGCATAGCGAGCGCTATCAATCCATAGTGGATATTACCAAAGGCTTGGCACGTGCCGGTATTGTTCCTGGTGCAGATACCTTATTGGCGACTTCCTCCTTGAAGAATGTAGAAAGCAATCTGCTTCAAATTCAAGGGAAATTAAATGGTGCTAAGATCTTGTTAAAGGAATTTACCAATGAAGAGGTATTAAGTGCTGGAAACAATAATCCAGAAGCTTTTTTACAATTGATTGGCAGCCAGCAGACCAGTACCCTTGAGCATCCTTTGTTGATGATGAAAAAGAAGGAAGAAGAATCTCTTACGCTCTTGGAGAGAAAACAGGGCAAAGAACTTTTTCCCCGCGTGATGTTATTGGGAGGCTTGGCAAATCGCAGTTCAGGTGTTACAGCCAATGGTTATGTCCATGGAAACTATGGCGAAATCTATAATGATTTTGCCAATAACTATTTTGTAGGAGTAGGAGTTACCTGGAATCTACAGGATATGTTTAGATCCAAGTCGGACAAGAAACAATATAATCTAAAACTTCAGAACAATCTATTTGAACAGGAGCTGCTACAGAATGAAATCAGTAGCAACCTAAATCAGCTGAATGCCGAGATATCAGCTGCTGCAGATGGTATTAAAGAATCAAATATCAGTAGACAACAGGCAGAAGATGCCTATCAACTCTATAAGGCTCGCTATGAAGGTGGTTTGATAAACCTTTCGGAGTTGTTGCAGGTCCAGGAAATCCTCCTACAAACGGAGCGACAGAACCTGACGGCTTATTTGAATTACTGGAATCTGATGGTTAATAAAAGTTACCAACAAGCAGATTTCAGTCAGTTGTTTACACATTTTTAAAGAATACTATGAATTTAATACGTTTTGCTTTAAGAAAACCGATCGCCATCATCATGGTCATCTTCGCGATTGCCTATTTTTCATGGCCGGTTATCAAAAAGATTAAAGTCGATATATTCCCGGAGATTGAATCTCCAGCCATGTATATAGCCATGCCTTATGGTGGGCTTTCCCCAGCTTATATGGATGGTTTTATGGCCAATGAATTCCAAAAAGTGTTGCTCTTTGTAAATGGAGTCAAAGAGTTGGATTTCAAGAGTGTACAAGGATTGTCCTTGATGAAATTAACCTTCTATCCTGGAACGGATATGTCCCAAGCATCTGCTGAAATCAGTATGCAGGTTTCCAGGGCCATGGGATTCCTGCCTTCCGGTGCTGTACCGCCAATGGTGGTCCGCTTTGATGGTAGTTCCCTGCCAGTCGGCCAATTGGTATTCGACTCGGACCAACATACGGTAACAGAGCTTCAAACCATGGCTGTTACGAAAGTACGCCCCATGTTTGTGAATATCCCAGGCATTACTGCTCCAGCACCTTTCGGTGGTAATATGCGAAGTTTGGTAGTCAATATTGATCCCCAGAAGATGAAGGCCCATGGCTTGAGTCCCGAGGAGGTGACCTTGGCTGTCACTAAAAACTCCATGCCTTCTCCTGCCGGAAATGTGCGTATCGGGGATAAAAACCTGATGGCGCCCATTAACTCCATTTCCAATGGGGTGGAGGAATTTTTACAGACGCCTATTAAGTCCTTGAATGGCAGGACCATTCTCATTGGAGATGTTGCAACCGTCATGGATGCGGCGGATCAAACGGTAGGTTATGCCATTATTAATGGAAAACGTTCGGTATATCTACCTATTATCAAAAAGCCAGATGCATCTACTTTAGATGCGGTTGATAATCTGAAGAAAGCACTGCCTATGCTGGAAAGCCTTCTCCCTGAAGGAGTAAAGATTACTTATGCCTTTGATCAGTCGGTCTATATCTCTAGGTCATTGTCCAATCTGATCTTTGAAGGTGCCTTAGGAGCTTTGTTGACGGGTTTAATGGTATTCCTTTTCCTTCGGGATCCACGAGGTGCACTCATTGTAATTTTGACCATTCCGATCGCTATTATTACGGCGGTAATTACCTTGCATATGTTTGGTCAGAGTATCAATATCATGACCTTGTCGGGCTTGGCGCTTTCCATAGGTATTCTCGTCGATGAAGCCACGGTAACCATTGAGAATATTCACCAGCACATGGAACTCGGAAAGAAAAAGGCCCGAGCCATATTGGATGCCCTGTTGGAAATATCAGCTCCAAAATTGCTGATCTTGCTGAGTATCTTGGCGGTGTTGACCCCTGCATTTATGATGGAAGGTATTCCGCGCGATATGTTTATGCCACTTTCTATGGCGGTCGCCTTTGCGATGATCGCTTCCTTTATCTCATCCCAAACCTTCGTACCCATCATGGCCAATTGGATCATGAAGACCAAGAAGCATCACGCAGGGAAATATAAACGGTCCTTTGTCGATAAAGTAGGTGTGAAGTACGTATATAGGCTTCGCTATTATTTTGCAAAGTCAAAATTGATATCCATTCTCTATGTGGTCGTAGCCTTGTTTTTGGTGTTTGGAGCCGTTAATATTCTAGGAACGGACATCATGCCCAAATCAGAAGGTGGGGATTTTCAATTGAGGTTGCGCATGCCTGATGGTACCAGATTGGAAAGAACGGAAGAGACTGTTAAGGCAATGACCAAGAGTTTGGTTGCTGAACTTCCCGAAAACAGCCTTAAGATTTCCTCTTCTTTTGTTGGGATGCACCCATCTGCCAATCCCATCAACCCAATTTTCTTGTTTACCAGTTCAACTGGAGAAGCGGTAATGCAGTTCTCCTTGGATAAGAAAAAACTAGGGATGAAAACAGACGAGTTCAAAGAATTTGTCCGTAGTCATGTCAAGGAGAAATATCCCGAAGCTAGGATCAACTTTGAACCTATTGAGTTGATGGAGAAAATCATTGGTCAGGGTTCAATGACTCCGGTGGAAGTGAAAGTAAGTTCAGCACAATTGAAAAACGCAGAAGCTTTTGCGGAGAAGATCAAAAAAGAATTGACCACCTATCCCTTCTTAAAAGATGTACAGATTGCAGAACCGCTGCATTATCCGACCATCGATATCAAGATTGATCGTAGAAGATTGGCTGAATTTGGCCTAACGGTTCAAGAAGTTTCCAGGAACCTGGCCGCAACCACTTCTTCGACCCGATTTACAGACAAGAACTTATGGGTAGATCCTAAGTCTGGATTGGTTTTCCAAGTGCAGGTCCAGGTACCTGAAAACATGATCCAAACGCTGCAAGATCTAAGGTCCATTCCTGTCAAGGCCGGTTCTTCAACGCCTTTGTTGGAAGACATAGCGACAATAACAGCCAATGAAGTGCCAGCACAGGTAAACCGAAGAGGCCCTAACAGATATGTGAGCATTATTGCAGATGTCCATGAAAAAGACCTTGGTGCTGCCAACAAAGCAGTTAATGAATCCTTGGAAAGGGTGGGTGAAGCCCCTCGTGGTACCCGGATCTGGAAAGAAGGTACCTTAACTTTATTGGAGGACACCTTGTCCGGACTACTCTCGGGACTGTCCATTGCCATTGTGGTGATCTTCTTTATGATGTCGGCTTATTACCAATCTGTTCGAGTGAGCTTGGTGATCCTATCGGTAGTCCCTGCAGTGATAGCTGGTTCCTCGATTATGATCTGGATCTCTGGAAGTACCTTGAACCTACAATCCTATATGGGTATCATCATGTCCATCGGTGTATCGGTTTCCAATGCGGTCTTGTTGATTAATCAGGCAGAATGGTATAGAAAGAAACTGAACCTGTCTGCCTCGAGGTCTGCCTTATTGGCCGCCAAATCTAGGTTCCGACCTATTTTGATGACCGCATTGGCCATGCTTGCAGGTATGACTCCAATGGCATTGGGAATGGGAGATGGCGGTGAACAGGTGGCGCCATTAGGACAAGCCGTTATCGGAGGCTTGGTCAGCTCAACCTTTACCATTTTGTTGATCATCCCATTGATTTTCAGTCTTATCATGAACAAAGCATCTTATGGATCACCATCATTGGATCCAGATGATTCAAATAGCAAATTTTATTTAGAGAAATAAACAATGAAAAAACTTAGCATATTCGGACTTATCTTGTTATTGGCTGGTTGCCAGGCAAACAGCAAGGACACTGATACTAAAAAGGAGAGTCCATCCAGTACGAACATATCAGTAAAGGTTACTCAACCCATTGAACAGCAGCCTTCCTACACCTTGAAGCTGCCTGCTGAATTACATCCGTATGAATCTGTGGATGTCTTTGCAAAGATCAAAGGTTTTGTACGCAAGATCAATGTAGATGTTGGTGATCAGGTTAGCAAAGGGCAGATCTTGGCGGTATTGGAAGCTCCTGAAATGGATATACAATCTACAGCCGACCGCGCAAAATCCCAACAATTAAGCGCCAATTTTGAAGTGAGCAAAAGCCGTTTCGATCGCTTGAAAAAAGTGAAGAACCAGAGCTCTGGATCAGTTTCTGACCTTGAATACGAGCAAGCTTATGGTTCGATGCTGCGCGATAGTGCTGCCTTGGAAGAAAGTAACTTCTCCTACAAGAAGTCAAACCAAATGCGTGAATATCTAGTGGTGAGAGCTCCATTCTCAGGGATCATCACCCAAAGGAATTTCTCCGTTGGAGCTTTGATGGGTGATACGGGAATGCCATTCTTTAAATTGGTAGACAACAACAATCTCAAATTGAAAGTGGTTGTGCCTGAATTACATGCGCAATCCATTTCAGATAGTACCGTGGCAAAGTTTAAGGTTTTGAGCAAGCCAGATACGGTTTTTACCGCTCAATTGAAACGCAATGCCTTGGTCATCGATCCAGTTTCTAGATCCTTGGCCCTGGAGTTTGATGTGCCGAACAAGAGTAGAGCGTTGAATGGTGGAGATTATACCGATGTGCAATTAAACCTGAAAAGGAAAAGGCCAACGGTTTTTGTTCCCCAATCTGCGGTGGTAAATTCGCAGTCCGGAATATTTGTCCTAAAGCTAGTTGAAGGGAACAAGGTGGAACGTGTTCCGGTGGTTCTAGGACAGGCTCAGGATAAACTGATGGAGGTATTCGGTGATCTACATCCATCCGATCAGATCATCGAAAAAGGTTCAGAAGAAATTAATTCTGGGCAAATAGTTCAAATAATAAAATAATCTAAGCAAATTTAAATATGAAAACGAAGCAAATGATTTTGGGGATCTCCATGTTAGCCCTATTCGCAGTTGGATGTAGCTCGGCAACCAATAAAGAAGGTTCGGCAGATTCTACTGCGCAAGTTGATAAAACAGAGGAAGTCCAAGAAGCGAAAATGGTCGGCAAACAAAATGACCTGAAAGCAAGTTTTACAAATATCAATGGCGAGACCGTTGCCTTGAGCGACCTGAAAGGAAAAGTCGTTGTCATGAACTTTTGGGCTACTTGGTGTCCCCCTTGTATTGCAGAAATGCCTTCCCTTCAAAAACTACACGAAGAATTGAAATCTGAAAAGGATATCGTCTTTATGGCCATTGAAGTAGATCAAGATATTGACAAGGCAGCCAAATTTATGGCAAAGAACAAATATACCTTGCCATTGTATACCGTTGGATCAGAACTACCTGAAGAACTGATGTCCAATTCGATTCCTATGACCGTAATCCTTGCCAAGAATGGAGACATCATCGGTAAACAGGTCGGCATGATGGACTTTAAGTCGGAAAAGCTTAAACAGGGATTAATCGATCTTACAAAAGAAAACGAAAGATAAAATCAATGAAATACATATTAATTATGGTGCTACTTGCAGGATTACATGCTGATGATGCCTTCGGCCAAAGCCGTGAAGAGCTCATCGCAAAAAATCAACAATATACAGGTGCAGAAACTCAAAAAGAGCATTACAAAGCCGTATACCAACTGGATACCGATAATCCGGATATTGTCAAGAAAGCTTTTAGAAATATCAATAACCTTCTCAAGGATCCTCGCTTAAGCGGAAAATTGGAAGTGGAATTGGTAACATTCTCCGGAGGTACAGAGGTAATGCGTAAAGACAATAAATACGAAGAACAGCTTTTAGGCCTTATCGATAAAGGGGTCCGCGTCGTACAATGCCTGAATTCCTTGGATGAAAGAGGGTACAAAAAAGATGAACTCTTTGACTTTATTGGGTACACCCCAAGCGGCAATGGAGAACTCGTCATTCTAAACAACGAAGGCTGGACAGTGGTCAAGCCTTAAGGAATTGAGCAGGAAATGATAAAAAAAGCAACCCAGAATGGGTTGCTTTTTTTGAACCAGGATGGAAAGGGATGAGAGGATGGACCAAGATTATGAATTGAACCAGGATGGGAAGGATAGGAGGATGGACCAAGATTATGTATTGAACCAGGATGGAAAGGATGGGAGGATGGACCAAGATTATGTATTGAACCAGGATGGAAAGGATGGGAGGATAGACCAAGATATACACTTCAAAAAGAAAATAGCACTTTCAATTCTGAACGAATTGTCAAGAATCTGTACGGTTCTCCTCCCAAAGATCTTGTCATCTTCAATCTAAGATTGAAGAACTGTAAGTAATTGGTTCCTTCCCAGATCTTGGCCTTCCTCTCATCCATGTTGGCTGAGCGGTGACGAAGCCCATCCTGGTTCCCTCCCAGATCTTGGCCCATCCTCTTATCTTATCCATCCAGGTTCAAAAGCACCATACGTTTCCAACCCACCAGCATTGTCGAACCCTTTCCAAGTTCAAGTTTCCAACCGACCCAAGCTTTGGTTTCATTCGAGGCATATTCGGAAAAATCGGAATGTGCCTCGAATAAAACCAATCTAAAATCCCAGAATAATCCTCGCTCTCATCAAACTTGATCTAGTAAAAATTCCTTAAAAAAGAGAGAGTCAAAAATGTAAAAAACTTTAATTTTCTTAATTAATTGACAACACGTTATTAATGTTCTCTTAATAAAGCAATGTTAATTTCGCAACTATACCTTAAGCTGGTTACACTATGAAAATCGAATCTACTTTATTAGGAGCATGGCTTCTTTCGGTAGCTTTTTCAAAAGAACAAACTGATGATAGCATTATGCAATTGTCAGAATTTGCTTATCCTGTAAAACGTAGGAACTAAAAGATCTCTAATGTCAATTTTTTCAGGATTAGAAATCGGCCTAAAATAGCATACAACAACAATGTAATATTAAAAAACCGCCCCAGAAATTCTGTGGGCGGTTTTTGTTTATGACTGTATTTTTGATTAATGGATAAGCAATAGTGAAATGCTGACCAGGATCATCAATAATATGGAGAATACAAAGGAATTGACAATGAATACCAAAATCCCTATCAAGATACTCCTTCTTTTCCGTGTGGCATAAAAACGATGATGGGCAATAAAGAAATAGATGCCTGCATAGATCATTGCTATGGTATAGATCCAAGTGGAGAGGTGATTGAACCAGACATAAGCATGAAGGATAGGTTCAATCAGGTTCATGATCAGGAATAAGGTTGCGATCATGAGCAAGAAGGAAAAATAGTGAAGCGTAAATACGCCATGGTCGTAATACCACCATTTCTTCTTATCATGGAATAAATAGAGAATAAATGCAAATATCGGAAGATAGAAGAACAGTGCCTTCGGGAAAGTATGCATAAAGATCGAAACGAAACTTTGAGCGATTTCATTTAAAGGAACCTGTTTATCCTTCAGTTCGAAGTATTTATTTACGTAAGGCCTGAAAATCTTTCGGAAAAACGACGGATTATCGCGGGAGATTGAGTCATATTCAGCTAAGGAGTTAAAATCAAACAACTTGGTTTTGCTTAAATCTGCATATGGGTCGTTTTGTATGCTATCCAATCTAAAGACTCGATCCAATTGCGAATTTAATTTTGAAGAGTCCAGAACGCCATTGCTTCCATTGGCTAAAAGATCCTGATTGATTTCCTTTTTGAGGATTTCTTTCTGTAAAGAATCAAGCGACACATTGCCTGAATTTTTAGAGTGGCTGTTGGTACCTACGAAGGAAGCAATAAAGAAAGTAACAAAGGAAATGAAGATATATAGTTTTACCGGCGGTACATATCCTTGTCTTTTACCAGAGAGGAAGATTTTCGTCAATTTACCTGGATAGAGCATCAGGTACTTCATGGTCTTCCAGAATTGGCCATCGTAATGGGTGAAATCTTCAAAAAAATGGGTGAATAGATAATGAAAAGGCTGTCTGTTTTCCGTGTTTTCCTGTCCGCAATGTGGGCAGAATCTTTCTTCGACGAAGTGACCGCAATTTAAGCAGGTTTTATCTTCACGTAGTTTTCCGTGGCTCATTAATTTGGTTAGTGTTTTGATGCAAAATATTAAATTTTATTAAAAAAATAAGATATTCTTCCGATAAAAGATCTTAATAATTCAGGCCCGATGGGAGCCGCTCAAATTCATGGTTAATTTTTCGGTATAATAAATTTTCGAAAGTAATTGAAAAAAAATTGGCCAAATACAATAGATTAGAAGCTAATCTTAATGTTAATTTTACAATTCCTTTACACAAAAATATCAATATGCATATTCGTTAATATTGGCTTAATAATTTGTTAATTCTTAATCTTCATTTTTGTGGGGATGAGAAATAGTATAATTCGCATTTTCCCAATCCTAACTTTGTTAGGTACTACATTTTTCTATTCATGTAGTAATAATTCCAACTCCATCAAGATGAAGGGTTCTGATACGGAGGTCAACTTAGCGGTTAATCTTGCAGAGAAATTCACCAAGCTGGATCCAACTTTCAGTATTGCTATATCTGGGGGAGGATCAGGATTGGGCATTACTTCTTTGATGAATGGTCAGGCCGATATTGCCAATTCTTCCAGACCACTGTCTGAAGAAGAGGTGCAGCAATTCAAGGACAAAAACATCGATATCAAAACCGTTGTTTTTGCCGAAGATGCGACCGCATTTATAGTCCATAAGGATTTGCCGATGGATTCCATAGATGTTGAAACCTTGGCAAAAATCATGAATGGTAGCATAAAAAATTGGTCGGAAGTATCCGAAGTTGATTATCCAGTCAATATTTATGGTCGTCAGAGTAGCTCCGGTACCCATTCCTTTGTAAAAAAGAAGCTGAAGATTGAATTTGCCAATACGGCAAAGGAAATGACAGGTAATGCGCAGATCATTGAAGGTGTCAAAGCGGATAAGACTGGAATAGGTTATGTAGGAGCTGGTTATGTTTCTCCAGATCCACAAGAAACTCAAGGAATAAAAATATTGAAAATCAAAAAGGATAAAGCATCTCATTCCATTTCACCTTTGGACCAAGATGCCATCAATAACGGGACTTATTACTTTCAGAGACCCTTGTACCAATTTATCCTGACAAAATCATGGGAAAAGGTACGCCCATTTATCAATTTCGAGCGCAGCCCTGCAGGTAGAGTATTGATTGAAGACCATGGTTATTACATCTTAGAAAATCAAAAAAATGAAATATAGAGCAAGATTATCCTTGGACGTTTTTTTCAAATTCGTTTTCAAGGCCACAGGGTTTTTGGTATTGGCTTTACTGGGCGGAATATTGGCCATGTTGATTTACAATTCCATTTCATTTTTCTTGGATGTCAAGCCTTTGGATTTTATCACGGGTATGGAATGGAACCCAACTGGAAAGAATCCCAAATACGGAATGCTTCCATTAATCATTAGTACCACGATCGTAACTTTTGGGGCAATGTTGATTGCCATTCCACTAGGGATTGGTACAGCTGCCTTTATCGCTGAATATGCAAGTCCGAAGTTGAAGAATTTCTTGAAACCAGCTATTGAAATGCTGGCTGCAATTCCATCGGTGGTTATCGGTTTCTTAGGAATCGTGGTCGTGAGCCCAGGAATTGCGAGTTTGGCTGATCTTTCCAATGGTTTAAATGCCTTGAATGGTGCCATACTATTGGCAGTAATGGCTTTACCGACCATTATTACGGTCGCGGAGGATGCTATTCATGCGGTGCCGAAGACTTATAAAGAAGCCAGCTACGGGGTAGGAGCTACTAAATGGCAGACCCTTTGCAAAGTGGTTATTCCAGCAGCTGCTCCGGGTATTATTGCCGCCGTGATGCTAGGCGTGGGCCGGGCGATCGGTGAAACCATGACCGTATTGATGGCCACAGGTAATGCTTCCATCTTACCGACCAGTATGTTTGATTCCGTGAAAACCATGACCGCAACCATTGCAATTGAAATGGGAGAGGTTCCTTATCAAACGACACATTATTTCGCATTATATGCCATTGCAACCGTTTTATTCATTATGACACTTGCAGCAAATATGTTAGGCGAATATTTTATTAACCGATTCAGAAAATATCATGCAGCGTAGAACACTTAGATTATCAAGTATCATAGAATGGGGTACTTTATTGACCAGTACCTTGTTGGTGTGTTTCTTCCTGGTGGTGGTGATTTGGGAGATCGTATCCAAAGGCGCTAGCCAATTATCATGGGATTTTGTAACGAAAGTGCCATCTGATGGTATGACTAAGGGCGGGATCTTAACGCCAGTTATCGGAACGGTGTTATTGACCTTGATTACGGCCTTATTTTCCATTCCATTTGGCGTTGCCTGTGCCATTTATCTTCAGGAATATGCGGAAGATAGTTGGTTGACTAGGACCATTCGTGCCTCCATCCGTAACCTTTCAGGGGTTCCTTCGATTATTTATGGACTTTTTGGACTGGCGTTATTTGTACAGGCCATGCATTTTGGCACTTCTTTAATTGCTGCCGGATTAACATTAGGACTGTTGTCTTTGCCTTATATCATTACTACAACAGAGGAGGCTTTGATGCGTATTCCAAATTCAACCCGTGAAGCTGCTTTAGCAGTAGGAGCTACGAAATTTGAAACCATCAAAGACGTAATCATTCCTTCCGCCATGTCAGGAATCTTAACCGGTGTGGTATTGACCTTGTCCAGGGCCGCAGGGGAAACAGCTCCCATTTTATTTACTGGAGCCGCATTCTATATCAATGGTACCAGTGCCTATATCAACCAAGAATTTATGGCTTTGCCATATCATCTATATATGTTGTCAACCCAGCATCAATCCATTGACGAAGTCCGCCCAATAGCTTATGGAACGGCCCTTGTCTTAATCATTGTGGTGTTCTTGCTGAACCTGACCGCATTTTATATTCGTTATAAGTACAGAAAAAATGAAAACTAAGTTATCCGCAGAAAATCTAAACATCAGTTTCGGTACCAAGCATGTGCTGAATAATGTCAACGTGCAGTTTGCTGAAAATGAAATTACGGCTTTGATTGGGCCATCAGGATGCGGAAAGAGTACTTTATTGCGTTCTTTCAATAGAATGCATGACCTTTCGGCTGATGCCAAGATCACAGGATCTTTAAAATTGGAGGACCTAGACCTTTACTCCAGAGCAGTTCCTGTTACGGAAATCAGAAAGCGAATCGGGATGGTGTTCCAAAAGGCGAATCCATTTCCTAAAAGTATTTATGAGAATATAGCTTATGGCTTAAAGATCAATAATTTGCCGCATGATAAAGCCATTATTGAAAAGGCTTTGCGGGAAGCATTCTTATGGGAAGAGGTGAAGAATGATTTGAAAATGCCTGCAACCAGGTTATCAGGTGGTCAACAGCAACGTTTATGTATAGCACGTGCGGTAGCTCTTCGTCCTGAGGTAATTTTGATGGATGAACCGTGTTCGGCACTGGATCCGGTGAGCACCTTGAAAATCGAAGAGTTGATCATGCACTTAAAAGAAAAATATACGATTGTCATTGTAACGCATAATATGCAACAGGCGCAACGTATTGCCGACAAAACAGTGTTTATGTATTTGGGTGAAGTGAAAGAGGAAGGATTGACCAAGCAGATCTTTGGTAATCCTGTCAATGAGGTAACCGCCAATTATATCACAGGCCAATTTGGCTAGTTAGACGAGATATTTTTCCGCTCCGTTTATATATTAAATTATCCTTGCGAGAACCTTGATTTGCTGCGGCAAATCAAGGTTCTCCTTTTTTATGGGCTTAATTCTGTTCCTCAGCGACTTATGGAAAAAAACAAAAAAACATTTATGTTAGGTTTTTGTTAAACTAATAAAACTTTCTTTGAGTTATTAGAATTTAAACTATATTTAACCGTTAAAATAATTAAGTTATGAGAAAATTAATCGTTTTTTGTGGTCTTTGTGCCTTGTTCTTCAGTAGCTGTGGCCTGAAGGGATCAGGAGAAGTTGTCAAAGGACCCCAATTGTTGACCGTTGAATTTGTTGGTCAACAAGATTCTGTAATCCAGAATACCAAAGGAAAAGTGAAGTTGTTTGCGGTTCCAGCCAATGTGGCCGATGTATCAGCAACTATGATAGATGAGGTAGAATTTGAGGCTGCACAGGTGCCCTTCACAGTGGATTTTGAAATCCCGATGGATCATCAAACCATGATCAAGCCAGAAGTCCAAGAAGGCGATTCCATTAAATATTATGTTTCCATGGAATGGGATTCCAATGCTGATGGTCAATTGGATTCTTTGGATATGGCAATTGATTTTGATAAGCAGTTCCCTGATATCGATATCAACCAATTACACCAACAAGTTTTTCTTAAATAAGGTTGTTTCAATACAAATTTTAGTTGTTTTTTAAATTTTTTAATTAAAGGATTTCCGGAATGGGAATCCTTTTTTTATGGGGGACAGTGGAAGGATAGCGTAGGAAGGAATCCTGGTCTAAATCAGCGGGCGTATTAAAATCACCAAAATCCTGTGCCGGGTTTCGACTCCGCTAAACTATCGGGATGATTTTGGTCGTCGGGTGAGCGGAGTTATGATGCCCCTCCACCAGTGGGATGCAAACCTTTTATTTATTCAATATATGTGGCGGGCGTATGCGAGACGCCCCTACGGAATTGTGGCCAAATATAGTCTAGGAAGCCACTTTCCTACCTTGAAATAGTTTCCTCATCTTACGATAGCGGAATGACAATGATCCTTAAAAAAAATAAAAATAGATTCTTCGTTTTACTCTGAATCTCTCTCTGGGTCATTTTCAATTCTGAACGATCAGTGAAGAATCTGTACGTTTCCTCACCTTCATGTCCTGTCATCTTGTACCGAAGGTACAGGAACTGTTCGCCAATGCAAACCTTTTATTTATTCAATATATGCGGCGGGCGTATGCGATACGCCCCTTCTACGGAATTGTGGGCAAATATAGTTTTGGAGGCCACTTTTATATCATGAAATAGTTTCCTCATCTTACGATAGCGGAATGACAATGATCCTTAAAAAAATAAAAAATAGATTCTTCGTTTTACTCTGAATCTCTCTCTCTGGGTCATTTTCAATTCTGAACGATCAGTGAAGAATCTGTACGTTTCCTCACTTTCATGTCCTGTCATCTTGTACCGAAGGTACAGGAACTGTTCGCCAATGCAAACCTTTTATTTATTCAATATATGCGGCGGGCGTATGCGATACGCCCCTACGGAATTGTGGGCAAATATAGTCTTGGAGGCCACTTTCAAACCCAGATCTTGGTCCATCCGGTGGGTGAGCGGAGCAGAACTCCGCATCCCATTAATCCTGGTTCAAATCAGCAGATAACCTTCGAACCCACATTCCTACAATATCGTTTTTAAATGTGTCCAGACGTTTTCTGCTAAGATTTGTTGGCCTTCTTTTGTGGGATGGACGCCATCGCCTTGGTTAAGGCTTTGGATTCCGGCAACTTTATCGAGCAGAAAGGGCACTAAGGTCATATTCTGTTCTTTGGCTAATTTGGGGAATATGGCTGCGAAATCCTTAAAGTATTGGTCACCCATGCTTGGTGGGACCATCATACCGGTAAGAACAAGTTTACAATCGGGATAGGCTTTTTTGACTTTGTTGACAATCTCGTTGAGGTTTTGATATGTGGCATCAGGAGATATTCCACGAAGGCCATCATTCGCCCCTAATTCTAGTATGAATACATCAATCTTATCCTTTAAGAGCCAGTCGATCCTATCTTTTCCTCCTGCAGAGGTTTCACCGCTCAGGCCAGCATTGATACAAGTATAGCCTAAACCCAAGGAATCGATTTTTGCCTGGATCAAGGCGGGGAAAGCTTCTGTTTGATCATCAAGTCCTAGTCCAGCGGTCAGACTATTACCAAAAAACAAGATACGTTTAGAGCTTTCTGTTTTGGCTGTATCCTGCGATGTGCTGTCTGAAGGAGCCTGGGAATTCTGCTGTGGCCTGGAATTATTGCAAGATGCAAGTAAAAAAACAACGAAAACGGCTGATATTAAGGATTTGATGTGATTCATAAAGCTAATTTAATTAAAAATAATCTATAAATTTATTAGATATGTCATCTACTATGATCCTACAAGTTCAGCATGTCTTCAAGAATTATCAAATCGGAGACCATAAAATTCCAGTTTTAAATGATATCAATTTCGAAATAGAAGAAGGTTCTACCGTTTCTATTGTAGGTCCCTCGGGCAGCGGAAAGACAACCTTATTAGGTCTGTGTGCTGGTCTGGATCAGAGTTCGGAAGGAGACATCATTCTGAACGGAATAAAATTAACGGGTTTGAGCGAAGATAAATTAGCTCAAGTTCGAAATGAGCATGTTGGCTTTGTTTTCCAGAATTTTCAATTATTGCCGACCCTGACTGCGTTGGAAAACGTATTGGTCCCAATGGAATTGCGGGGCATGAGAAATAAGCAAAAGGAGGCTATGGAATTATTGGAAAAGGTAGGGCTTTCTGCCCGTGCGGACCATTACCCCTCACAACTTTCGGGTGGAGAACAGCAGCGGGTATCCTTAGCAAGGGCTTTTGCCAATAAACCAAAGATTTTATTTGCCGATGAACCAACGGGAAACCTAGATGCGGAGACCAGTGCCATCATTGAAGATATGTTATTCCAATTGAATAAGGAGTCTGGCACTACCTTGGTTATCGTGACCCACGACTTAGATTTAGCCACCAAAACACAAAAGATAATTCCAATCAAGGGAGGGAAGATCCAATGAATTGGCGCTGGATATTGTTGATGGCATGGCGGGATAGCCGTAAAAATAGATCGAGGTTATTCCTCTTTATTTCCTCCATTATTTTAGGGATTGCTGCCCTCGTGGCGATGAATTCCTTTAATGTGAATCTCAAGAAGGATATCGACTCGCAGGCCGCCGAATTGATAGGGGCGGACCTGGAGCTGGAAAGCAGAAGGGAACCTTCAGAGGAGGCCATGAAGTTTATTGACTCTTTGAAAGGTTTGAGCGAAGATTATGCGAAGGAAGAACGGTTTATGTCGATGATCCGTTTTCCTAAGGCTGATGGTTCTCGATTGGTTCAAGTACGTGCCATAGATGGTAACTATCCATTTTATGGCAAAGTGGAGACCAGTCCAACAGACAGCTATCAGGATTTTGGTAATAAAGCCGGGGTCTATGTAGAGAATTCCCTTTTGCTGCAATTTAATGCTGCGGTTAGGGATTCCGTTCACCTTGGCAACAATAGTTATCAAATCCTAGGGAATGTTCTTTCACAACCTGGCCAAGCTGCCATTGCGGGAGCCATGGCGCCATCTGTCTTTGTGCCCATTGCACAATTAGCGAATTCTGGTTTGCAACAGAAAGGTAGCCGGATTGAATACCATTATTATTTTAAATTACCTAAAAACTTTGCGGTCGATAAGGAGGTCGAAAAACTAGACAAAAGGATCACCGAATTGCAGTTAAGGGCATCCACTATACAAACCACTAAAGAAAACACCGGTAGGTCCTTTGAGGACATGGCGAGTTTCATGGAGTTGGTGGGATTTGTGGCTTTATTGTTAGGTTGTATTGGGGTTTCAAGTTCTGTTCAAATCTACGTTCGTGAAAAGTTATTGTCCGTTGCGGTATTGCGTTGTTTGGGTACCACAGCTAAACAGGCCTTTTATATCTTTTTGGTTCAATTTGCGGGCATTGGATTAATCGGTGGTATAATTGGAGCAATCTTGGGATCTCTGATCCAATACCTGATTCCTGTAGTCATGCAAGATGTGATCCCGGTAAGTTTAACCACTGGAGTCTCTTGGCTTGCCATAATAGAAGGAATAGGACTGGGGGTAGTCATTGCAGTTTTGTTTGCTTTATTGCCTCTATTAGCGGTTCGTAATATTTCTCCTTTAAACTCCATTCGGATCTCTGATAAAGAGGAAAGCATGTTTAAGGACAAGATGAGCTGGTGGGTCTATCTTTTGATCTTGGTCTTTATTACGGGATTTGCAAGGCTTCAAATGGCGGACTGGGTGCAGACATTGGTATTTGTAGCTGGAGTAGGAATTACTTTTTTACTGCTCTATGGCGTAGCCAAGGCGTTCACCTATTTGATCAAGAAATTCTTTCCAAAAGGTTGGCCGTATTTATGGCGCCAGGGTTTGTCCAACCTTTACCGACCTAATAATCAAACCGTGATATTGATGATCTCCATCGGTTTAGGAACAGCATTGATTTCCACCATGTTCCTGGTGCAAGATCTATTGATCAATCGGGTGAAAATATCTTCCGAACAGAGCCAGGCGAATATGCTGATGTTTGACATTCAACCTTCGCAACGCGAATCGCTTTCGGAGATGGCGAAAGCGGAGGGTTATCCCATCTTAGAATCTGTTCCGGTAGTTACCATGCAATTGCAAAGTGTAAATGGCGTAACGCTGAAGGATGTCGTCGCAGATACCAGCCAGGAAGTTTCTTCTAGGGCCTTTCGTGGAGAGATCCGTGCTACCTATCGAGACTCACTAACAGCTTCTGAAAGGGTTACATCGGGCAAATGGGTTGGAACTGTAGGCAGTAATGATACAGCTTTGGTTTCCTTGGATCAGAATTATGCGGATAATATCAAGGTAAAGGTAGGAGATAGGTTGTCCTTTAATGTTCAAGGTTTGATCATTCCTGCAAAAGTGAGCAGTATCCGACAGGTGGACTGGAATCGGTTCCAGTCTAATTTCAGGGTTGTTTTTGCAAAGGGAAGTATTGATAAAGCCCCGCAGTTTTATCTGATGATGACCAAGGTGCCAACAGAATTGGAATCCAGTAAATTTCAACAGAAGATCGTCAATAATTATCCGAATGTTTCCGTGATCGATATGAATGCGGTTTTGACGGTCTTGCAAGAAATCTTAGATAAAATTGCTTTCATCATTCAGTTTATGGGGGCCTTCAGTATCCTAACGGGGATCATTGTATTGATATCTTCTGTGCGGATCAGCAAGTTCCAGCGGATTCGAGAGAATGTCCTGTTACGGACCTTGGGAGCGAGTAGAAAGCAGATCTATTTAATTACCATTAGCGAGTATTTGTTTTTAGGCTTGCTCTCTGCATTGACTGGAATTATTATTTCGCTACTAGCGAGTTACTTATTAGCTATTTTTGTATTTGAAAGTGTATTTGTGCCGTCCATTGGTATGATCGCTTTATTGATGTTTTTGATCGTTGGCTTGACGGTTCTGATTGGTTTGATCAACAGTTTGTCAGTCATCAACCGTTCTCCCCTAGAAGCTCTGCGAAAAGAATAGATTATTAATCGAAAATATTGTAACAATATGTTAATTTTATACACTAACAAATTAAAAATGGATTATGAAAAAATTATTCACACTGCTGTTTGTACTTTTGAGTATGATTAGCACAAAAGCACAGGTTGCTGGTGATTGGAAAGGGGAGCTCGAGGTCCAAGGGACCAAAATGGAGATGATCTTCCACATCAGTGATAAAGATGGAAATTTATCGGCAACAATGGATGTCCCTGCTCAAGGAGCATCGGGATTGCCTATGTCTACGGTGAAGTTCGAGAACAACAAACTTAATTTAGCGATGGAGCAAGCAGGCATAGCCTATGAAGGTGAGCTCAAGGGGGAATCCATCGAGGGGAAATTTAAGCAAGGAGGAATGGAGTTTCCTTTGAAATTGGCAAAGACCAAGATCAGCAAACCTGGAGATCCAAGTTTGGTTTCTACGGAAGCTGAATTGGCGAAATTGATCGAACTGGGAAATGGAAATTACAAGTATAAGGTAGAGGACTATTTTGCAAAGCCTAAATCCTCCAGTTTTGCTTTGTCTCCGAATGGTAAATACATCTCCTACCGTGAAAAAGATGCCAACAACAAACGTCATGTCATGGTGAAGGAAGTTGCTACTGGTAAAGTAGTTAGGGCCATCGAAGAGAAGGATGAACTGATCCGTGGGATGGGCTGGGTAAATGATGAACGCCTGGTTTATATTATGGATCAAGGCGGGAATGAAAATTACCATTTATATGCCGTCAATATTGATGGTACGAAAAATATTGACCTTACACCATTTGAAGGTGTTCAGGCAGGGATCCTGAATATGCTGAAGGAACAGAAGGATATTATCATTATCCAGATGAACAAGGATAATAAGCAAGTTTTCGAACCGTACAAGGTCAATGTGCAGACGGGTGAAATGGAAAAGTTATTTACCAATACAGATCCGGAGAATGCCATCGTAGGATACGAGTTTGATAAAGACGGAAACTTACGGGGGTATGCCAAGATGCAAAATGGCATCAATACCCAGTTTTTTTATAAACCAAATGGAAAAACTGAGTTTGAATTGTTTGGAACCACAAATTGGTATGATACTTTTTCAATTTTGTCTTTTAACTATGCGTCCAAGAATCCAGACGAGGCTTATGTTTTGACTAATCTAGATTCAGATAAGGCAAGGATAGTCTTATATGATCTAGGCAAGAAGGAATTGATTAAAGAAATCTATTCCAATCCGGATTATGATGCCACCATTTTAGGGCTTTCCAGGAATAGAAATTGGGAACTTGACTATGTGGGATATGAGGGAGAAAAAGTAGAAATTGAACCAAAGAGTGAGACTTTCAAGGGCATATATTCCTTATTTAAGAAAGAATTCCCGAATTATGAATATTCCATTGTTGGTAAGACCGATAAGGAAGATCAATATTTGGTTGTTGTCCAAAGCGATAAGCTGTACGGAAAGTACTATCACTTGGATGCAGGAACCAAAAAGATCACCTTGCTTTATGATTTAATGCCGCAGTTGAAGGAAGCGGATATGTCAGAAATGCGTCCGATATCCTTTAAATCAAGGGATGGGCTGACTATGCATGGTTATATAACCTTGCCAAAAGAAGCCTTGGAAGGTAAAAAGGTTCCATTGATCGTCAATCCACATGGTGGACCACAAGGGGTTCGGGATAGTTGGGGTTTCAATCCCGAGGCACAATTGTTTGCTGCCCATGGGTTTGCAACTTTGCAGGTGAACTTCCGAGTGTCAGGAGGTTATGGTAAGGACTTTTTAAAGGCTGGTTTCAAGGAGATTGGTAGAAAAGCTATGGATGATGTGGAAGATGGAATAAAATATGTCATTGACCAAGGTTGGATAGATAAAGATAATGTGGCTATCTACGGAGGTTCTCATGGAGGTTATGCTGTTTTAAGGGGATTGACCAAAACTCCAGACTTATATAAAGCGGGGGTTGATTATGTTGGAGTCTCTAATATCTTTACCTTGATGAGTTCCATTCCTGAATATTGGAAACCTTACAAAGAGATGCTTTATCAAGTGTGGTATGATCTGGATGATCCCAAAGAGGCGGAAATTGCTAAAGAGGTTTCACCAATATTTCATGTAGATAAAATTAAGGCTCCATTATTTGTGGTTCAAGGGGCGAATGATCCGAGGGTGAAAATTGCAGAAGCGGACCAGATTGTAAAAGCTTTACGTGATAAGGGTGTTGATGTTCCTTATATGGTAAAGTATGATGAGGGCCATGGTTTCGGAAAAGAGGAAAATCAGATAGAATTCTATAAAGCCATGATGGGCTTTTTCCACAAACATTTAAATTAATCTGTTGTTATATATTCGTAGAGCTCCTAAATTTAGGAGCTTTACTTATTTTACTCCGTTATGAAAATCCTAAACGCAGATCAGCTGAAAATTGTAGACCAGGAAACCATTCAAAATGAAGGGATCAATTCTTGGGAGCTTATGGAACGTGCATCAAGTATCGTGACTACGGCTATCATAGATGACTATTTTGATATCATTAAGGAACTTCCAATCGCCATTGTCTGTGGAAAGGGCAATAATGGTGGGGATGGTTTAGCGATTGCTAGGCAATTGATGGATTCAGGATATGATGTGGAAGTCCGTTTGTTGAAAGCTGATCGCTATACCGCTGACAATCAGCTGAACCAGGCAAAGTTGGAAAATATCCAATATTTTGATTTGGAAGATGATTTAGATCTGCCCTTAGAAGGGTTTTTAATTGACTGTTTATTTGGTTATGGATTGAGCGCTTCACTATCAGATGAATGGAGCGGGGTGATTGAGCAGATCAATGATTTTCAAGGGAGGATTATATCAGTCGATATGCCTTCTGGATTGATGCTGGATGCTGTAGGCAATTTTGAAGACAATATTGTCCGTGCCAGCAAGGTGTACACCTTTCAGTTTCCTAAATTGGCACTTTTATTACCGGAGAATTCCATTTTTGTTGGTGAATTTGAAGTTTTGGACATTGGATTGGATGAAAATTCGATCTTAAAGCAAGGTACTTCCTATCGCTATGTGGAGGCAGGGATGTTGGATATTTTATTACGCTTGAGGTCAAGATATTCGCATAAGGGAACCTTTGGCCATGTAGCTATCATTGGTGGAAGTTTGGGGAAGATGGGTGCGGTCTTGATGGCGACAAAATCAGCATTAAAGTCAGGATGTGGATTGGTTACTGCTTATATTCCAAGATGTGGTTACAATGTTTTGCAGATAGGTTTTCCGGAAGCCATGGTCATACTGGATTCTTCAGAAGAGAAGTTGGTTGACTTTCAGATCCAAGATGATTTTACGGCTTATGGAGTAGGGATTGGGATGGGGAAAGATGAAGAAACGGTCCGTGGGTTTGGTATTTGGTTGCAGTCGCTTGCTGAAGACAGTAAACTCGTGTTGGATGCGGATGCATTAAATATAATTTCTGAAAATGAACATTTGTTGAAATATCTTCCCACTAATAGTATTCTTACTCCGCATCCTAAGGAATTGAAACGCTTGATCGGCGAATGGGAGAATGATCTAGATAAATTGGAGAAAGCAAAGGCATTTAGTAACGAGAACCAGTTAATCCTTGTCATTAAAGGGGCAAATAGCGCAATTGTAAATCCAGCAGGTGAGGTTTATTTTAATTCAACTGGCAATCCAGGCATGGCGACAGGTGGCATGGGGGATGTGTTGACAGGAATTATCAGCAGTTTGTTGGCACAAGGATATAATGCTTTGGATGCAGCGGTTCTGGGAGTTTATATACATGGTTCTGCGGGAGATTTTGCCAAGGATTGGGTAGGAGAGACCAGTTTGATAGCAAGCGATCTGATCGATCATTTGGCTTCTGCCTTTATGAATCTGCTGAATGAAAGTGAGTAAATATGAAATTCAGATGATAGCATTGGAGGAGGGGCTGATTTAGGTCCGGTAAAATATCCTTATCTTTATCCAATGCAAATTCACATTAAAAATATGGTATGTCCGCGCTGCGTAATGGCAGTTGAACAGATCTTGAATAGATTGGATGTTCCTTTTGATGATGTGAATATAGGTTCCATCAACCTGAGCAGAGCCTTGACGGAGGCCGAAAGCATTCAGTTTGATCAAGAGCTGAAGATGATTGGCTTTGAGGTGCTGAAGGACCGGAAGCAAGTGTTGGTGGAGGAGATGAAAATTGCGCTTTCAGAGATGCTAAACGCAGGAGAATCGATGTTAGTTAAAACTTCCAGTTTTTTATCGGAGCGATTTAATTTAGAATATTCTTATCTCAGCAGTATTTTCTCGGAAATCCAAGGGGAGAGTATCGAAAAATATTTGATCAAGCTAAAAGTAGAAAAAGTGAAGGAGTTGTTGAGTTATGATGCCACATTGGCGGAGATTGCAGCTCAACTGCAGTATAGCAGTATTGCGCATTTAAGTAATCAGTTTAAAAAGACAACAGGTCTGAGTCCTTCGGTTTATAAGAAACAGTTGGTTTAGCCTAAAAGGTATAGAACAAAAAAAGCTCGCAATTTGCGAGCTTTTTGTTTTGTTTAATTCTTATTTAAGGTTATCACGGTAAACTGTAGCTTTTTTAACTTCAGTTTGGATATCTTTACGAGAAGCATCATAAGTCAATACTTTCTCATAGTCTGTAATCGCTTTGTTGTAAGCGTCAGTTGCAGTTGCTTTATTGTAGTTAGCAGCTCCCTTAGTACCAGTCAAGATACCTAAGTCACGGTATGCAATAGCGCGGTTTTGATATAATTTAGCGTCATTTGCATTGATAGCGATCGCTTTGGTATAGTCAGCAGTAGCTGATTTCAATAAAGCTTCACGTTCTTGGTTACTCAATTTCAATTCTTTGTTTACTGCCATATTGTTGTTAGCTTTTGCTTTGTAGTAGTAAGCAGAAGTATTTTTGGCATCCAAAGAGATTACTTTGTTGAAGTTAGCGATAGCTTTCTTGTAATCACCGTTTTGGAATTGAGAGTAACCTAATAAATACACAACTTCAGGTTCGTTTCCAGCATTAGGTAATGCTTTTTCGAATTGAGTTGCAGCTGTTTTAAAATCACCATCCAACAATGCTTTTTCACCAGCACGTACATTTGGATCGCTGTGTTGTTTTTCTTGTGCTTGTGCACCCATCGTAGCTAATGCCAAAGCAACAGTAGCTAACCCAATCTTAATCGTCTTCATCTGTGTATTCAAGTTATTTAATTTCATGTCTGAATTTTTATGTTGTTTTCCCTGTAAATTTTCACACTCCTACTAATAGAGTAAAAATCTGTTAAATAGTTTAACGTCGCAATCAATAGTTATAAACATTTCCACATTTTGTATATTGCCTCTAATTATTTCAGAAATCTATACACAAAGGTGACAAAGAATGTGCTGATTACTGACGATTTAACAGATACCAAACAATAATAGCATAAAATGTACCAAAATTCGGACTTGGCACTTTGCTTGCACTATATGAGTTCATTAATTTTAAAATAAAAAATAGCTGATCGTCTGACAAGATGTCGGCAAGCTGGACATGTACATATGAACAAATTTGATTCATTCAATTTTAATCAAACGTTACCTATCATAAACGAAGAAACTGAATTCTTTCCATTATTAACTCAGCAAGATGAGGACGAAATGAGGAATGCAGAAATTCCCGATCAACTTCCAATTCTACCCTTAAGGAACACGGTTCTTTTTCCAGGGGTAGTGATTCCAATTACGGTTGGTCGTGATAAGTCTATTAAACTGGTAAAAGATGCCTACAAAGGGGATCGCACCATTGCTGTTGTATCTCAAAAAGATATGAGCGTGGAGGACCCAAACTTTGATCAACTGAACAAAGTGGGAACCGTTGCCCATATCATCAAGATTTTGCAAATGCCTGATGGAAACACTACGGTGATCATCCAGGGTAAGCAACGCGTGAAACTTAAGGAACTGGTTCAAACGGAACCTTATCTGATTGCCCGTGTAGAGAAATTTCCAGAGGATAAACCAAAAACAAGCAGTAAAGAATTCAAAGCCTTGATTTCTTCTGTTAAGGAAATGGCTTTGCAGATCATTCAGCTTTCGCCAAACCTACCGAGTGAGGCTGGGATTGCTATCAAGAATATCGAAAGCCCAACTTTCTTGGTCAACTTTATCTCTTCTAACCTTTCTTTGGAATTAGAGCAGAAGCAAGACCTTTTGGAAATTAAAGATTTCGTGAAGCGTGCTAAACAATTGTTAGAGCATTTGACGACTGAAATCCAGATGTTGGAGCTGAAGAATCAAATCCAAAATAAAGTAAGGATTGATTTAGATAAACAGCAACGTGATTATTTCCTGAGCCAACAACTGAAGACCATTCAGGAGGAACTGGGAGGAAATACTCCAGACCTTGAGATCGAAGAACTGAAGAAAAGGGCTAAGGCAAAAAAATGGAGAGATGATGTGGGCAAGCATTTCCAAAAAGAATTGGAAAAATTAGCTCGTATTAATCCGGCAGCTGCTGATTATTCGGTTCAGTTAAACTACCTGGAATTGCTCTTGGATTTGCCATGGGGTGAATTTACCAAGGATAATTTTGATCTGGCAAGAGCGGAAAAGGTTTTGAACAAAGACCATTACGGGCTGGAGAAAGTGAAGCAACGTATCATTGAGTATTTGGCTGTATTGAAGCTGAAAAATGATATGAAAGCTCCGATCTTGTGTTTGGTAGGGCCTCCAGGAGTAGGAAAGACTTCATTAGGAAAATCCATTGCCAAGGCATTGGGAAGAAAATATACTCGTATGGCTTTGGGAGGTATCCGCGATGAAGCTGAAATCCGAGGACATAGGAAAACCTATATCGGCGCAATGCCGGGTCGTATTATTCAATCCCTGAAAAAAGCAGGTGCTTCAAACCCTGTGTTTGTATTGGATGAAATCGATAAAATTGGTTCTGATTTTAAAGGTGATCCATCCTCAGCTCTATTGGAGGTACTGGATCCGGAACAAAATACCCACTTCTATGATCATTATGTAGAAATGGAATATGATCTATCCAAAGTGATGTTCATTGCTACTGCCAACTCATTGAGCGGTGTGCAACCAGCTCTCTTGGATCGTATGGAGATTATTGAAGTCAATGGTTATACCATTGAGGAGAAGATTGAAATCGCTAAGAAACACTTGCTGCCTAAGCAGAGGGAAATGCATGGTATCCAAGCAAAGGATATTTCTTTGAAACCGAAGATGATCGAAAAAATCATTGAAGAATATACGCGTGAATCGGGTGTTCGTGGTTTGGAAAAGAAAATCGGTTCGATCGTAAGAGGGATTGCGACAAGGATTGTGATGGAAAAACCTTATGATCATAACCTTTCTGCCGAGGATGTGGAAGAGATCTTGGGGCCTCCAATCTTTGACAAAGATCTTTATGAAAACAATGATATTGCTGGGGTTGTAACTGGCTTGGCTTGGACTTCCGTAGGCGGTGATATCTTGTTTATCGAGTCTAGCTTGAGTCCGGGTAAAGGGAAATTGAGTTTGACCGGTAACTTAGGGGATGTGATGAAAGAGTCAGCAGCAATTGCAATGGCTTACTTACGATCGCATTCAGATGAGTTTGGTATTGACTTTAAAGTGTTTGACCAATGGGACGTGAATATACACGTGCCTGCAGGTGCTACTCCGAAGGATGGACCATCAGCTGGTATTACCATGTTGACTGCTTTAGCATCCTTGTTTACCCAGCATAAGGTAAAACCTAAATTGGCTATGACCGGTGAGATCACTTTACGTGGTAAGGTGTTGCCAGTAGGAGGGATCAAAGAGAAAATCTTGGCTGCTAAGCGCGCAAATATTAAGGATATTATCTTAAGTAAATCCAACCAAAAGGATATTTTGGAAATCAAGGAAGATTATATCAAGGATTTGAATTTCCATTATGTTACTGAAATGCGTGAGGTTGTTAAATTGGCACTTCTTGATGAAAAAGTGAAGAATGCGAAACAATTAAATCGAGAGAATTACTAATACTAAATTGCATAATAGCTAAGGCACAATTCATTCAGAATTGTGCCTTTTTTATGTTCTGTAAAGCTGGGAAATAAATCTTTAGTGTTTGGTAATCAGGTAGAATTGTCAGTAGTATTCCATCTTGTAAGGTTAATTTTAATTATAATTTAATAAACAGTATTTTTGCGGCAATGAATCTCAACAGTAATACAGCGAGGTTTGTCAAGCGGGTTATTACCTCACCTCTTTTAATTTATATCATCCGGTGTCTGATTGGTTTTGTCGTGGGTTACTTATTGTATCTAAGGTTTAAACAGTTTGAGATCTTCTGGGCATTATTATCCATTATTTTAGTTATTTCACCTGAGGAAAAGGATTCCAAACGACTTTCCATAGAACGTTTCAAGTCCAATTTTGTTGGTTCTGTCGTTGCAATGGCCTGTGTATGGTTATTGCCCAAATCGGTGTACTCTATTATGACTGGTATCGTGCTGACGATATTTCTTTGTTGGGGATTCAAGATCCTGAATATGGCAAGGGTGGCAATTGTGGCTCTGTTGATCATTATGATTGAACCACATCATACCCAAATAGCATATACTCCAATCTATCGTGCTCTATCTACTGGCCTTGGCTGTATAATAGGTTTGACCATAGTGATCGTCTCTTCGGGCCTGATCCAATTCCTGCGAGATAAATACAAAGTGTTTACAGAGCCTGCCTAACAGCGAGTTGCAATATTAAGCCAGCACTAACAATTAATTCATTATTTTTACGCCAATGATTGAATTATATACTGACGGCGCATCTAGCGGAAATCCAGGTCCTGGTGGTTATGGAACTATCCTAAGGGCAATATATCAAGGCTCAAATCCTGAATTTCAAGGTAAGCTCATCGAAAAGGAATTTTCGGGCGGTTTTAGGAAAACAACCAATAACCGGATGGAATTGCTCGCAGTAATTATTGGTTTGGAGGCCTTGAAAAACCTAAATCAGCATGTAACCATCTTTTCAGATTCGAAATATGTAATCGACGCTATCGATAAAAAATGGGTGTATGGCTGGATAAAAAAGGGATTTCAGGGAAAGAAGAATAAAGATCTATGGATGCGGTTGATGAATGTATATAAATTGCACCAGGTCAAATTAGTTTGGGTCAAGGGGCATGCTGGACATCCATTGAATGAACGCTGTGATCAATTGGCTGTTAAAGCATCAAAAGATAAATCCACATGGAAGATAGATTCTGTTTTTGAAGCAGAATTGCAAAAAGGCTTAGATATTTAATCTAAGCCTTTTTCTTTTTTTATGTTATAATGGATTGTTTAGATCAATCCGGCACGTTTCAACAATGGATCTACGGATGGTTCTTTGCCTCGGAACTGTTTGTATAGTTTCATAGGGTGTTCGGTTCCACCTTTAGATAATATATTGTCTTTGAATTTCTTTGCAACCTTTGGATTGAAGATACCTTCTTGCTTGAAATAGTCGAATGCATCTGCATCCAATACCTCAGCCCATTTATAAGAATAATAGCCCGAAGAGTAGCCGCCATCAAAGATATGGGAGAATGAAGTGGACATCACATTTTCTTTGACATCCGGGTAGATGGCTGTTTCCTCAAACTGTTTGGTTTCGAAGTCTTTTACCTTACTGATGGAGCTAGGATCCTGTCCATGCCAGCCCATATCCAATAGTCCAAAGCTCAACTGTCTGACGGTTGCCAGTCCTTCTAAGAAGGAAGCGGAGTCTTTGATTTTTTGGATGTATTCCATAGGAATGGTCTCACCTGTTTCATAATGTTTTGCAAATAGCTTCAGGGCTTCTTCTTCGTAGCACCAGTTTTCCATGATCTGACTTGGGAGTTCGACGAAATCCCAATACACGGAAGTGCCCGAAAGCGTAGGATAGGTGCTGTCGGCCAACATACCATGCAAGGCATGGCCAAACTCATGGAACAAGGTTGTAACCTCGTTGAACGTCAATAAAGATGGTTTACTCGAGGTAGGCCTTGTAAAATTACAGACGATGGATACATGTGGTCTTTCATTATGACCATCTTTAATGTATTGCGATTTGTAAGAGGTCATCCATGCTCCATTTCGCTTTCCTTTGCGAGGAAAGAAATCGGCGTAGAAGACTGCTACAAGATTGCCATCATCGCTGCTCACCTCATAGGTCTGCACCTCTGGGTGATATTTGTCTATATTTTGGATTTCCTTGAAATTTAAACCGTAAAGACGATGAGCTATTTCAAAGACTCCGTTCAATACATTGTCGAGTTTGAAATAAGGTCTTAATTTTTCGTCATCTAGATTAAAACGTTCCTGTTTCAATTTCTCGGAATAATAACTGCCATCCCATTTCTCTAAATGGACTAAGCCATCTTTTTCCTTTGCATATTGGCTCAGTTCATCAAATTCTTTTAATGCTGCGGGTTTGCCTTTTGCAAGCAGGTCATTTAAGAATGCCGTAACGGTATTGGGATTTTGTGCCATGCGTTCTTCTAATTTGAAGTGTGCATGGGAATCATAACCCAATAACTTAGCACGTTGATGTCTTAGTTTTGCTATTTTTAGGATAATTTCTTCGTTGTTATTGGCATTATCTTGAAAACCCTTTTTACCGGCAGCAATTGCTAATTCCTTTCTCAATTCACGATTGCTTGCGTAGGTCATAAAAGGGATATAACTTGGATAATCCAAGGTGAATATCCAACCTTCCTTTCCTTCCTCTTTGGCAAGCTCATGAGCGGCTTCAATTACAGATTCTGGAAGCCCATCTAGATCTTCCTTTTTCAAAATATGTAATTGATAAGCATTGGTATCCGCCAATACATGTTCTGCGAAATTTAATTTCAACACAGACATTTCTTGGTCTATTTCACGAAGTTCCTTCTTCTTTTCATCAGAAAGTAGGGCGCCATTTCGAACAAAATCCTTGTAGTTTTTAGTCAGGAGCGTGTCTTGTTCAGGACTCAGGTTTAAGTTTTCCTTTTGGTCATATACTTCCTTGATCTTTAGGAATAGATCGTAATTCAAGGTGATGTCCGAGCTTAATTCTGCCAACATAGGAGCTACTTGCACGGCAATTTTTTCTAATTCATCATTCGTTTCCGCAGAATGGAGATTGAAAAATATATTGGAGATCCTGTCCAATTGCAATCCTGAAAAGGAAAGCGCTTCGATGGTGTTTTCAAAAGTAGCAGGTTGGGGATTAGAAGCGATCCGTTCAATTTCCTTTTTCGTTTCAGCGATTGCTTCTTGAAATGCCGGAACGTAATCTTCGTTTTTGATTTGGGAAAAGGGAGCAGTATTGTAATTCGTCTCGAAAGACTTTGTCAGAATATTCATAGTATTTAAAGTTACAAATATAATTCTAGTGGAAATGTGTCCTGAATATACATTTATCAAGATTTTACGGAAACATTACGTATTATTATGCTGTTATAACAATAAAAAACAAAAACATGAGAAATATCGCGAAGTCCTTATTTGTTGTTCCGGTTCTGTTGATAAGCATGAGTGCTTGTAATAATTCAGGACAGGAGGCGAAAGGCAACAAGGAAAATGATTCTGTGGATAATGATTGGACTGCGACAGAGTTGGTCGGAAAATATGTGTTTGAAGCAAAAGGAGATACCATATTGCTGGATTTAAAAAACCAAAATGATTCTTTGGTGGGTCACTTAAGTTATAATTTCCAAGAAAAAGATAAGAACAATGGTGAGTTCCGAGGTGTAATCAAAGACTCTTTATTGGTTGGTGAATACAGTTTTATGTCAGAGGGAGTGAACTCTGTAAGAGAAACAGTTTTTGGCATTGTTCCTGAAGGATTAATCGAAGGTTTTGGCGATGTGGAAGAGATTGATTCGAAGTTTGTTTTCAAAAATATAGATAGTTTGAGGTTTGATCATGGGATGATTTTACATAAAAAATAAGCTTCTACAGGGGTGTTAGTTGATTTTATTTAAAAAGTTTGGTCATTTGATTAAAATGTTTGTTCAATTAACGTAAATGTTCTTATCTTTGTGCAATCTCAAGTGGAAAGCACAATGACGAATAAGAAGGAAGAGAAAGAACTAGATACATCAACCGAAGAAAAAATAAAAGAAGCAGCCCGCATCGTATTTCATAAGAAAGGATTTGCAGCGACCCGGACTAGAGATATTGCTGATGAAGCAGGAATCAACTTATCCCTTTTAAACTATTATTTTAGAAGTAAGGAAAAGCTTTTTGAACTCATTATGTTGGAAACATTAGGTGAGTTTGTTAAAGGCCTGGTCATGGTATTGAATGACCGTGAGTCTACCTTGTTGGAGAAGGTGAGTGCCATTGCAGAGCATTATATCGATTCAATCAAGGATAAGCCCGAGATCCCTGGGTTTATTGTGAGTGAAATCCGCAACAATGTCAATAATATTTTAGAGAAAATTCCAGTCCGCGAAATATTGGGTGAATCTTTCTTTGCCCAACAATTGGATGCGGAAATCAAGAAAGGAACCCTGAAAGAGGTTAGTCCGATCCAATTCATAATGAATGTTCTGGGTATGGTCCTGTTTCCTTTTATTGCTCAGCCTATGATCATGAGCGGAACTGGTCTTAATAATCAAGAATTTTCTGCCTTGATGGAAGAGCGTAAGAAGTTGATTCCCATTTGGGTACAGGCTATGTTTAAAGCATAGTCTATTTTTTTATCTATGAATTGGTCAATTGTTTAAATCAATATATTAAAATATATGATTAAGGTAAATGTCTTTACGAAAGTTTTAAGTTTTATTCTATTTACGGGGCTAGGAATTAGCTTCGCGTTTGCTCAAACTACGGCGGGTAACTTAAGTTTAGAGGAATGCTACAGCTTAGCCCGCTCAAATTATCCTTTAATCAAGCAGCAAGATCTTATCTCGAAAACTAATGAGTTTTCCTTGGATAATGCCCAAAAGGCGGTGATGCCGCAGTTGACTGTTGCTGGGCAGGCGACCCATCAATCGGATGTTACATCGATGCCTATTAAGCTTCCTAATATGGAAATTCCTACCATTAGTAAGAGTCAATATAAGGTTTATGCGGAGCTGACACAATCTTTAACAGGTTTAGTGAATCTTAAGGACCAAAAAGAAAGCTTGAATGCCAACACTGCGGTAGAAAACCAAAAGGTTGAGGTAGAAATGTACAAGCTCAAAGAACGGATTAACAATCTCTATTTTGCCATATTGCTCTTAGAAAAGCAAAAAGAACAGATCGAGCTGAGTATCCAAGACCTACAGAGCGGAATTGAAAAAATGGAAACAGCAGTAGCCAATGGCGTTGCGCTTAGGAGCTCTGCGAGTAATCTGAAAGGGGAAAAACTAAAAGCTGATCAGCGAATTACAGAATTGGAATTTAACAAAAAAGCTTATTTGGAAGTTCTAGGAGTGATGATCGGACAAAAGCTAGACCCTAAAGCCAGATTACAGACTCCCTCTTCATTGCAACTGAACAATGAAATCCATAGGCCGGAACAAACCTTGTTTTCCCTCCAGAGAAAATCTTTAGATGTTCAGAATAAATTGATTGATAATAAGTCCTTGCCTCAATTTAGCCTTTTCGTTCAAGGTGGTGTTGGCCAGCCGGCATTGAATATGCTGAATCCGGAAACTCAAGGGTTTTATATTGCTGGATTGCGTTTGGCTTGGAACCTGAATAGTTTCTATACCCAGAAAAATGAGAAGAATATCATAAGGAACAATCAAAGGATATTGGATGTCCAAGAGGAAACTTTCCTGTTCAACACAAAAATGAATCTGAATCAACAACAAACGGAGTTGTCTAAGTATCAGGAGCTGCTAAAAACCGATCAAGAGATAATCGACCTTCGCGAACAGGTGAAAAATTCTACTTTGAACCAGTTGAATTATGGAACAGCAACTAGCAACGATTACCTCATTTCGGTGAATGTAGTTGAACAAGCGAAACAGAACTTGGCCCTACATGAAGTGCAATTATTAATGGCTCAATATAACTTACAAACAACAACTGGAAAAGCAGAAAATTAATCATAATGAAAAGACTAAAAATATATTTGCTCCTAGGTACTGGAATACTGGCTTTAGGGTCCTGTAAAAATGATAAAGATACCTTTGATGCGTCAGGAAGCTTTGAAGCGATAGAGACCATCATATCTGCAGAAGCAAATGGAACCATCAAGGAATTTAATCTTGAAGAAGGGGATCAATTAGCCGTAGGTCAGCAAATAGGTTATATAGATACGGTGCAGACTTATCTTAAAAAACGCCAATTGGAAGCACAGGTAGGAGCAGGTTTAAGTCGAAAACCTAATATTCCTGTCCAGCTTTCTGCCATCAAGGAACAGATACAACACCTGGAACGAGAAAAGATCAGGACACAGAACTTAATTGCTGGTGATGCGGCGACTCCAAAGCAGTTGGATGATATCAATGCGCAGATAAAACTATTAAACAGGCAATTGGATGCACAACAATCCAGTCTTTCGATTTCAAATCAAAGCATAGGAAAAGAGGTAGTGCCATTGGAAGTGCAGATCTACCAATTGGAAGATCAATTAAAGAAATCTAAAATTGTAAACCCTGTTCAAGGGACAGTCTTGACAAAATATGCCGAAGTAAATGAAACTGCCGGTATGGGGAAACCCTTGTATAAAATCGCGGACCTATCCAGTATGATCCTGAGGGCATATATTACGGGCAATCAACTTCCAAATGTCAAACTTAATCAAAAGGTTCAAGTGTTGACCGATGATGGAAACGGTGGTTACCATACTGCCGAAGGTATCATTACATGGATAAACAGTAAGGCGGAATTCACTCCGAAAACCATACAGACCAAGGATGAGCGGGCTAATCAAGTTTATGCCATCAAGATCAAGGTAAAGAACGACGGAAGGTATAAGATTGGCATGTACGCTGAAATAAAGTTTATCTGATATGGATATGGTGCAAGTAGTTGATCTGGTAAAGACTTACAATAAAGGTGCCCTAACTGCAGTGGACCATGTTGACTTTTCTGTAAAAAAGGGAGAGCTCTTTGGTCTAATCGGTCCAGATGGCGCCGGGAAGACCAGTATTTTCAGGATATTGACTACACTCTTGATGCCCACTGAAGGTGCTGCAACCGTTGCAGGTTTGGATGTTGTCAAGGAATATAAGCAGATCCGTAAGCTAGTAGGCTATATGCCTGGTAAATTTTCTTTGTACCAAGACCTGACCATTGAAGAGAACTTGAATTTCTTTGCTTCTGTTTTTGGAACCACCGTAGAAGAAAACTATGACCTGATCAAGGATATTTATGTGCAGATCGAACCATTCAAGGATAGAAGAGCAGGTAAATTGTCTGGCGGGATGAAACAGAAGCTTGCACTGTGCTGTGCTCTGATCCATAAACCTGAGGTCTTGTTCTTGGATGAACCTACAACAGGTGTAGATGTTGTTTCTCGCAAAGAATTTTGGGAAATGCTGGCAAGGCTAAAGGACCAAGGGATCACGATCTTGGTTTCAACACCCTATATGGACGAGGCAACCCTTTGCGAACGCATTGCCTTGATCCAAAATGGTCAGATTCTGAGCGTTGAAACTCCTGAAGAAATCATCAAACAGTATCCAGACCCATTATATGCCATCAAGGCTAATAATATGGGTAAATTATTGGTTGATCTCAGGAATAATCCGAATATCAAAACTTGTAATGCCTTTGGTGAATACCACCATATCAGTTTTAAAGAAGATCAAGGCCATGCTAAGGAAATGCTGCTGAAGTCCTTGGAAAATCAAAACCATCAAGGCTTAATTATCGATGATATCCAACCGAATATCGAAGATTGTTTCATTAATCTAATGAACTAATATGACAGATGAAGTGGTAATAAAGACGGATAAGCTGACCAAGAAATTTGGCGATTTCATAGCGACCAACTCCATTAGCTTTGAGGTTTATAAAGGTGAGATCTTTGGGTTCTTGGGTGCCAATGGCGCTGGTAAAACCACAGCCATGAAGATGCTTTGTGGTCTTTCAAAGCCTAGTTCTGGAGAAGCGAATATTGCTGGTTTTGATATCTATAAACAAACAGAGGAAATCAAGAAAAACATTGGTTATATGAGCCAGAAGTTTTCGCTTTACGAGGATCTAACAGTAAATGAAAACATTGATTTTTTTGGAGGCATCTATGGCCTCAATAATAAGCAACTTAAAGAAAAACGGACCGAACTATTAAAAACCTTAGGTTTGGAGAACGAAGCCAAAAAATTGGTGGCCTCACTGCCCTTGGGTTGGAAGCAAAAGCTGGCATTCTCAGTTGCGGTCATCCACGATCCGAAGATCGTTTTCTTGGATGAGCCTACCGGTGGAGTGGATCCTGTTACCCGTAGGCAGTTTTGGGACTTGATCTATGCTGCAGCAGCTCGTGGGATAACCATATTTGTGACTACCCACTATATGGATGAAGCAGAATATTGTAACCGGATATCGATGATGGTGGATGGTGAGATCAAAGCCTTGGATAGCCCACTAAACCTGAAACAAAAATATAAGGCAGATACTATGGATGATGTGTTTTATGAACTGGCTCGCGCCGCAAAACGGAAGGGGGATTAGATGAAACAGTTTATGTCTTTCGTAAGGAAGGAATTCTACCATGTGTTCAGGGATAGAAAGACTTTGTTGATGTTGTTTGGACTGCCGATCGTGCAGATTGTACTCTTTGGATTCGCCCTTACCAATGAGGTGAAGAATGCGAAAATCGTGATCTGCGACTATTCACAGGACATTGCAACGCAGGAGTTAACCAGGAAGTTTGAAGCAAATCGAAATTTCCAGGTTACTAAATCCTTAATGAGCTATAAAGATATTGAGGACTCCTTCCAAAAGGAAAACATCAAGCTTGCGGTAGTTTTTCCTGCGAATTTCAATGAGGATCTACTGCATCTGAAAAAAGCACAAATCCAAGTGATTACGGATGGGTCTGATCCTAATACTGCCAGTACCTTGCAGAATTATGCAAATGCCATCATCTTGGATTATCAAATGGAATTGATGCAGGGTCAAGAGATACCTTATTCCATCAATACCGAACTCAGGATGCTCTATAATCCTGAACTCAAGGGCGCGATGAACTTTGTTCCGGGGATTATGGCCTTGGTCCTAATGCTTATCTGTGTGTTGATGACAGCCGTTTCTATAGTGAAGGAAAAGGAAATGGGAACCATGGAAATCTTATTGGTTTCGCCGTTTAATCCATTTCTGGTGATTGTGTCAAAGGCACTTCCTTATTTCATGTTATCATTGATCAATTTGGCGGTCATCTTGATCATGGCAGTGACGCTTATGGGGATGCCGATCCATGGCAGTTTGATCTTGTTGGTCGCTGAGAGTGCCCTGTTGATCATCTGCGCCCTATCCGTAGGCCTTTTGATTTCCAATGTGACTAATTCCCAGCAGGCAGCTATGTTGATCTCAATGATGGGGATGATGTTGCCAATTCTTCTGTTTACCGGTTTTATGTTTCCGATTGAAAACATGCCCATGCCATTGCAGATAGTTTCCAATTTAGTTCCTTCGAAATGGTACTATATCATCGTAAAATCCATTATGTTGAAAGGGTTGGGGATTACTGCCATCTGGAAAGAAACCTTGATTCTGATCGTAATGACGGTAATTCTTTTGGTATTAAGTTTGAAAAATTTTAAAACAAGATTGGAATGAGATCATTGTTGTTTTTATTAAGAAAGGAATTCAAGCAGATCTTTAGGAATAAAGCATTGCTGCCATTGATTTTTATTGCACCCATCATGCAATTGATAATCCTTCCGTTTGCGGCGGATTACGAGGTGAAAAACATCAATGTCTCCATTGTGGACCATGACCATTCTCCATCTTCCCAACAATTGATTGCGAAAATGACGGCTTCTGGATATTTTAGGTTGACAGATTATGGGCAATCCTTTAAAGAAGCTTTGAAACAGATTGAAAACGAAAAAGCAGATTTAATCCTGGAGATTCCAACGAATTTCGAAAGGGATCTGATCAAAGAGAAGTCAGCCGAATTGTTTATAGCTGCCAATGCGATCAATGGCGTGAAAGCAGGTTTAGGTTCAAGCTATCTCAGCCGAATAATCAGGGACTTCAATGAAGATATCCGGACCAAATGGGTTAACCAAAATGGAGTTTCTGCCAATTCGCTTATTGATGTCACCTCTTCCAATTGGTTCAATCCATACCTGATCTACAATAAATTTATGGTACCGGGTATTTTGGTCGCTCTAGTTACCATGGTCTGTTCCTATATGTGCGCCTTGAATATCGTCAAGGAAAAAGAGGTCGGAACAATTGAACAGATCAATGTGACACCGATAAAGAAATATCAATTTATTCTTGGTAAACTGATTCCATTTTGGATCATTGGCATGTTTGTCTTTACTGTAGGATTATTTGTGGTTGGCCGATTTATATATGGAATTGTGCCCGTTGGCAATCTGTTTTGGTTGTATGGTTATTTATCGATTTACCTGATTGCCATTTTAGGGCTAGGCTTGCTGATATCAACCATTTCGGAAACACAGCAACAAGCGATGTCGGTCGCATTCTTTTTCATCATGATCTTTATGATGATGAGCGGATTATTTACATCTATCGACAGCATGCCTCAATGGGCATACATAGTCACGAAAATGATTCCTGTAACTTATTTCATTGAAGTGGTCCGGATGATTGTTTTAAAGGGCAGTGATTTCTATGATATCCAACATCATTTCTTGATCATCACCGGATTTGCCCTTTTGCTGAATGGCTTAGCGATCTGGAATTATAGAAAAACATCATAGGGCAATATCATTAATTTAAGGATTTTATGTCGAGGTCACAATCTTTTAATGGTTTCTCAGACCAGACTTCAATCCTTCCGCAGGAAGTCCTTTAGCAACCGGCTCATTTCCAGTGGCGGAAAAATGGAAAGAATGCCGTTGACCTGTGCGATGGGATTGGCCTTGGGATGCTTTCTTCAAAATTCTCCAACTAAAGGGAGAATTTTGAAGAAAGATATCCCCGACAACAAGGCATTCTTTTCATGTGCGCTGGATGGTGCGAAAAGCCACCTTAAATGAGCCAAAGCGTTTTGGTTACTTTTGCGCTTCAAAAGTAACGAAGGATCTTTGTTTTTTAAAACTTAAGAGGTTTATTCATAGGGGTTTATTCAATCCCTATCCACCATTCCTTGGTGTCATTATCTTTATCTAAATAAATAAGCTGTCCCATTCTTGGAGTCCAAATTGGGACATTTTTATTCTTAGCCTCTTTCGTAATACGGATCATGGGGTCATCCCAAGCATGATTGGCAAGAGGAAATTTAGAGTTATGGACAGGGATTATTCTTTTCGCCTGCAATTCCTGAGCTGCTGTAACAGCTTCTTCCGGCATCAGGTGAATGTATTTCCATAATTCATTGTATTGCCCATTTTCAAGGATGGCAACATCAAAAGGACCATATTGATCGCCTATTTCCATAAAATGTTTGCCATAGCCAGAATCTCCGCCTACAAATATTTTCAACGAATCAGCTTGAACAACAAAGGATGACCATAAGCTAGTATTTCTCTTTAACCAACGGCCAGAAAAGTGCCTTGCAGGTGCAGCGGTGATTTGTAAACTGTCTAGCGTCAATTTCTCACCCCAATACAATTCATGGATCCGTTCAGTAGGGTAGCCCCATTTTTCGAAATGGGCTCCAACCCCTAAGCTCGTCACCACGTCCTTTACCTTACTCTTCAATTGCAATATGGAAGGATAATCCAAGTGGTCATAATGATCATGGGTAAGGATGAGGATATCGATTTCAGGAAAATCTTCCGCATTATATTTATGGGTCATTTTGAATGCCTTTACACTGCCCGGAATGGGTGAGGCATTCCCATTTAAAACAGGGTCCACCAAGATCCTTTTTCCATTCAACTGCATATAGTAGGAGGAATGACCAAACCATACATATACATTTTGGTCCAATGGAATGTTCTTTAAATCAGTAATCTCGACGGGTAAAGGTTTTGCAGGGACATTTCTCTTATCTTTTTCAAAGAAAAAAGACCTGAATACAGCAACTTGGCTTACACCTTCCTTAATAGCTGGTGTTTTTTCTAAATTGTCAAATACCCCATCTTTAAAGGTGGCGGTATGCTCCATTCTCTCCAATCGATCAGCAGAAGCCAAAGCTCCCATTTGATCCGAACGGCTTAATAAATATACTGCCACAGCGATAATTAGGACTAAGGCAAGGATGATATACATAAGTATCTTAAATATTTTTTTCATGTTAATGCGGCACAATTTACAGTATTATCTGTAATCTGATTGCAATAAATGAATTAGGTAAAGTATCTCACTCTTGATTTCAATAATTATGTAAAAATTAACCAATAAAAAATAAAAAAATTAACGAATAGTTAATTTTCATTTATAATTTTGTGTTAGTTCTTTAACATAAACAGTGAATCATGTATTTAATTGGAGATTCTTCGATCAAATTGTTTTATAAAACTATTAACGATTTGGACAAGAAGTATCAAGATTACCTCGCCAATGATGGGAAGTGGTTAGGCGGGGGATTTCAAAATTTATTTTGCGTCTTACCAATACCAGGCTCAAAAAACTACCAACTAAATTTAAAACCAGAGGTATTTATGCAATTACCTCGAACATTACGAAAAGAAATCAGCGGATTAGTGTTTATGGATGGCTAGGCATATAAAAGGTTTAGCCCTAAAGTAAAAAAGCAAGTTAATTGATATTAACTTGCTTTTTTTATTGTGAAATCAGGCTTATTGGTAGCCCAATAATTTCATGACTTGTTTTGAATTTTGCTCTTCGCCAAACACCTCATAGTTAAATGTCTCGTCTCTATTTCTGCGGATCAAAACATGCTTCGGTGAAGGTAATAAACAATGGTGAATTCCACCGTAACCACTCAATACTTCTTGATAAGCTCCAGTGTGGAAGAAACCAAGATATTGTACTTTTCTGGTTTTTGGCATAAATACCGAGTTCATATGGGCTTCTTGGTTATAGTAATCTTGACCATCGCAAGTGATACCACCAAGGTTAACACGCTCATATTCCGAATCCCAATTGTTGATCGGCAATAAGATGTACTTCTGGTTCAACGCCCAAACATCAGGAAGGTTGGTGATAAAAGAACCGTCCAACATTAACCATTTTTCACGGTCGTTCTGTTGTTTTCTGCCCAATACCTTATAAAGGATACCTGAAGCCTCAGCAACAGTGTACTTACCAAATTCCGTAATGATATCCGGTTCTACAACCTCATGGTGAGCACAGATCTGTTTGATGCGGTTGACAATCTCGTTAACCATGTATTCATAATCGAAATCATGAACCAATGAGTCTTTGAATGGCATACCACCACCAATGTCCAAAGTATCTAAGTCAGGGTTGATCTTTTTGAACTTACAGTACAAGGTCACATATTTCTCAAGCTCATTCCAGTAATATGGAGTGTCAGAAATACCTGAATTGATAAAGAAGTGCAATAACTTCACTTTGAAGTGTGGATTATCTACGATTTTGCTGTTGTAGAAATCGATCACATCTTCCATCCTGATCCCTAATCTGGAAGTATAGAATTGTGAATCTGGTTGCTCCTCAGCAGCAATACGGATACCAAGGTTACAAGGTTCAGAAAGCTCAACTTCATCATCATACATGTTGAATTCCTCTTTGTTATCCAATACTGGGATAATATTACGGAATCCATCATGCAACATGTCAACAATGTACTGTTTGTATTGGTAGGTTTTAAAACCATTACAGATCACTGTAATGTCCTTAGTCACCTTACCTTGTCGCTCTAAGGCATCAATCATAGGCATATCAAAAGCCGAAGAAGTTTCCAAGTGGATATCATTCTTCAAGGCCTCTTCAACGATATGTTTGAAATGCGAAGATTTTGTACAATAGCAATATTTATAGGATCCGCGATAGTTATATTTCAACATGGCTGTTTGAAATAAGATTTTCGCTTGTTGTATCTTTTTGCTGATAATGGGTAAATAGGTAAAACGTAGGGGAGTACCGTACGTTTCTATCATTTCCATCAAATTCAAATCGTGGAAGTACAATTCGTCATCGATGATATCGAATCCGTCTTGCGGAAAACCAACACTTAAGTCAAGAAATTCCTGATAGCTCTGCATTTTTTATTATTTTTGGCAAAGATATGCTTTCACGATGAATACCTAAATAATCAATGCGTTATTTTTTAAATTCATTATCAGAAAGTTACGAATATTACGAAATATTTACATGGCAAAATCAATCCAAGAGCTGCTTATTGAGAAGACAGTTGAAGCGGTAAATGCATTGTATGGAGCAGAAATCCCTGCTTCTCAACTCGCATTACAAGAGACTAGAAAAGAGTTTGAAGGTCAAATCACTATAGTTGTATTTCCGGTTACCCGATTTTCTAAAAAATCTCCGGAAGTTACTGGAAATGAAATAGGTACTTATCTAAAAGAAAACATCCAAGAGATCAGTGACTTCAATGTGATCAAAGGTTTCTTGAACCTGAGTTTCTCTGATGATTACTGGATCTCCCTGTTGAATACAACCATCCTCCCTGATTCATTCGGAAAATACCCGCAGAACGGTAAAAAACTGATGGTGGAATATTCTTCACCTAACACCAACAAACCACTGCACTTAGGACACATTCGTAACAATTTATTGGGCTATTCCGTGGCCGAAATCCTTAAAGCTTATGGTTATGATGTGGTAAAAGCCAACCTTGTCAATGACCGTGGTATACATATCTGTAAATCCATGTTGGCATGGCAAAAGTTCGGTAACGGTGAAACACCTGAATCCGCAGGATTAAAAGGAGACCATTTAGTTGGTAAATATTATGTGGTTTTTGATAAAGAATACAAAAAGGAAATCGACCAACTGAAGCAAGAAGGCCAATCGGAAGATGATGCCAAAAAGAATGCCCCATTGATGAAAGAAGCGCAAGTGATGCTTCAAAAATGGGAAGCAAACGATGCTGAGGTCATCAACCTTTGGAAAACCATGAATGGCTGGGTATATGCCGGTTTTGATAAAACTTATAAACAGCTTGGTGTAGATTTCGATAAATTCTATTACGAATCGGAGACCTACCTTTTGGGAAAGGATATCATCCAAGAAGGTCTTGAAAAAGGCGTTTTCTTCAAAAAAGAAGACAACTCTGTATGGATTGACTTAACTGATGAAGGTCTGGACCAAAAGTTGGTGCTAAGAGGAGATGGAACATCTGTATATATCACACAAGATCTAGGTACTGCGCAATTGAAATATGATGAATTCAAAATGGATGAATCCATCTATGTTGTAGGAAATGAGCAAGATTACCACTTCAAGGTATTGTTCGCCATTTTGAAAAAATTAGGCAAGGAATGGGCAAATGGTCTTTACCATTTATCCTATGGTATGGTGGACCTCCCATCTGGCAAGATGAAATCCAGAGAGGGAACTGTCGTGGATGCCGATGATCTAATGGCGGAAATGATCGAAACTGCCAAAGAAAGAACAGAAGAATTAGGGAAAACTGAAGGTTTTAATGAAGAAGAAAAAGCTTCCTTGTATCAAACCATCGGTATGGGTGCTCTTAAATATTTCCTATTAAAAGTAGACCCTAAAAAACGTTTGCTTTTTGATCCAAATGAATCGGTGGACTTCCAAGGCCATACGGGTCCATTCGTTCAATATACCCACGCAAGGATTAAATCTGTGCTTCGCAAAGCGGAATATACAGGAGCGGATGTGAAAACACCTGCTTCCATTTCTCCTTATGAACGCGATTTGATTCAGGCATTGGCAAATTATCCTGCTATCATTGAAGCTTCTGCGCAAGAATTCAGCCCTGCGCAATTGGCAAATTATGCATACGATTTAGCTAAACTCTACAATAAATTTTATCACGAGGAAACGATCCTAAAAGCTGAAGACGAAAACGTCAAAGGCTTCCGTCTGCAAATGTCTGCCTCAGCAGCAAGGATAATTGCGGAAAGCATGAACATGCTAGGGATCCAAGTACCGGAAAGAATGTAATTATGAAAAACCTTAAAGTCGGATTAATCGGATTTTCAATAGGGGGGCATGTTTTTCATGCCCCATTTATTGATGGCAATCCTGATCTAGAATTATACAAAGTCACTGCCCGCAAACCTGAACAACAGCAAATGTTAGCCGAGCGCTATCCCAATGCTACTGGGGTCCTGTCTGCAGATGATATCATCAATGACCCAGAAGTAGATATCGTTGCGATCGCTACATCAAATGATGTACATTTCAGCTTAGCGAAAGCAGCTCTGGAAGCTGGTAAGCATGTGGTCGTTGAAAAACCTTTCACCAATTATAGCACTGAGGCCGATGAATTAATTGCTTTAGCAAAAGAAAAAGGTCTGCTATTATCGGTGCACCACAATGCCCGTTTCCATTCCGACTTCAAAACCGTTAAAAAGGTGATTGAATCTGGAAGATTAGGAAGAGTGGTGAATTATGAAGCTCGTTACGACCGCTTCAGGAACTTCTTGAGAGCCGGAGCATGGCGTGAAGAGAACTTACCTGGATCTGGTATACATTATGATCTAGGTGCTCACTTGCTCGATCAGGCTTTGCAAGTCTTTGGAAAACCAGAAGCGATATTTGCTGACCTCCGTGTTCAACGTGATGGTGCAAAGGCAATCGATGATTTCGAGTTTATCCTGTCTTACCCCGGTATCAAAGTTTCCTTGAAAGGACAGATGCTGGCTAAAATATCCACCGCTCGATATGCTGTTTATGGAATGAATGGCTGTTTTGTGAAATGGGGCGTGGATGCTCAGGAAGCTTTATTGCGTGACGGAGTTGTCCCTGCCAGCATGCAAGACTGGGGTAAGGAAGATCCATCTTTTCAAGGCACACTTTCCATTGTAGAAAATGGAAAAGATGTTGAAGAGAAAATTGAAAGCGAATATGGTTCAGGCCAAGATTTCTATAAGAATATTGTCGCTGCTATCAAAGGTGAAGAAAATCTGTTCATTAAGCCTGAGCAAGCACGCGATGTCATCCGTTTATTGGAACTTGCAGAAAAATCTTGGGCAGAACAAAGGACTATTCCTTTGGAAGGAGAGTTGATTTCCTAATGAAAGATTATGATGCGATAATCATTGGAGCTGGTGCCTGCGGACTGATGTGCGCGGTGCAGGCAGGATTTCTGGGTAAAAGGACTTTGTTGATTGAACGCAATGAAAAACCTGGCGCCAAGATCCTGATCTCTGGTGGTGGTCGATGTAATTTTACAAACCTTTATACCTCAGTAGATAACTTCGTTTCTGAAAACCCAAAATTCCTTAATGCTATGTTTTCCCAATGGACCGTGGAAGATACCATAAACTTCTTCGAACAGTTCGGGAATATACAAGGGCAAGAAAAGACCTTAGGCCAGTTATTTCCAGTCTCGAATAAAGCGAAGGATATTGTCGCAGTTTTTACCAAGTTAATGTATGAAACAGGACAGGATATCTGGTTAGATACCTTGGTGACTGATGTGCAGAAAACAGATGCTGGCTTCAAAATCAGCTACGAGAAAAACGGCAAACAAGCAAAAATATCTACGCCAAAAGTTGTTCTGACTACCGGAGGTTTGCCGGTTGCCAAACTAGGCGCTTCCGATTTTGCCATAAAGCTGGCACGTAGGTTTAACCATAGAATAGTGGAAACAGCACCGGCCTTGGTTCCATTGACCATTACCGGTAAAGATGCAAACTGGTATGCCTCACTTGCTGGTAATTCCGTGTTCTCTAGGGTATTTAACGATAAGATCTCCTTTGAAGAAAATATCCTTTTTACCCATTGGGGACTTAGTGGGCCAGCAATCTTACAGATCTCTTCCTATTGGAGACCTGGAGAGCATTTCAGCATTGACCTATTGCCGAAATTCAAGTTAGATAATTTGATCAAGGAAGAACGGAACAATGCAGGGAAAAGGACCGTTGGACAATTATTAAATGACCATTTTACCAAAAAAATGGTGGATGCCCTTGGTGAGTTCCTGCCCATTCAGTTAAAAATAGCCTCCCTAAGTAAGGCAGATGCCAAATTGGTGTCAGATAGCATCCATCAATTTAAAGTGAAGCCTGCCGGAGATAAGGGCTATGATAAGGCCGAGGTTATGCGAGGAGGGATAGCAACGGACGAGTTGAACCCGAAAACGCTGGAAAGCAAAAAGCAGGAAGGACTTTATTTCGGTGGTGAAGCTGTGGATATCACAGGCTGGTTAGGCGGATACAATTTCCAATGGGCATGGGCAGCCGGCTTTGCTATCGCCCAAGATCTATAATCAAAACTTTTGGACATAAAAAAAGGCTGCAACCTATTGGGTACAGCCTTGGTAATTATTTTGGGGAAAGTAGTTTCTTGTTTTTTAGATCCTTTAATTAAAATTTGTGTTCCAAAACACCTTCTTTTTTAATGTCTGTAATGTTTGCTTCTAATTTTTTCACTGATTTGTTGTCAACCAAGATTTCTAAGTTTACTTTTCCTGGTTTGTCTACTGTAGTTTTGATTTTCAATGCAGCGTTCTTTGCTGGAGCCGGTCTTCTCAATCTGATTTCTCTTGGAAGTTTGTCTGTATCTTTAACCGCAATAGTTGAATCTTGACCTTTGTACCCAGTTATCACTAAAGATTTTAACTTCAAATCTTTTACTTGCGAGTTAATTTTGTAAACCACGTTTACCAATTTTGTCTTTTTCTTTTCTGGTTTTGGATCCCCCTTTTTCGTGCAAGAAATAGTTGTTAATGCGCCTGCCATTGCTGTAACAGCTAATAATGTCCTTAAAAATGTAGTAGTTTTCATGTTAAGTTATAAATAATGTTTAATAAATAATTAAAAAGAACATCTTGTCGACTTATGTTTTATCATATAACGACAATAAAATTTAGCTCGCTACAGGTGAAGTGAAAAATATTTACTTTTCTTGTTAATTATTTTTCAATTCTATCAAAAATGTATGTTTAGCCTTATTCCATTGAATTTTTTGTAGTTTTGCACATTGAAGCAAACTGGTTCTATCGCTGCATGTTACATGGAGAGGAAAGTCCGGGCAACATAGGGCGATACGCTTCCTAACGGGAAGGCTGATTTTTTATCAGACAGCAAGTGCCACAGAAAATATACCGCCCCTCGGGGTAAGGGTGAAAACGTGAGGTAAGAGCTCACGGATTTGTATGGCGACATACATCTCGGTAAACCTCGTATGTTGAAAGACCAAATAGGTTGCAAGATTAGAAAGCGGCTCGTTTTCTGCCTTCGGGCACTTGCAATGGGTAGGTTGATGGAGTCTGTGTGTGAATGCAGACCTAGATAAATGATAGAAATTCTTATTTTAGAATACAGAACCCGGCTTACAAGGTTTGCTTCTTTTTTTTTAATTATTGTACATTTTCTATTGCCTATAAACAAGTGTGTTAAGTTATGACAACAATTTTAATTATAGATGATGAGCGCCCAATCCGTAGCTCGTTACGTGATATCTTGGAATATGAAGATTATAAAGTCCTCGATGTCGACAACGGTGAGGATGGTCTGAAGATTTTGCAGAAAGAAAAAATCGACTTGGTATTATGTGATATCAAGATGAACAAAATGGACGGTATGGAAGTACTGACCGCTGCAAAAGAGTTTTCCGATATCCCGTTCATCATGATCTCAGGACATGGTACCATTGAAACAGCGGTTGAAGCTGCGCGTAAAGGGGCCTTCGACTTCCTGGAAAAACCTCTTGACCTCAACAGGTTATTGATCACCGTAAGGAATGCCCTAGAAAAGGGCTCCTTGGTTAAGGAAACAAAAGTCCTTAAACGTAAAATCTCCAAAACAAAAGAAATTCTAGGTGACTCTTCCGGTATCAACTTGATTAAAGATACCATCGAAAAAGTAGCCCCAACTGAAGCACGCGTCTTGATCACTGGTGCTAATGGTGCTGGTAAAGAATTGGTGGCGCGTTGGTTGCACGAAAAATCATCTCGCTCGGGTTCTACCTTAGTCGAAGTAAACTGTGCTGCAATCCCTTCTGAATTGATCGAGTCTGAATTGTTCGGCCATGAAAAGGGATCCTTTACCTCAGCGGTAAAGCAACGTATCGGTAAATTCGAACAAGCAAACAACGGTACACTCTTCTTGGATGAGATTGGTGATATGAGCCTTTCCGCTCAAGCCAAGGTATTGAGAGCCTTGCAGGAAAATAAAATCACTAGGGTAGGTGGTGAAAAAGAAATCGATGTCAATGTGCGTGTAATTGCCGCTACCAACAAAGATTTATTGCGAGAAATCGAAGAAGGTAACTTCCGTATGGACTTGTACCACCGTCTGAGTGTTATCTTGATCCATGTGCCATCTTTAAATGAACGCAAGGACGATATCCCGACTTTGGCCAATGCCTTTTGCGAAGAGGTTTGTGCAGAGTACAGCATGCCTGTCAAAGCCTTTACGCCTGATGCTATGAAAGCGCTTCAATCGTTGCCTTGGACCGGGAATATCCGCGAACTGAGGAACATGATCGAACGCTTGATCATCTTGTGTGATAAGAAGATCACCGAAGAAGATGTCCTGAAATTCGCTAATCCCGGAGGTCCTATCACTGCAAATAGCCTGGCAGGAAACCATACGAGCAATGGATTCGATATGGAACAATTTACCTCCTTCCAAGACTTTAAAGACTTCTCTGAATGCGAATTCATTAAATACAAATTGGAAAGAAACAATTGGAATGTCTCCAAAACAGCAGATGACCTGGATATCCAACGAAGTCACCTGTACAGTAAGATCGAAAAATTCGGACTGAAAAGAGACTAAGCATAATATCTTGAAATATAATACAAACACAATACAACGAAAAAGGCCTGATCTAATCAGGCCTTTTCTTATTATACGTATATTTTAATACGTTGTTAATCGTTGAATTTCCGTTTTTGTCGGCTATATAACATGTATATAGCAACGGTTAAAACAATAATTCCGATTATTAAATACGGTAATGCAGATCCCTCACTCGTGCTAGCGTTGGTGTTGTCCTGTGCAAACAAACCAATAGATACTGCATTTAGTAGTACTAACACATTCCACTTTCTCATGATCAATTGATTTTTAAGTTTATATAATAATATGCGAATAATATAATGCAAAAACCATGACAAAGCAAATGTATTAACAATTATTTAACCTATTGAATGCCAAAATCTGTTAATGTAATGATAATGTTACCTTTAGAATGCAAATATTATCCGCTTCCAGGCTTTATTTTTCTAAAAAACAAAAACTTTCAGAAACAAAACATTTTTGTGGGATGCTCTTCCATGCTTTATGACCTAAAATGAAAGCGTTGCAGAATAAAAAAAGTGTTAATCCTTTACAGGAAAAACACTTTCTATCTTAATTTAAAATGGAATTAAATGATTTCAGCCAAGAAATTTCCTTGTTGATGGATAATCTCTCGCTTTGCAATGATTTCTTGGAGATTAATGGTTCCAATCACATATTTGTGATCATCACTATAGAATCTTTCTGAAATACTGATAAACTCAATATTTTCCAATACATCTTCGTCCTCATAGCGGAAATAAGCTTTTAGCGCATAATCAGTTGAATATTCAACCTGTTGAGCCTCTAAATGTTTCTTGTACTCATATTTGTAATCATATCTTAATGCAGCAATATCAGATAGCACAGCAGATCCTGTTGGGTGACCGCCAGCTCCTTTTCCATAGAAAAATTGCTCATCCGCAAATGCAGCTTTTACCAATACACCATTGTATTCATTTTCTACATTTCGCAATATATTGCCTTTAGAAATGAATTTAGGGAGTACATAAAGCACAACCTGATTATTAGTGATTTCTTTAGCTAAAGGAATCAACTTGATTTTGTAGTTTTTCTCTCGTGCATATCGGATATCCGCATTCCCTAAGGTATCAATCCCTAAGTTAAGGATCTCATCTGGGTTGATATAAATGCCATAAGCGTGGGAAGCTACAATAGCCAATTTGTATTTTGGATCATATCCGCCAACATCCAATGTGGGGTCCGTTTCTGCAAAACCCAACTCCTGCGCTTTTTTCAAAGCCTCATCATAGCTTTGGTTTTCGTTGAAGATCTTGGAAAGAATATAGTTGGATGAACCATTGAAGATACCGCTTACAGAGTGCAAAAGCTCATTGTCATAGTATTCTTCCAGGTTTCTGATAATAGGGATACTGCCACACACAGCGCCTTCATACAATAGGGAAGTGCCATGTTGGTTTTGGATCTCGGTCAATTCCTCTAAATGGGTGGCAATCATTTTTTTATTGGCAGAAACAACATTCTTTCCTGTTGTCAGTGCTCTTTTTGTAATCTCAAAAGCAGCTTCGGCATCATCGATCAATTCCACCACGGTATTGATTTCAGGATCTTCTAGAATAGCATTGGCATCTGTGGTAAACAATTCCGCAGGCAAGGTCCTTTTTTTGTCTGCGTTTTTGATAACAAATTTCTTGATTTCTAAGTTTAGGTTCTTTGTCTTTATGATATCGTATAAACCTTGTCCCACCACACCAAATCCAAACATCCCGATGGTAAGTTTCTTACTCATTATTCTTTAATTAAATTTAAGTGATTTTCTGCTTTTGTATTATGTTTCTCAAGAAAGTTGCCTATAACTTGAGTCAGGGTTTTAGTTTCGATCAAGAAGCCGTCATGTCCAAAAAAGGAGTGCAGTTCATAATATTCCGCATTAGGAATATGCTTCGCGATGAATTCCTGTTCCTGAGGAGGGAATAGCACGTCCGATGGAATACCAATGATCAGGGTATTTACCCCTTCAATGGAATTTAGTACTTGTTCCACCTGACCACGGCCTCTGCCTAGATGATGGCTATCCATCGCCTTGGTCAAATACCAATAGGAAAAGGCATTGAATCTTCTGACTAATTTATCGCCTTGGTAGGCTTGGTAGGAGGATGCCTTGTAAGCATCCGTTTTATCATGGTCCGATTCCACTTGGGTCGTTCCATAGGCATTGTAAGTCCTATAGGACAATAATGCCATACTGCGGGCCGCCTTTAGACCATTCAAGCCGGCATCATCCTTTTTCTCTTTAAAACTTGCGTCTGCTTCGATAGCTAGGCGTTGGCTTTCATTGAATGCGATTCCCCAAGGCGAGAAAAACGCATTCGTGCCGATGGCTATTAGATTATGGATCTTTATGGTTTTGGATACGGTCCATTCCAAAGCTTGTTGACCGCCTAGAGATCCTCCAATCAAGGTGTTGATCTCTTGGATCCCTAGATGATCAGCTAATAGTCCATGTGCTTTAACAATATCTCTAATCGTGAATTGAGGGAAGTCTGAATAATAGGGTAGGTTGGTGTCAGGATCAATGGATAGGGGATTCGTCGTCCCATAATGTGAGCCCAATACATTGGCACAGATTATAAAATAATCCTTATCATTAAATAATTCATTCTCGCCAAATAATCCTGGCCACCAGTCAAAAACATCTGAATTTGCAGTCAAGGCATGGCATACCCAAATCACATTGGACTTATCCTCATTTAGCTGACCATAACTATGGTAGGCTATCTGTAGATTTGCCAGTTTTTTTCCACTCTCTAATTCGAAGTCTTGGCTATATCCGAAAGTCTTTACACTCATTCTCTTTAATTATCTTCCTCCTAAAAAATCAGTTAAGCCCCCACTTACTTGATTTTGTCAAATGCTTGTGTTAAGTCTGCTTTAATATCGTCGATGTGCTCGATACCCACCGAAAGCCTCAATTGACCTGGAGCTACTCCAGCTGCTTTCTGCGCTTCTGCACTCAATTGTTGGTGTGTCGTTGCCGCAGGATGGATAATCAAGGATTTCGCATCTCCTACGTTCGCCAAATGGCTGATCAATTCCAATGAATCGATGAACTCATTCGCCTTATCAACTCCACCTTTGATGGTGAATGATAATACCGCACCATATCCGTTTTTCAAATATTTTTGTGCATTCTGATGGTACGGGTGGTTTTTCAATCCTGGGTAGCTTACTTGCTCAACTTGAGGATGTGCTTCCAACCATTGTGCAATTTCCAAGGTATTGTCAACATGGCGTTGTACACGTAGCGACAAAGTTTCCAGACCTTGCACCAAAAGCCATGAGTTAAATGGAGATAGGGCAGGACCGAAATCTCTTAATCCTTCAACGCGAGCGCGGATAGCAAATTGAATGTTTCCAAATGGTCCACCTTCACCGAATACATCGGAAAATACTAAACCATGGTATCCTTCAGAAGGCTCCGAGAATTGTTTGAATTTACCATTCCCCCAGTTGTAGTTTCCACCATCGATAATCACACCACCAATACTAGTTCCGTGTCCACCGATCCATTTTGTTGCCGATTCCACCACCACGTTAGCACCATGCTCCAATGGTTTGAACAAATAACCGCCGGCACCAAAAGTATTGTCTACGATCAATGGTAGGTCATGTTTCTTAGCAACCGATGCGATGCGTTCGAAATCGGGGATATTGTAACTAGGGTTCCCAATCGTTTCCACATAGATCGCTTTTGTTTTATCGTCGATCAATGCTTCAATTTTATCAGGATCTGAATCCTCAGCAAATCTTGCTTCAATGCCTAATCTCTTAAAAGAAACCTTGAACTGATTGTAAGTACCGCCATATAGATTGGATCCTGAAACAAAGTTTTCTCCGGATTCAAGGATATTGGTCAAAGCTAGGAATTGGGCTGCCTGTCCTGAAGAAACAGCAACCGCTGCAACACCACCCTCTAAAGCTGCGATACGTTTTTCGAAAACATCCGTGGTAGGATTCATGATCCGGGTATAGATGTTACCAAATTGCTTCAAGGCAAAAAGGTTTGCTCCATGTTCTGCATTTTCAAAAACGTATGAGGTAGTCTGATATATAGGTAATGCTCTTGATCCAGTTGTAGGGTCTACGTCTTGACCTGCGTGCACTTGTAGTGTTTCAAATTTAAGATTCTTGTTGTCTGCCATTTTTATGTTGATTATAGATGTTAGTAAATTGAATAGATGATTCTCTCCTTGCTGTGTTTCTGGTCGTCGGTACTAAATTTTTGCACTAGTGCTTAGTGCTTGAACATAGGGACGACTATCGCATTCGGGCAATGCAAATAATACAGCTGGAAATAAATTGAATACTGGAATCTGTTGCTGGTTTTCCAACAAGATATACTAATTCCGATTTTGAAAATTTTGAAGTCATAGTCTATTTCATTTATATGCTCCTGGGCTTTATTGCCTCGGACAGGAATTGGCACCTTTTCAATCCTTATTGAAGGTTGCCAGTGGGTCATTGAGCCAGTCTCTCGCCACTTCTTTATAAATCAAGACCATCTTTTTAGAGAGGTAATGATTAGCGTACCACTATCGAAGTACTCCGCAAATATAGTTCACGAAATTTAATTTTGCAATCTTTTTCTGAAAAGTTTATTCTTTGGCATCCCACAAAACTAAATTTCCCTATAAAGACCAGGGCTTCAACCTTTGTTAGTCCCTTCTCTAACGTCGGTTGAAGCCCCAATTTTTTTCTGATATGTTTTTCCGATCAACTAAAAAGTAGTTGTCTTCGCATCACGCATTTGTATAATTTTATCCACTACATATCTTGTATTTCCTCGCCAAGGCAAAACACCATGATATTCCTTGTAGTGTAGGTCGAAAGCTTTTCCGCTATTCAGTTCCAAGATATGGAAAACTGAATCGTTTTCAATGGAAAATTCAAACTCATTGCTCGACAGCCCAGTGCCGGTCTTCTGCGAACGAATGCCCTCTTGGATAAGCTTACCTTCATAAGTCTTGAATAAATTTCCCTTTTTTACCGCATAATTCAAAACCCCAGATTTAACGCCTTCTCCAAATACAAAATAATATTTGAAATAAACAAATCCAGCAAAGGCTAGAAATAGGATGAGTAAAAACCAGCTAATGAATTTTTTGAACTTTGAACCCTTAGTGCTAGGTTGTTGGTTTGATGTTTCCATTTTTTTTGATTCAGTTTCTATTTGGTAACAAAAAGAATACCTAAAAATAAAAAAGGTTGGCGAATTTTCATTGCCAACCTTATATTTTTTTTAACCTAGTAGCTGCATCTCTGCATCTATGGCTGCTTTGGTTTTATCACTTACCGGAACCAATGGCAACCTAACATGGTCTTTGCCAATGCCTTTCTTTTCCAAGATGTATTTTACACCAGCTGGATTTCCTTCAATGAAACAAAGGTCAATGATCTTCAATAATTCCAAATGAATGGCTCTGGCCTCCACATAATTTCCTTCGCGGCATAAATGAGCCAAGGCAGAAACTTTGGTTGGGTAGGCATTGCCAACCACCGAAATAATTCCAGCGGCACCCATCGCCATCATCGGCAATGTAACAGGATCATCCCCAGAAATCAACAGGAATTCCTTGGGTTTGTCACGAAGGATCTCACTGAATTGCGCAAAATTCCCTGAGGCCTCTTTGGTTGCCACGATATTCTTGAAATCCTTTGCCAAACGTACTGTGGTCGCCGGACTGATATTGCTGCCTGTACGTCCCGGTACGTTATACAGGATGATAGGAAGCTTGGAAGCCTCCGCAATCGCTTTATAATGCTGGTAAATTCCTTCTTGCGTAGGTTTATTATAGTATGGAGAAACCGAAAGGATTGCCACATAATCCAGGACTTCGAAGTTCTTGATCTGTTCAACAATTTCATAGGTATTGTTTCCGCCAATACCAGCTACCAATGGAATACGTTTATTGACGTGCTTCGAAGTAAATTGCCACAGCTTCTTTCGTTCATCTTGGGTTAGGGTAGCTGTCTCGCCAGTGGTACCCAATGAAACCAAATAATCAATGCCTCCCTCAATCTGAAAATCTATCAGATTGCCGAGGCTTTCGTAATCTACTGTGCCGTCTGCGTGAAATGGAGTGACTAATGCTACTCCCGCACCTTGAAGCTCGTTCATCGTTTATGTGTATTTATTTAATTTTTTCTTAATTATTGATCATCGCCAGCAGCTGAACATCCGAAATCATCGGAACCTGAAGCTTTTCAGCCTTCGCTAATTTGGATGGTCCCATCTTGTCTCCTGCAACCAAATAATTCAGTTTTGAGGAAATACTGCTCAACATTTTACCACCATGCGACTCTATCAGTTCCGTCAATTCTTCTCGGGAATGATCCGCAAAAACACCGGATATCAAAAAGGTCTTGCCTGAAAGGCTATCACCTGCCAATTGTACTTCTTTCTCTTCGATTTCAAACTGCAAGCCCATCGCTCTAAGTTTTTCGATCTCTTCCCAATGCTCCGGATTGACCAAATAAGCATTGATGCTTTCGGCGATACGCAATCCTATATCCTGAACGGAAAGGATCTCGTCTACCGTAGCCGAACGGATCGCATCGATGTTCTTGAAATGCTGCGCTAATTTTTTCGCAACCGTTTCACCGATATGTCGGATCCCCAAGCCAAACAATACTTTCTCAAATGGCTTGTTCTTCGATTGTTCTATGCCTTTCAGCATATTGTCTATGGACTTCTGCCCAAATCGCTCTATGCCGACCAATTCAGATTCTCTATCCTTCAGTGTATAGATGTCTGAAATCTTTCTGATTAATCCCAAACGGAAAAAGGTTTCGATGGTTTCATCGCCTAAACCTTGTATATCCATCATCTTTCTGCCGATGAAATGCTGCAGCTTGCCAACGATCTGTGGTTTACAGCCATCCTCATTCGGACAATAATGTACCGCTTCGCCTTCCTCCCTGACCAAGGCTGTATTACATTCCGGACAGTGAGTAGGGTATACAAATGGTTTTGCTCCTTCGGGACGTTTTTCAACATTTGCTGAAATAATCTTCGGAATGATCTCGCCACCTTTTTCTACAAAGACCGTATCATGCTCATGCAGTCCCAATCGCTCGATTTCGTTGGCATTATGCAAAGAGGCTCTCTTCACAGTTGTTCCTGCCAATAAAACTGGTTTTAGGTTTGCCACAGGGGTCACTGCCCCAGTTCTTCCAACCTGATAGCTGATGCTGTTCAAAATAGTTTCAACCCGCTCAGCTTGGAATTTATAAGAGATTGCCCAACGCGGAGATTTAGCTGTAAAGCCTAATTCTTCTTGCTGAGCAAAGTCATTTACTTTGATCACGATTCCGTCGATCTCATAGGATAATTGATGCCTAGCCTCATCCCAATGATGGATAAACGCCAATACTTCCTCGATGGAATTGCACAGTTTACTATGTTCGCAAACTGGGAACCCCCAAGATTTAACCTCCTCTATGCTATGCCAATGATCATGGAATAGTTTATTCCTGTTATCGCAGTATAGAAAATATAGAAAACAGTCCAATGGCCTTTTTGCAACTTCCGCCGAGTCTTGCAACTTGATGGTTCCTGATGCAAAATTCCTTGGGTTGGCATAGGTTTGCTCTCCGTTTTCTTCCCTTTCTTTATTCAACCTCAAAAAGGCCGATTTATGCATAAAGATTTCTCCGCGGATATCAAAGCTTTCTGGATAGTCGCCTTTCCTTAATTGATGTGGGATGCTGCGAATCGTTTTCACGTTACTGGTCACATCATCACCTTGTGTTCCGTCGCCGCGGGTCACCGCTTGGACCAATTTCCCATCCTCATAAGAAATGGAAATGGAAAGTCCATCAAACTTCAATTCCGCAACATACTGAACCTGCTCTCCAACCACTTTCCGGACCCTATTGTCAAAATCCTTTAATTCCTGCTCATTATAGGTATTGCCTAATGACATCATGGGCCATTTATGACGTACCGTCTGGAATCTTTGTGTGATATCACCGCCAACTTTTAGGGTAGGGGAATTAGGATCTCTGAATTCAGGGTGCTGCAGCTCCAATGCTTCCAGTTCCTTTAATTTATGGTCAAAATCGTAATCGGATATAGAGGGCTGTGCTAAAACATAATATTGGTAATTATATTCGTTCAGCTCACGTGTAAGTTCTGCTATCTTCGCTTGAATATCTATTGACATAGACCACGAAAATACAAAATATATTAAGGGTAAAATAATTTAAAACAAAAATTGATTGATTGCGCAAAGTGTTGCAAAACAATGTAATTAATGCAGGAAAAGATAATTCAGGACTTTAGCAATTAATAGAAATTATTGTCATGAAGCTCACTGTATTTATGGATATTGTTCATATAATAATCCCAAATAATGGAATTTTTATATTGACCCTTTTTGTTCTCTTTTTGCGCATACTTCCTTCTTTTCTTTGCAGTTTTAAAGAAATTCTTGAAGAAATACTGATGACCTCGGCTTACAGCCCAAGCATCTGCCGTTTTTCCGTCAAAAAGAAATTTGATTAAGGCAAATAGATCCCACCATAATCGCAAGGATATTTTCCAAATACCAGCACCTAGGGAAAGGTTCTTTTGCATCATGACCAGATTGTTGCGGAAGTTGAGATAGGTCTTCTGCGGATTGCTGGTCTTTAACGTTCCACCACCCACATGATAGACGATAGAGTCTGGACAATAGCCAACTTTATACCCCATGCGCTTCAATCGCCAGCACAGGTCTATTTCCTCAAAATGGGCAAAGAAATCGGCATCGAAACCTTCTGCTTCTTTCCAAGCCTTGGATTTGATGAACAATGCAGCACCCGTCGCCCAAAATACCTCTCGGGCATCATTATATTGTCCATGGTCTTTTTCTACCTTATCCAAGATCCGGCCACGACAGAAAGGAAATCCGAAATAATCTATATAACCGCCTGCTGCTCCCGCATGTTCAAACTCGCCTTTGCTATGGTACGCTTGGATTTTTGGTTGGCAAGCCACCATCAAGGGGTCCTGTTCCATGTAGGCAATCACAGGTTCCACCCAATTCTCCGAAACTTCCACATCGGAATTCAATAGGATGTAATAATCCGCCTCCACCTGTTTCAATACCTCATTATAACCACCAGCAAAACCTAAGTTCTCGCTGTTGCGAATGATCTTGAACATCGGGAAGTTCTCTTCCACATACGTAATGGAATCATCGGTCGACCCATTGTCTCCGATAATGAACTCAATATTGGGGTATGTACTATTAAATACCGAAGGAAGGAATTTCTCTAAGAAATACTTCCCGTTCCAATTTAATATGACAACGGCAACTTTCGGGTAATTTGACATTTAATTTCTTCTTTTACGCTTCCATCTGCGATGGGACCATAACCAATACGCCGGTTCCGAGCGAATGATCTGCTCGGTGAACCTATTGTGGATATGGGTAATTTCATGTTCTGGATATTCATCTGGATTCTCCACCAAGGTGGTAAACCTACAGCTGTAATAGCCTCTTTTTTCCTTCCGCCTGACCTCACAGAATACCACTGGAAATTTCGTCAATCGTGAAATCCGTTCGGCACCTGTATAAACCAAGGTATCTTGGTTCAAAAATTCCATGAAATAATCAGAATCCTGATAGGTAGGTGTCTGGTCCGCTACAAACATACTAATATGTGGAACATTTTTCAACTTTATAATATGTCGTAAGATCTGCTTCATAGGGACCATTTCAGCTCCAAACCGCGAACGGATCTGATTATGAATCTTATTGAACACTTTATTGTTTAAAGGTTTGTAGACAATCAGCTCCGGAACATCCATCATCAAGGACAGCCGATGGATCGATAGCTCCCAATTTCCATAATGGGAGGTCACCCCAATAACCCCTTTTCCTTGCTCTGTATATTGATATACTTCCTCCGGATTCAATAATTCAATCCGCTTGATGACCTCATCGGGTTTGATAGTCGCCATTTTTACAGATTCAACCAACAAGTCCGGAAAATACCGGTAAAATTTATAGGCGATGTCTTTGACTTCCTCCTCAGATTTCTCTGGAAATGCGTTTCTCAGGTTATCGAAAACCACTTTCTTGCGATAGCCGAACACATAGTAAATCAAGACGAAAAGAAAATCGGAGATCAGGTAAAGGCACCAAAAGGGCAGGAGTGATATTAAATACAATGTCCCGTAAATCAGTTTTTCCTTCATGCCTATTTTAAAGTACTTTACAAATATCCCCAAATAAAGTTATTTTTGCGGACAATTTGAAGTGAATATTCGTTTATGTCAACAGGAATCCTATTACCGGCACTCTACCTGCCCAATATCAGTTATTTACAAGCCATAAAAAATAACGATGGTCCCATTGTCGTGGAACAGTTCGAGAACTTTCCCAAACAGACCTTCCGTACAAGAACCCAAATTGCCACGGCTAATGGTGTTCTGGATTTGTTAGTGCCTATTCAGCACGGGAAAAAACAAAGGCAGGTCATGAAGGATGTATTGATCAATTATGACCATCCATGGCAAAGACTGCATTGGTTAAGCCTTCAAACAGCCTACCGTAGTTCTGCCTATTTTGAGTTCTATGAGGATGACTTCCGCGGATTTTACGAAAAGGAATACAGCCATCTCCTGGAATTCCATGTAGACCAATTAAAGTTGATCCTTAAATTACTCAAGATAAACCGTGAAATATTGCTAAGCGAAAAATATGAAGTGGAATCGCCAAACGAAATAGATTATCGAAAGGCCATTCACCCTAAAATGCCCTCATTGCTTCAGCAACAAAAGCCATATTATCAGTTATTTGAGGATAAGAATGGATTTCTACCTGATTTGAGCATCATCGATCTTTTATTCAGTCAAGGACCGCAGTCGAAAAACTATTTCTAATCAGTTTTTGTTTTCTTCTTGAAACAATTTCTTTATGTTTAGCGTTCTGTTTTTAAACCGTCTATTTCATGAAGAAAATTGTCTTGATCTGCTTCTGCTTTTTTATGGCAATTTCAGCATTTTCACAAACGGGTGCTGATACCCTACATTACCGTAAAGTGTATTACTTTGGAGGGACTGGACTTTCCTTCCCTTTGGGGAAGACTAAGAATGTCCTGACCACAAAGCTATTTACCGGAAGCATGGGATTGGATATTTCTCTGAAAAATCCTAAATACTACCTGCAGCCCACCTTATATATGTTGAGCTTTGGCTACGATCAATTGCTGGATGATACAGAATACAACCGTGTCTTAAAAAATGCGCGTTCTACGATGTATGTGCTGAGTTTAGCTGGAGGGATGCGTAGACAATGGGAACGCCTGAATACCTATGCATACCTTGGTCCATCTGGAGCCTTGAATATGGAACCACGTTCGGAAGATAAGGGTGATGGGACGGTGGAGCTTAATTATGAATATAGTATTTCACCAGCCATCAAAATGGGAATTGGTTCAGATTATAAATTCAAGGGATTCTTCTTGGGGATGGAAGTCGGATACATGCACAATTTTAGGAAAATGCAGGGCAATCCGGTGCATGTGCTTTCAATAATGGTCGGTTTAAAATCCGATATTACTAAATTAAGTGATAAAGTCGTCGAAGTTATTTCAAAATAATATAAAACTATTTAACTGAAAATCAATTGATTATAAGTTTTCTTCAAAAAAAGAGGTTGTTTTTTTACGATTTCATACAATATGGCAAGGTATATGTCGTTAATACACTATCTAGATAAATAGAAAATATTTAGGTTAATAATTGGTTTGGTAAAATACCTGGAGTTCTCCGCTCCGGGTATTTTTGTTTTTAAATCTTTCGAAAAAAAATAAAAAAATTTCAATCCCTTATAATAAAGCGATTTAGTTACCGTTTAGATAGTAAATTCATAATTTCATAATTTAGGTTAATAATTGGTTTGGAAAAATACCTGAGATCCCCATCTCAGGTATTTTTATTTTATTCTTCCTAGAAACGATAAGTTTTTAACCGGCCGTGTCAGCCTGAGGGTGAAACGAAGGTTCCTGGAACTGTCTGCTGTTTATTTTTTGAAAACCCCCAGCGGGGGTGAAATATTTTTCACCTTTTTTGTGTCACCCTGAGGGTGACCCGAAGGTTCCCGGAACTATCCACCCTTATTTTGAAATCGTAAGATGAGCTAACTATTTTTTATTAAATATGACCTCTTAAACGGGAAGTATTGAAAAATATTCCACCCCCGCTGGGGGTTGTCCGTTATTATCCTTCATTGACCTACAAAGATTCCACCCCTTCCAGGGGTTTAGTAAATGATCCATTTATTTTTGAAGGTTCGTATTTCTCCGAGATGCTTCGGTGAACCTCAGCATGACACAAAAAAACTAAACTTAATGACATTGCCCGCTGGGCTTCAATCTTCAATTTTTTTACTCCTCCTCAAAATTATATTTCAAATCCCTAAAGTAATACACCTTATCCCTGATATTGATCTCTCGCAGAACCCGGCAAGGATTTCCTGCCGCGACCACATTTTCGGGGATATCCTTGGTCACAACCGATCCCGACCCAATCACCGTATTGCTGCCGATTTTCACACCAGGATTGATCACCGTATTGCCTCCGATCCAGACATTGTCACCAATTTCAATCGGTAGGGCATATTCCCAACCTTCAACCCGCAATACCGGATCTACTGGATGCCCAGCCGTAAACAAGCTCACGTTAGGTGCGATCATTACATTGTCTCCAATCTTTACTTGGGCACAATCCAAAATGGTCAGGTTATAGTTGGAATAGAAGTTATCACCGATTTCAATATTGTATCCATAATCACAGTAGAATGGTGGCTCAATAAAGAATCGGGTAGTGGTCTTCCCAAACAATTGTTTGATGATCTGGTTTCTCGCCTTAATCTTTGTAGGGTCCATTAAATTGAACTTCTGTAATTCCAATTTGGCATGTTGCCTCTCCTTAAATAGTTCATCTCCCGAAGCGATATAAGGTTCGCCTGCGATCATCTTTTCTTTTGAGCTTTTATTCATCTGCTATGTCTTGTTGATTACTGATTTAATATACAAAAAATGGCTGGTTCGGAGCAAAATTAGCGGTATTACTGGTTGAATTTGGTAGGTTATGGATAAGATTTTGGCTAAGTATAAGCTTCGAGAGAAGCTTTACCCTGATTCGAGCCATATTCGGAAAATTCGAAATATGTCTCGAATATGGTTGAGCTTTAACAGGGTGGATTGGCTAAAAAACTTTCTTTCTAAGCTATGGATGGGAGCTTTGAAATAGATGGTAATGTAGTCCGTCTGATCGATTGGAGATTATTGTTGATCAAAAAAGGCCTCGAATTTCTCGAGGCCTCTTCAAATATGTTGGATGAAATTTTAGTTTTTGCTGATTACAAAGTTCTCTTTGGTAATCCTAACTTTCTTCAAGTTGACCAACCAATCATTGGATTCATCGCGGTGGCCTAATGCCAAGATGGTTACAGAACGTAATCCTAATTCGTCTAGGCCTAGGAATTGATCTAGCGCCAGGCTATCAAAACCTTCCATTGGCGTGGCATCAACGCGTTGTTCAGCTGCTGCTGCAATAGCGATACCAAAACCTATATAGGCTTGACGTGCAGCATGTGCAAAATGTTGGTCTTTCGTCTGACTGTTGAACCTGGCCATTAGGCTGTTTTTATAATCATTTGCGAACCCTGGAGCCAATCCGCGTTCTTGCTCTTGTTGTAAGAACACAGAATCCACACGTTCCTGTGTATATTCATCGTATGCCGCAAAGACCAATAAGTGTGAAGAATCAACGATTTGAGATTGGTTATAAGCCAAAGGAAGAATCTGTTCTTTGATCTCTTGGTTGCTGATTTCGATAACCTTGAAAGGATGTAAGCCCGAAGAGGTGGGTGCAAGTCTAGCTGCCTCGATGATATAATCTATTTTCTCTTGTTCTACAGCCGCTCCTGTCATTTTTTTAGTAGCGTATCTCCATTGTAAATCTTGTAGTAAGCTCATTCTCTTAAAATTTATGATAGTGTTTCGTGTTAAACCAATATGGATTTTATATAGCCTTCAATAGCGTCTTTAAGGACGGCTGAGGGGCAGATGTTCTCTTTGCTGTTCAAGGCTAGCAGGTCCATGGCGACAATACCATGCAGGATAGACCAAAGGGTCTTCAGTTTCAGGTATCGGTCCAGGTCTGTCTTGCCACTTGCTTGGATCGCTTCATCGATCAAGGCTAACATCAGGTTGGATACCTTTTTGATTTCTTCCGATTCATTGGTTTTTTCACAAGTTGGGATTCCCAGGCCAAACATAATCTCATAATGTTTCGGGAAGTTCACTGCGAATAACCAATAGCCTAATGAAAGCTGTTTGATCTTAGTGTTGATGCTTTCTTTCGTGTCAATTTCGTGGTTGATGGACTTCAATAAATTAATGAAACCTTCCTGGACGAAATGAGCGGAAATAGCCTCTTTATTCTCAAAATGCTTGTAGATCACAGGGACAGAATACTCGATGGCATCGGCAATCTTTCGGATAGAAAGTGCTGCCCAACCTTCTTTTTCGACGATTTCACGGGAGCAGGTTATGATCTGTTCCTTGAGTTCTTGTTGTTGTCTGAGTTTTCTTTCTGTAAGTCCCATTATGCATTTAGTTAACAGTGTTAGCAAAAGTAACAATGATATTTATATGTTGCAAACATATACTTAAAACAAACATCAAAATGACAATTAGCTTCGGGAAATAAGTTTTAACTTTAAGGATGAACTTCTTAAAAAGTAAACGCAAAGTATCATTGGTCTTAGGAAGCGGCGGAGCTCGTGGACTGGTTCAAATAGGGGTTATCCGTAGTTTAGAAGAGAAAGGATATGAAATCGATGAGGTGGTAGGTTGTTCGATTGGTTCTTTGATTGGCGCCGCCTATGTCGAAGGGAAAATGGGGAAACTGGAAGATTGGATGCGGTCAATTACCCGAAGGCAGGTCTTTAAACTGATGGATTTTACGAATCCAAAGTTTGGCTTGCTCAAAGGCGAGAGGGTCTTTGAGTCCTTGAAGGAAATCTTTCCGGACAAGAACATCGAAGATATGGATATTCCATTCCGGGCAATTGCTACGGATATGGTAAGTGAAAAAGAAGTGGTGTTCGATAAGGGGAGCGTTTACAAAGCTATTCGTGCTTCAATAGCCATTCCAGCTGTGTTTACCAGTATAGAAAGTGAAGACTGGAATCTGGTGGATGGAGGCGTAATCAATCCTTTACCCATCAATTATGTGCGAAGGAAAAGAAGGAACATTATCATTGCCGTGAATCTGGATGGGAAACCTGATGCTGAATATGGCCCATACAATGGCGCCAAGGGATTGAATGCGCTTTCGATGTTGCAGGAATCCTATTTTATGATGCGGAGACGATTGAGCCAATTGTCTGTTGAATTGTACAAGCCCGATTATGTGATCAATATCCCCCATAATATCGCTGGGATATGGGACTATGACAAAGCTTCTTTTATGATCGAGAAAGGTAAGGAACTTACAGATAAGGTGGTCCCTGATGTGCCCATCAAGAAGAAGGAGGCTAAGAAGAAAAATAAGTCTCCTAAAGAAAAAGAGAAAGAAAAAGAGGTCGTTTAATCGACCTCTAACAATAATTTATTCATGTGGAGATTAAACTCCTCTGGATGTTCCAAGTTTGGAAGATGACCGCATTCTTCCATTTCGATATATTTTGATCCTTTGATTTCTTTTGTCAATTCTTCCATGAGATTGGCAGGGGTAATTTTATCTTCCTTGCCGCGGACCACGAGGGTAGGGACTTTGACTTTTGAAAGGACTTCTGTGGTATCCGTTCGGGCCGCTAAGGCAAGTAAGGTTGCACAGATGGACTCGATGCTATTTCTTCGGATGCTACTTTTGATCAATTCAATGGCATCGGGGTTATTATCGATACTTTTCTTCGAGAATAGGTTAGCGATAAAACCGATGGCATAGGGTCTGCGTCCGTATTGCAGGACGGCCTGGATGGCATCAAAGCGCTTCTGTTTGCCAGCGTTGTCATCCGCTTTGCTGTGTGTATCGGAGAGGATCAATCCAGAAATCCGATCTGGAAACAATTGATAGGCTCTCAGGGCAATATAACCACCCATAGAGACGCCACATAAAACAGCTTTTTCAATTTCAAGTTTGCGCATGAATACGCCTAGGTCTTTAGCAAAGACATCGATGGAAAAAAATCCATGACCTTTTGTTGTATTGCCATGTCCGCGAATATCGACCGCTATTCCAGTGATATTATCTTCTAAACTTTCGAGCTGTTCGCGCCACATTTTTTTATTGAAAGGAAAACCATGTAGGAAAATGATCGTTTTTTCAGGTTGTTCGCTGGCCTTTTTGATATAATAGGAGATACTGATATCCCCAATCCGGATCTTGTTGCTTTTAATTATACGTTCCGCCATAATTTTAAATATATAAATATCAACACGATAAGCAAAATATAGTTTGAAATTGATTAAAAAAGGGAAAAAGGGTTTGGAAAATCTAAAAAAGTCCCGATATTTGCGCCACCTCAAAGGACAATTCGTCCTTTAAAGAATGCGCTCATAGCTTAATTGGATAGAGCATCTGACTACGGATCAGAAGGTTAGGGGTTCGACTCCCTTTGAGCGCACTTTCTTTTTAAACCCACAGCAAAAATCTTCCTTTAAAAAAATAATTCCTGCAGAGGAAAAGTGGAAAAATAAGTCATTGAGGCTGAAAGGAATTGGTTTTAAAATAAAAAAAAAATTTTGCTGAGGATATTATTTCCTTATATTTGCATCACCAAAACAGAAAGGGCGTCAGTCGTATAGTATTGGTTGCCGCGCTCATAGCTTAATTGGATAGAGCATCTGACTACGGATCAGAAGGTTAGGGGTTCGACTCCCTTTGAGCGCACTTGGAAAGAGCCTAATTCTTATACGGGATTAGGCTTTTGTTTTTTTACATCTAAAAAAATAACAACACATTATGCTAAACCTAGTTTTATTCGGACCTCCAGGGGCAGGTAAGGGGACCCAATCGGCTAAATTGATCGATAAATATGCCCTGCACCATATTTCTACTGGAGATATGTTCAGAGGACACATCAAAAATCAGACTCCACTGGGTAAAGAAGTGAGTCAGATCATTGCTGATGGTAATTTAGTTCCTGACTCGATTACAATTTCTATGTTGGAAGAAGAGTTGAAAAACAATCCTGATGCAAAAGGATTTATTTTTGATGGTTTCCCACGTACAGTAGCACAAGCAGAGGCATTGGATAAATTTTTGGAAGCTAACCAAACTTCCATTACTGGGGTGATTGCATTGGATGTGGATGAAAATGAACTTACCCAGCGTATCGCTAAACGTCAGGAGATTTCTGGACGTGCTGATGATGCTGCTGATAAGTTGAAAAAACGTATCGAAGAATACTTCGGAAAGACCATTCACGTGTTGCCTTACTACGAAAACCAAGGTAAGTTGACCAAAGTGAACGGTATCGGTGAAATCGAAACGATTTTCGCTGACCTTTCAAACGTTATCGATAATTATTAATAAAATATTCTGAATAGGGAGAGATATGGCTCAGGGGTCAAATTTTGTTGATTATGTAAAAGTATGTTGTCGTTCGGGACACGGAGGTGCCGGATCAGCCCATTTGCACCGTGATAAACACACGGCTAAAGGTGGTCCTGATGGTGGTGATGGTGGTCGTGGTGGACATATTATCTTGAAAGGATCGCATCAGCACTGGACTTTATTGCACCTGAAATTTAGAAAACATATTATTGCTGAACCTGGTGAATCTGGGGGAAGTGCCCTGCGTACCGGCGCAAACGGAAAGGATGAAATCCTAGAGGTTCCATTGGGGACTGTTGCCAAAAACGCCGAAACAGGAGAAGTCCTTTTTGAAATCACGGAAGATGGTGAAACCAAGATCCTGACTCCGGGAGGGAAAGGTGGATTGGGTAACTGGCATTTCAAGTCTTCTACCGTTCAAACACCAAGATTCGCTCAACCGGGATTGCCGGGTATTGAAGAGTGGATGATCTTGGAGTTAAAGGTATTGGCAGATGTTGGTCTGGTAGGATTCCCGAATGCGGGTAAATCGACCTTACTTTCTGTGGTATCGGCAGCAAAACCTGAAATCGCAGATTATCCGTTTACCACCCTGGTACCTAATCTAGGGATAGTAAGCTATCGTGATGGCAAGTCTTTCGTCATGGCGGATATCCCAGGGATTATCGAAGGGGCATCTGAAGGTAAAGGCTTAGGACACCGTTTCCTAAGACATATCGAAAGAAATTCGGTATTGTTGTTCTTGGTCCCTGCAGACACAGATCGTACCATCGCCGAGGAATACGAGATCTTATTGAATGAATTGACCGCATATAATCCAGAATTATTGGATAAGCCGAAGCTTTTGGCGATCAGTAAATCGGATATGCTGGACGAGGAGTTGGAAAAGGAAATGGCCCTACAAGTACCGAAAGGGATACCTTATCTATTTATATCTTCCGTTACCGGTAAAAATATCCAGCAACTGAAGGATATGATCTGGAAAGAAATTAATTCTTAATATTAAAATATAGAAGCCATCGGAAGATGGCTTTTTTTTGAACCAGGATTTGAGGATGGACCAAGATCATACTGGACATTTTCGCTGGAAATGTTGATTTTTTTCTGTCATTTTGAGGACCGAAACATCTCGGAACAATCCAAACTTCCAAAACTAATAACAACATTTATTTTATTGACATACAGTTCCTGTACCTTCGGTACAGAATGACAAAATCCTAAGGGAGAAGAACCTTACAGATTCTTCGCCTTTCTCAGAATTCCTCTTTAGCGCATTTCCAATTCTGAACGGAAAGTGAAGAATCTGTACGGTTCTCCACTATTAATGCGTCTCATCCTTTACCGAAGGTAAAGGACCTGTACGCCAATGCAAACCTATTATATGTTCAAAATAGGATGCGGGCTTATGCGATAAGCCCCTACGGAATTGGGGTCAATTATAGTCAAGGAAGCAAGCTTCATATCATAATCTTGGTCTATCCTCTCATCCTCGGTGGGTGAGCGGAGCCGAAGGGCATCCTGGTTCAAATATCCACTGGGTTCAACTGCCCCCTCGACTCCGCTCGGGAATCAAACCCTTTCCCGCTTCAAACTCTCCCGCCATTCTCCTTTCTTTTCCTTAATTTCGCAACAATGGATTTATCATTAAAGGAATTTTTGGACCGCAAAGTGGAAGAATTCAATCAACCGAATTTTATTCCAAATGACCCGATCAGTATTCCGCATCAATTTTCATTAAAGCAGGATATCGAGATCATGGGTTTCTTTGCGAGCATCTTGGCTTGGGGACAACGTAAAACCATTATCAATAAATGTAATGAGCTTATCCAAAGAATGGATGGCAGTCCCTATGATTTTATTATCAACCATCAAGATCATGACCTGAAAAATATGCTTGGATTCAAGCATAGGACTTTCAATGATACGGATCTGCTATATTTTATCAGCTTTTTCCAATACCATTATAGGCATTTCGAGAGCTTGGAAGATGCCTTTTTACAGATTGATGAAGGGGAGAAGTTCACTGTGGAGCAATCCTTAAATGGTTTTAAATCTTATTTTTTCTCTTTGGCGGATTTTCCCGAAAGAACCAGGAAGCATGTCAGTTCGCCGCTTCAGAAATCAAGCTGTAAGCGATTGAATATGTTTCTGCGTTGGATGGTCAGGAAGGACAATAAAGGCGTGGATTTCGGGATCTGGAATAAGATCGATGCCAAAGATTTGATCTGTCCTTGTGATGTGCATGTAGAAAGGGTGGGTAGGAAGTTTGGGTTGATCCAATCGGACAAGGTGAATTGGAAAACTGCCTTGGAATTGACCGAAAATCTACGTTTATTGGACCCAAAAGACCCTGTGAAGTATGATTTTGCTCTTTTTGGACTAGGAGTAGCCGGAGAATTATAAGGGCTTAATAAAAAGGGATATACATTTCCTTATGTTTTCCTGCATCCTTATATTCGAATTCATCGGAGAAGAACTCAAATCCCATTTCTAGATAGAATGGATAGGCGATTTCACGGGCGATACACCATAGGTAATCCCCATGCAATTGGGTTTTGATATGTTCTATGGCTGCGCCTAATAATTCTTTCGCATAACCTTTCCGTCGAGCGTCTGGCTGGGTTGCCATTCCGCGCAAGCGATATCCTTCATGGGGAAGCTTGGGATGATTGGTCTTGTGGACCGTTAGAATACATTGCAGGATGTTTTCATCGTCATAGAGGCCTAAATGGAAGCTGTCTGGCTTTAAATCTTCTGGATTGATGCAAAGCTCCAAAGCTTTGCCTTTTTGCAAGACAGCGCTCCTTAGGGGCAAAGTATCCTCTACTTTGATAAATCGGATCATCGGCTTGCCAGTTTCTGTAGGATATCTACCAATCTATTGGAATAACCAAATTCATTGTCATACCAGCCTACTACCTGGACCAAACCACCGACAATACTGGTAAGTTCAGAATCAAAGACGCATGAATATGGATTATTGATGATATCTACTGATACGATAGGGTCTTCCGTGTAATAAAGTACATTTTTTAATTCACCCTCTGCTGCTTCCTTAAATTTTTGGTTGATTTCTTCCACCGTTGTTTTTCGGGCAAGGTTACAGGTGAAATCCGTTAAAGAGCCATTTAAGACAGGTACCCTGATTCCTGCACCGCCAAGCTTTCCATCCAAATGCTTAAAGACATTGGTAATGGCTTTTGCAGCACCGGTGGTTGTTGGGATGATGGATGCTGATGCAGCCCTAGATCGCCTAAGATCACGATGTGGCGCATCGTGTAAGTTCTGGTCACCGGTCATGGAATGCACGGTCGTGATGTAACCATCGACTATCTCCCAGTTTTCATCCAAGATCTTGATCAGTGGAGCGACATTGTTGGTAGTACACGAAGCATTGGAGAAGATCGGGGTATTCCAATCAAAATCCTTATCGTTGATACCCAATACTACTGTCGGGATTTCTTTGTCAGGGGAAGGCGCAGAGATGATTACTTGTTTGGCTCCAGCTTCCAGGTGCTTTGCTGCCAATTCTTTCTTGACAAAGAAGCCTGTTGATTCTACAACAAGGTCAATATTTAAGTCTTTCCAAGGAAGGTCTTCTGGATTCCTTTGGTTCAAGATCACAATGGATTTGCCATCAATGATCAAATGGTTTCCATCAAAATCTACCGTTCGATTCAATGGTCCGTGGACCGAATCGTATTTGAATAAATGTGCCAATGTTTTTGCATCTGCAAGATCATTAATGGCTACAACCTCGATCTGGTTGAGGTTTCTGTTCAGTAGATTTCTAAGGGTATGGCGGCCAATACGGCCAAAACCATTGATGGCAATTCTCATTATTTATTAAATTCAGCGATTACTTCATTGATATCTTTTTCACCTTCCCAATAAGTTTTCAATTGGCCATCAGGGCCATAAACATAATTGGCAGGGAACATATTCGGGATATGGAATTTCTGTACGAACTCTTGGTTTCTGTCCCAAAGCATTTCAACATTTGGTTTTCCGTCAAGTTCCTTACCGAAGGTACTGAAGAATTGCGCCATCAAAGCAGGGTCATTCATGGATACATAAACCACATTGATATCTTTGATCTTGTCGTAATTTTTAGCTAGACCTTTGGTCTCATTTTGACAGTGGCTACATCCTGGATCGAAAAGTACGAATACGGTATTTTTCCCAGCAGGTAGATCAGCCTTGGTATAGGAGATTCCAGATTTTACTTTATAGAAATTGAACTCAGGGATACTCAATGCTGCAGCTTTTGTTGTTTGTGGTGCAGCAGGAGCAGGGCTACTTGATTGTGCCGTATGCTCGTGAGCAGAGTGGTCATGGGCAGCATGGTCATGGCCGGCATGGTCATCATGCGCTTCCGTATTTTCTGTTTTTTGCGGTTGGTTATTGCATCCCACAGCTAATACACCTAAGGAAAGGCAAAGAGAGGATAGGATTAATTTATTTCTCATGTCTTGTGTTTAAGATTCAAAACTAATAAAAAATATAGAGTATGCCGGCTGCGATGCTAGAATAAACATTATTTTGACATAATAAATGGCCTATTCTGACCTAAGGATTTAAGATGGCATAAAAAAAGGCCCTGAACGTTCAGGGCCTTCTATTTTTCAGGTAGATTCCAAAAGTTATGGAGTTACTACTTTTGCTTGTTTTTTGTCTTTTTCTTTGGCAGAATCTGCTAAGTGTTTACCAGCACTTAGGTCATAAATAGCAGGAGCCGCTAAGAAGATCGAAGAGTAAGTAGCTACTACGATACCCACAAGGATAGCGAATGAGAAACCACGGATAACCTCACCACCAAAGACGAACAATACAGCTAACACGAAGATTACAGTCAATGAAGTAATCACGGTACGGCTCAATGTAGAGTTGATCGCTTTGTTGATGGTAGTTCCCATATCTTCATGGTGTGCATTTGGTTTCTTCAAGTATTCACGAAGACGGTCAAATACAACCACCGTATCGTTCACCGAGTAACCTAATACAGTTAGGATCGCTGCAACGAAGTGTTGGTCAATATCTAATGAGAACGGAACGATACCATCTAAGATCGAGAATAGACCCAATAGGATGATCGCATCGTGTACTGTTGCAATCGCTGCACCAGCTGAATATTGCCATTTGTGGAAACGAACCAAGATATAAGCTGCAATCACGATAATCGAGAAGATTGAAGCATAGATAGCACGGTCGCGGATGTCGCTTGCAATGGTTGGTCCTACTTTTTGTTGAGAAAGGATTTCGTATTTGTTTCCTTGAATTTTAGAAAGACCTTCATTCAATTTACTTAATACTTCCTTGTCAGCTTCATCGCTTGTTTCTTCAATATGATAAGAAGTTGTGATACGCAATTGGTTTTCACTACCAAAAGTCTTAACCTCTGTTGTAGTACCAAAGATATTGTCTAGGTTCTCACGAATTTCTTCAGGAGCAACGTTTTGATCATAACGTACAGTATAAGTACGACCACCTTGGAAGTCAACTCCATAAGAGAAACCTTTGACCATGATGGCAGCAAATGAAAGGATCACGGCGATTAATGAAATTCCATAAGCAACTTTTCTTTTCTTGATGAATTGGAAGTTGGCATTTTTCAAGGTATGGTTTGACCAAGGGAATGACAAAGTGATTTTCATGTCTTTGCTCAACATGTATTCGAAAATCAAACGAGTGATGAAAATCGCTGTGAACAAAGAGGTAATAATACCGATCATTAACGTTGTTGCGAAACCTTGGATTGGACCAGAACCTGTAAAGAATAGGATCAAACCTACCAAGAATGTAGTGATCTGCGAGTCAAGGATCGAAGGCATGGCATGTTTATAACCATCGGCAACAATCTGACGCGGAGATTTACCAAGCGCTTGTTCCTCACGCATACGTTCATAGATCAGTACGTTTGCATCCACCGCGGTACCCATCGTCAATACGATACCTGCGATACCTGGTAAGGTCAGTACTGCATTCAAGGAAGCAAGAACCCCCATTAAGAAGAATACGTTGAAGATTACCGCGATATTCGCTGCGATACCCGCACGGTTGTAATAAGCGATCATGAACGCCATAACCACGATAATACCGATAACAGCTGAGTTAACACCTGAATCAATAGCAACTTGACCTAATGAAGGACCTACGATAGCTTCTTCCACGATCTTAGCTGTTGTAGGAAGCCTACCAGCTTTCAATACGTTTGCTAAGTCTTTCGTGTCTTCAATAGTGAAGTTACCAGAGATTTGAGAGTTACCGTTAGGGATTTCTTCGTTTACACCAGGTGCTGAATATACCACACCATCCAAAACGATAGCGATTGCATCTCTGTTTTGAGCAGCTTGGGCAGTTACACGTTTCCATTGACGAGCACCATCAGCATTCATTTCCATAGAAACGATAGGGCTGTTTTGTTGGTCGAAACCTTCACGGGCATCGGTAATCACCTCACCTGTCATTACTGGGCCGTTTTCAGCTCCAGTAGTTTTGATCGCATAAAGCGAAAGGAAATCCTTTGCATTGTTTTCAGGTTTTACAGCCCATAACAATTTCAAGTTTCCAGGGATAATCGATTTTACCTCTGGACGAGCAAGCAAAGCATTTACTTTAGCAGTGTCTTTTAAGTTAGCATAACCTACTACGGCACCAGGAGCCAATTGTTGTTGGCCATTTTGGCTGAAGGTAGAAGGGGATAATACGGCAAATAGAGGGTTTTCCGCTAATGCTGCTGCATTTGGTTGTGCTGAAGAGTCAGCTGATGCAGAGTCAGAAGATTTTTGGTTAGCCCCTAATTTTGCCAATAAGTTTTCTTCTTTCTTAGTGCTGTCTGCCGCAGTAGTTGCAGCGGTAGAATCAGAAGCAACATTTGCAGCTGGTTTATTAGCTTTCAAAGTTGTTGCCAAGGTTCTGTTCACATTTTCTAATAAAGAATATACCTGTGGATTTTGATAAGTTTCGTAGAATTCCAATTTCGCAGAACCTTGTAATAGCTTACGAACGCGTTCTTCATCGTTTACACCAGGTAATTCGATTAAGATACGGTTGGTTCCTTGTTGGATTTGGATGTTTGGAGAAGCTACACCGAATTTGTCGATACGCGTACGCAAAACTTTATAGGAGTTTTGGATAGCGTTGTCTGCTTCTTTGTCCAAGAAATTACGGACATCCGATTCAGAGCTGTTACCCGTGATTACTGCGGAGTTATCTTTTGTAGCAAAGAAAGTAGCAATCGGCGTGGTAGCACCAGTAGCTTTATATTCATTCAAAAATAATTCAATCAACGAAGTGTTGGTTGTTTTACTTTTTTTCACTGCATTCTCTAATGCTTTGTTGAAGTTTGCATCCTTAGGATTGTCCGCTAAATTGGCGATCAATTCGTTCAATGAAATTTCCATTGTAACGTTCATACCACCTTTTAGGTCTAAGCCTAGCGCAATTTCATTGGATTTTGCTTCGCGATAAGTGAATTTAGCAATACCTATATTATATACTTCCTCACCAGCAATGGAATCTAGGTAGGCTTTTTCTTTAGCCATGTCGCCTTTGGCGTATTCCGCTGCGTCTTTCTCAACTTTTCTAGTTACAAAAGTGAATGATAAGGAGTAGAGGCACGCTAAGGAAACCACTATCACCAAAAATTTAATCAGCCCTTTACTCATTGTCTAATCGTAATAAATTATGGTTTTTTATGTTTTTTTTAAGCTTAATAATATTTTACCAAGATTCGCAAAGGTATAAAAAAATTATATAATGAAAATAGTATATCAAACTTAATACGGAAAAAGTTGTTATTAAATATTGTCTTCATTTTCAGATAGAATTGGAATGTCATAAACCTAATTTTCCGTGTTATTTTTGGGTTAATCTTTTTGCTCTTTGGAAAGGCTCCTATTTCATGGCATAAAGGTCGAAGTTTGAACGATTACCTGAAAATGCCCTGAATTCAGGGATACCTTGCCATGTTGTATTTCGATAAGTTTGCAGTTCAGGTCATTTATACATTGGCCATTGCACAGCTAGAAACTAATAATCAAAAAAATATGGACAGAAATGAATTGAAATTGAATGAGGTAAAGAATCAAGATAATAAGGGCATTGGGATAATTTCCTATTTGACTTGGATCGGTTTATTGGTCGCATTTATCCTGAACAGGGAAAAGAACGATCCATTTGTCAAGTTCCATATCCGCCAGAACTTGGGCTTATTTGTATTGGGGCTTGTAGCGGGAGTATTGCATTATATTCCAGCAGCAGGCGGGATAGTTGCTTATGTAGCATTTACAGCATTGTTTATCTTTTGGGTAATCGGTTTGATAGGAGCGATCAATGGGAAGGAAAAGGAGGTTCCCCTTATTGGGAATATGTTCCAAGACTGGTTTAAGGGGATTTAAGTAAGACCAAATTAAAAAAGGCTTTTCGCTAATTGCGAAAAGCCTTTTTTATAAATTTTAATTCAGCTTATTTCAAAGTGAATTTAAATCCTAAGCTAAAACGTGCAGCTTCAAAGTTAGACTCATGAGAAAGGTTCCACCAAGGTTTCCAATCAAAATGTAGAGCTAAAGGAGCAGCAGGGATTTTGTACTCAAGACCAGCAGCTGGACGTACAGCAAACCAAGTCTCATCACCACCGAAACCTAATTGAGGACCAACACCTACATACCATCCTAAACCGTTAGTACCAGCGAATTGTTGGTTGTAAGAGTAGTCAGCACCAACAGCAGTGAAGTTGTCACCGAATAATACCTGAGCGTTACCCGCATTGTTACCACCGAATGAATGTTTGATCTGTGGACCGAACAAAGTAGCGCCATCACCTAAGTCAATAGCTAAACCGATTGCTGTTTTATAAGGAGTCTGAGCTTTTGCTTCGTTAAAACCAAAAACTAATGCAGCTGCAGCTGCTAATGATAGTAATGTCTTTTTCATAAATATTGTGTTAATTAAACTTTAATTTATACATGATTAGCAATTAGCTTGCCAAAAATTTAACATTCCTTTAACTAATTGCTCAAATACCTGTTTTCCGGTAGTGGGTGACTAATGTCGATTTTATGTAAATAGTTATTTAGAGTTTTATTATTTTATAAATTTTCGTAAATTTGCCTCGCAAATAGGAAACCCCATTTAATATTTGCTATGCAATTAGATCCACAAAAATTCGTACAAGAAGGACTTACCTACGACGATGTATTATTAATTCCTGCATATTCAGAAATCTTACCTCGTGACGTAGACACAAGTACATTCTTAACTAAGAAAATCAAATTAAATATTCCTTTGGTATCGGCCGCTATGGACACTGTAACGGGTGCTGATTTAGCGATAGCGATTGCTCAGGCAGGCGGAATCGGTATGTTACATAAGAATATGACCATCGCAGAACAAGCTGCTGAAGTGCGCAAAGTAAAGCGTTCGGAAAGCGGAATGATCCAAGACCCGGTCACCTTATTGGAAAATGCTACCGTTGGTGATGCTTTTCAGATCATGAAAGATCATAAAATCGGCGGTATTCCAGTGATTAATTTGGAAAGTAAATTGGTTGGGATTGTTACAAACCGTGACCTTCGTTTCCAAAAGGATATGGCTCGTCCGATCAGTGAATTGATGACCAAAACCAATTTGGTAGTTGCTCCTGAAGGGACCGATTTGATCAAGGCTGAGGAAATCCTTCAGAACCACAAAATCGAAAAACTTCCTGTAGTTGATACAAACGGTGTTTTGAAAGGATTGATTACTTTTAAAGACATTCAGAAATACAAACACTATCCTAATGCAGCAAAAGATGAACATGGTCGTCTTTTGGTTGGAGCAGCGGTAGGTGTGACTCCAGATACCTTAGAACGTGTTGAAGCTTTAGTTAAAGCTGGTGTTGATGTGGTGACTATTGATACGGCGCATGGACATTCTCTAGGGGTTATCAATAAATTAAAAGAAGTAAAAGCGGCTTACCCGAACCTTCAGGTGATCGTAGGTAATATTGCTACCGGAGATGCGGCAAAAATGCTCGCTGATGCTGGTGCAGATGCGGTGAAAGTTGGTATTGGTCCTGGATCAATCTGTACTACCCGTATTATCGCAGGGGTAGGTGTTCCGCAATTATATGCAGTTTATGAAGTCGCTAAGGCTTTAAAAGGAACTGGAGTTCCTTTGATCGCTGATGGTGGTATCAAACAGACCGGAGATATAGCGAAAGCGATTGCTGCTGGTGCCAACACCATTATGGCAGGTTCCTTATTTGCAGGTGTTGAAGAGGCACCAGGTGAAACCATCTTATTAGAAGGTAGAAAATTCAAGTCCTATCGTGGAATGGGGTCTGTAGAAGCTATGGAAAAAGGTTCTAAGGATCGTTATTTCCAAGATGTGGAAGATGATATCAAGAAATTGGTTCCAGAAGGAATCGTAGGTCGCGTGCCATATAAGGGTACCCTAGCAGAAGTCGTTTACCAATATATCGGTGGTTTGCGAGCTTCTATGGGTTACTGTGGTGCTGCAACCATTGAAAAATTACAAGAAGCGAAGTTTGTCCGTATTACGGGAGCTGGATTGCGTGAGTCTCATCCTCATAATATCCAAATCACTAAAGAGGCACCTAACTACAATAGTAGAGGATAAGTTCGCCTTCATGGGGTATTTGAACAGGGTTATTATTTCAATAACCCTGTTTTTTTTATAGTCCTTTCCTTTTTAGCTTATTTTGTAATACGCCTCATTTTTAGTAACTTGAGAATCCAAAATATATTTTTATTTAACAATAACATAATAACTAGCTTATGGGAAAAGGAGATAAAAAAAGTAGAAAAGGAAAGATCATCATGGGATCATACGGTAAAAAAAGGCCTAGAGACCCCTGGAAACATAAGACTACAGTAAAGTCTACAGAAGAAAAATCTAAATAGAACATATTTTCTGAAATGTAAGAAGCATCTTGATGAAAGGTAAAACTGGATCAAGATGCTTTTTTTATGCTATGGATATTGGTTAAAATTATCCTTCCCTTAAATTTTCTGCTTGTATTTTATAGAAAAATTGGGTCAATTATTTCTATAAAATTAGCGTGATGTATAGAGATTATCTATGCAATAATTCTGTAAAGCATTGGAAGTATTCTATATTTTAGCGGACCTACCAATTGAGGGACGGATTTATGCAGGAAATTATAGATAAAATTTATAGTATAGTTTGGAGTGATGCTTTGGTGTACTTATGCCTTTTGGCTGGAGTATATTTTACGATTCGCTTTAAATTTCCCCAGTTAATTTATTTGAAAGAGATGGTCCGACTTCTCTTTAAAGGCAATAGTTCCAAAAAGGGAATATCCTCTTTTCAGGCATTTTCATTGGCCATTTCCGGCCGTGTTGGGACTGGCAATATTGCGGGAGTAGCCACAGCGATCGGAATGGGTGGACCAGGAGCCGTGTTTTGGATGTGGATCATTGCGTTTTTGGGCAGCTCTTCAGCGATCATTGAAGCAACGCTTGGCCAATTATATAAGGAAGAGAAGGATGGGCAATATCGTGGTGGTCCGGCATATTATATCCAAAAAGGATTAAAGAGTAGGGTCTTTGCGTGGGTTTTTGCCATTGTGACCATTATCAGTACGGGCTTTTTATTGCCAAGTGTACAGAGTAATAGCATTGCATTGGCTATGAAGTCGGCTTTTGACTTCTCGCCAATGGTCATTGGGATCTTTTTAGTATTGCTTTTGGGTTTTATAATCATCGGCGGAGTAAAAAGGATCTCTAAAGTTGCTGAATATGTAGTTCCATTTATGGCAGGTGCCTATATCTTGATGGCTGTAGTCATCATTGTCCTGAATATCCAACAAGTTCCAGCGGTTTTTAAATTGATCTTCCAATCGGCCTTGAATTTAGAGGCTACATTTGGAGGAATAGTTGGTTCTGCTATTTCTTGGGGTGTGAAACGTGGTATCTATAGCAATGAGGCGGGGCAAGGTACAGCTCCACATGCGGCAGCCGCTGCCGAAGTGAGCCATCCGGTAAAACAAGGCTTGGTACAAGGTTTTTCCGTTTATGTGGATACCTTATTCGTTTGTACAGCTACTGCTTTGATGATCCTGTTTACGGGTCAATATAATGTTGCGGATTCCGCAGGAGGCTTTATTGTACAGCATATCCCTGGGGTTGAAGCTGGACCGGAGTTTACCCAATTGGCAGTTTCGCAACATTTCCCTTCATTAGGAGCAGGATTCATAGCAATCGCATTGATGTTCTTTGCTTTTACGACGATCATGGCTTATTACTATATCGCAGAATGTAATGTGAGCTTTATCGGTAAAAATAGGAGTAGGACCGCCCTGATTTGGGTTCTGAGGGTAATGATTCTGGGTTCAGTCTATTTGGGATGTGTCTCAACAGCCAAGATGGCTTGGGATCTGGGCGATATTGGCGTAGGAATGATGGCTTGGCTAAACATGATCGCCATTATTTTGTTGCACAATAAGGTCTTGAAACTTTTTAAGGATTACAACCAACAACGGAAAGAAGGGAAAGACCCTGTTTTTAATAATTCGGAAACGAAGTTTTCGGATGTGGGGATTTGGGAGAAAAATAAAAATATATAATTACCTATGGCTAAATTAATTAATCTGAACGTTTTTAAGGATTTCTTTGCGTCAAGTAACGCGGGTGGGATCATGTTGTTTCTATGTGTTATCCTTTCCATGATCATTGCAAATAGTCCCTTGGCGGCATCCCTTCAAAATCTTTTGGACTTGCCATTAGGATTTGAAACTGAATCCATCCACTTGAAATATTCTGTTCTACTCTGGATCAATGATGGTCTGATGGCTGTTTTCTTTTTATTGGTAGGCTTAGAGATCAAACGTGAAATTGTAGAGGGTGAACTGTCTTCCCCTAAGAAAGCGAGTTTGCCGATTCTATGTGCTATTGGTGGTGCTGTTGTTCCAGCCTTGATCTATTTATCTTTTAATGCAGGACAGGAGACTGCAAGCGGCTGGGGGATTCCAATGGCAACGGATATTGCTTTTGCATTGGCAGTGATCAATTTACTGGGAAATAGAATTCCTTCCAGTCTTAAGATATTTCTAGCGGCATTGGCTATCGTGGATGATTTGATAGCGATCTTGGTTATTGCCTTTTTCTATTCATCTGGTATCGAATTGACTTATCTATACTATGCAGCTGCAGGAATGGTTGTTCTGATCTTGATGAATAGGTTCAATGTGTTGAATCCTTATCTATATTTGATCCCGGGAGTGTTTATTTGGTACTTTATCCACCATTCTGGTATCCACGCGACTATTGCTGGGGTTTTGGTGGCGATGACCATTCCTACCAATGATACGGCTATTGAATCGCCGTTGGAGCGCCTTGAGCATGCATTGACCAAGCCAGTAAATTTTCTGATCATTCCGCTCTTTGCTTTTGCAAATACCAATATTACCTTGGAAAAGGAAATGCTAGGCGGTTTGACCTCCGGCTTGGGTCTGGGAATATCATTGGGCTTATTGGTCGGTAAGCCGATCGGTATCTTATTAACTTCTTTTTTATGTACGAAGGCTAAACTGAGTTCATTGCCTGAAGGAAGTAATTGGAAGCATATTATCGGAGTTGGTTTATTGGCTGGTATCGGATTTACCATGTCCATCTTTATCGCAATCCTTTCCTTTAACGATCCAGAACATGTTTCAGAGGCTAAGCTTTCGATCTTATTGACTTCATTGTTAGCTGGAGTATTTGGCTATCTCGCCTTAAATTCCAAGAAAGAATATAAATAAAAGCAAAGGGAGGCAATTTGAAATGCCTCCCTTTGTTTTTTATTGATTTGTCCTTACGATTTGGATATTCCCTGTTTGCAGTTTGTTTTCCAGCCATTTCCTTAATTTGTCCAGCTCATCCGGATTTATTGGTTTTTGAGCATTGTAGGTAATGATGTTTTGATAGTGGCTGCTATCTGGAGAAACGACTACCAATTGCTTTCCTATGCTATAAGGGGCCAATTCCGGGAATAGGATGTTGATTTCTTTGATCAGGTTTTGATCGTCAAATGTATAGGTAGACAATTCTTTCCTTAAATTCTGGATCGTTACATCTTTCTCGGAAACATTGCGGGACTGCCTATTGATCTCCGCCAAGATATCCCTTTTTAGGTCGGTGCTATCCTGTCTGATCAAAAGCGCTGTATTTTCAATGTTGTATGAAGCTAATTTCATGTTCAGATCCTTGATTTCCAAGGAGTCGAATTTTTTGTCCAAGAAGGCTAGTTCTATCTTCTTTGGTCTGCTATTGAAATAGGTGTTCTCATATATTAGAGTATAGCCCTTGTTTACAAACTCATTCTGTATGAAATTATCAACATTTTGGCTGTATTTCTTTTCTTGAAGCAGGAGGTAGGCTAAATAGAAACTTGGAATCAATATCACCAAGATTAAGGTGCTGATGGTCCTTGTGATGCGTGTTTCCTTGGCTTGATCAACAAATTTTACTTTAGGGTATTTCAGTAATTTGACAATTAAGAAGGTGGATATACAGATAAAGAAACAGTTGATGGTATATAGATACAGTGCCCCGCCGAAATAACTGAAATTTCCGATGGCTAGTCCATAGCCTGCGGTACAAAGGGGAGGCATCAATGCAGTGGCGATGGCTACTCCTGGGATTGGGTTACCTTTTTCTACCCTGGTTAGGGCTATGACGCCGGCTAAGCCGCCAAAGAAAGCGATGAGGACATCGTAAATGTTTGGTGCTGTACGAGCCAGTAATTCTGATTGGGCTTCCTTAAAGGGGCTTAAAAGAAAGTATAAAAAGGATACAAATAGGCTGACGATCGTGGCGATGGCCAGATTCTTTATCGATTTTTTCAATAAGGTGAAGTCATAGGTGCCCAATGCAAAGCCGGCACCCACAATAGGTCCCATCAATGGAGAAATAAGCATGGCTCCAATGATGACCGCCGTGGAGTTTACATTCAAGCCTACCGAGGCCACGACAATGGCGCAGGCTAAAATCCAAACATTGGCTCCTCGAAAGGAAATGCTGGAGGTTACATTCTCTAAAACTTTGTCTTTGGCTTCTTCTCCAAAATGTAAGTTTAAAAATCTATAAAGTTTGTTCATGGCAGTGTGATTCTGCCTGCAAAAATATTGTTTAATATTAATTGAAAAAATAAAATGGTTTGCTTTCGGGAAATTTTACCAAGATCTATTGACTGGTCCCTTAAGTCCTGAACTGGTTGGGGGTGGTGCCTGTAATGCTTTTGAAAGACTTGTGGAAGCTCACAAAATTGTTGAATCCAGAATCATAGCAGACTTCCTTGAGGCTGATATTACTGTTTCGCAATTGAAAACAGGCATGCGAAATCCTTACTTCATTGATAAATTGCACCGGTGTCTTACCGGTTTTATGCTTGAAATACCTGCAAAATGAGTTTTCAGTCATCCCTGCTACCTTTGCCAAGTCCTGAAGCATGATTTTGTGCTTATAGTTTTCGCGGATGTAGCCCATTAGGCTATTCATCCTAAACTGGTCTTCAGACTGATTCAGGATAGAGTAATTTTCACTGATCAATTCCTCCGATAATAGGTTAGGAACCGCATTCAAGCACTCAAAGAGGAGGAAAAATTTGATCATTCCGCTAGATTGGATGCATTTTTGGATCTGGCTGTCAAAAAATCCATCTTGATCGATGGAAATATACCTTCCTCGGCTCGATTGGTCTAATAACTGTTTGATTTGAATCATCTCAGGGGCATGCAATAACTTCTCTATGCCAAAATCATGGATAAAATGCACCACGATACAATCAATGGGTTCTTCGGGCTTTTCGGGGTTGGATATTTCATCAAATAGCCAATAATGTGGGATCTGAGAAGGGATCAACACCGCAATTCCAGCATGGAAACTTTTGATGCGATCACCAATAAACAGGGTTCCAGACCCTTTTTTCACATAAACCAATTCCCATTCCTCATGATAGTGCCAGATGGATTGATACTTAGGGAAATAATCCCTGCGCATCTGGAAACTTTGATTTTCAGTTTTAGGGACAGCAAGTTGTTTGATGATCATGATGTCTAATTTATTCATAAAAATTGAATTGCAAAGGCAGACTATGGTAAAATAGTTTATTAATTAGGTAATATAGTTCAATACTTTCTGCTGAAATATCTCGTATTTAGTTTTTCAATTATATCCCACAACATGAACAATCGCAGTAACGCTGTAGCTATCGTATTAATCACATCCCTATTTTTTTTCTGGGGATTTATCCATAACCTGGACCCTATATTGATAGCTCACCTAAGAAGTGCTTTCAGTTTGACCCATCTTCAAGCCTCTTTGGTGGATTCAGCAGTGTTTATTGCTTATTTGGTAATGGGGATCCCGGCTGGTCTGATCATGCAGAAGTATGGGTATAAGGTTGGGATTTTAGTTGGATTGGTTCTTTTTTCGGTAGGTTGCTTTTTGTTTGTACCGGCAGCAAACACCATGAGCTATGTGTTTTTTCTATCGGCCCTGTTTGTGGTTGCATGTGGTATCACGATCCTTGAAACGGCTGCAAATCCATATATGACTGTTTTAGGCGATCCTAATACAGCTACGCAAAGGTTGAATTTCGCTCAATCTTTTAATGGTCTGGCTGCATTTGTTGCTCCAATCGTAGGCGGAAAGTTTATCCTGACTGAAGATCCAAAGACGGTGGAACAGGTGGCAGCTTTGACAGATGCGGAGCGATTGGCTTATATCCAAACGGAAACTGCTGTGGTAAAGGGGCCATATGTTATTTTAGGAATCATTATTTTGGTCGTGGCCTTGATCTTTTTCTTTATTAAACTTCCTGAAGTGAAAGAGGAAGAAGGTGAGGGAAAAGGCTTTTTAAAAGCCTTGCGACATAAAAATGTAGCTTGGGCTGTGCTAGCACAGTTCTTTTATATTGGTGCGCAGGTATGTGTTTTAAGTTTTCTGATTGTGTATGCCGTGGAAGTTTCAGGGATTGAGGCAAGGGATGCGAAATATTATGCTGGTGTAGCAGGTTTGATGTTTATGTTAGGACGTTTTGTGGGAACATTCTTTATGCGTTATATCGCTCCTGCGAAGCTGTTGTTGTATTATGCGGCAATTTCGGCCTTGCTAACCTTGCTTTGTATTTTTGGGACTGGCGTTATCACGCTTTATAGCATGGTAGCCATTGCATTCTTTATGTCGATCATGTTTCCGACGATCTTTGCAATTGGGGTTGAAGGTACTGGTGCTGACACCAAATCTGCTTCAAGTTTGATCATTATGTCCATTGTGGGAGGGGCATTATTGCCTCCTGTCTTGGGCTATGTATCTGATTTGACGGGACACATGCAGTATGGATATTTTGTAGTGTTGGTTTGTTTCTTGGTGGTGGCCTTGTTTGCTACCCAAAACAAGAGCGACAAGCTAACTGTTAAACAAGGACATTGATAAATAGAATATGAGTATTAAAAGATATGCCATGGCCTTGGATTTAGTGGATGATCCAAAAATGATCGCTGAATATGAAGATCACCATAGGCGCGTTTCTGCGGAAATAAAAAAGTCGATTACCGACGCTGGCGTGACGGTAATGGATATATATCGCTTTGCTAATCGACTGTTTATGATTATGGAGGTGGATGAAAGCTTTAGTTTTGAGCGCAAAGATAAAATGGATGCTGAGAACCCCGCTGTACAGGTTTGGGAGCAATTGATGTGGAAATATCAGCAGTCTATTCCAGGATCTAAACCTGGCGAAAAATGGGTAATGATGGAACAAATATTTGAATTATAGTACCAAATGGAAAAAGAGAGATTGGAGTTTTTACAAATCCATCCAAAAGATAATGTCCTGGTAGCTCTTCGCGACCTGCCAGCTGGCTATTCCCTGAAGTTTGAAGGGAAAGATATTACCCTGAAAAGGGCAGTTGCTGCGAAGCATAAGTTTACTATTGGTCCTTTTCGCAAGGACGATGAGGTTTACATGTACGGTGTATTGGTTGGAAAGGTGAATGAAGACCTGGAAAGCGGCGAGCTACTGGATGTAAACAACCTGCGTCATGCAGCTGATGATTTTAAGTTAGGAGAAAGGAAATTAGAGTGGCAGCAGCCAAATGTTTCTGCATTCCTAGGGAAGACGTTCCGAGGGTATCACCGGAGTAACGGAGCCGTTGGTACTGCAAACTATTGGTTGGTGATTCCATTGGTGTTCTGTGAGAACAGAAATGTGCTGACCTTGAAGTCTGCTTTGGAAGAAAAGCTTGGTTATCAAGTTGAATCAAAGGATTATTCTGATGAGGTTGATGAGTTGATTTCCAGGTATCAAAGCGGTGCTTCTGTTGACGATTTAATGTCAGTAGATCTAAGTGCTGCTAGAGAGAATAAAACAAAAAAGAGGCTGTTTCCCAATGTGGATGGTGTAAAGTTTCTCAACCATGATATGGGCTGCGGTGGCACTAGAATGGACTCTGATGCATTATGTGGTTTATTGGCTGGGTATATCACACATCCCAATGTAGCCGGTGCGACAGTGCTTAGTTTGGGCTGTCAGCATGCTCAAGCTTCCATCTTGAAAGCGGAGATTGCCAAGCGTGATCCTAATTTTGATAAACCGCTCTTTGTTTTTGAGCAGCAGTTTGAAGGAACTGAACAGGAATTGATGCAAAAGGCTATCAAATCCACCTTCACGGGCTTGGTAGAAGCCAATAAATTGGAACGCAAAGAAGCTGGATTGGATAAATTGTGCATTGGTTTGGAATGTGGTGGTTCAGATGGTTTCTCCGGTATTTCAGCAAATCCGGCATTAGGATATCTTTCAGATATGTTGGTGAGCTTGGGAGGGTCGGTGATACTTTCTGAATTTCCAGAGTTATGTGGGGTGGAGCAAGAATTGAGCGATCGCTGTGTAGATGAGCCTACCGCCGAGAAATTCATTCAATTGATGCGGACCTACAATGCAAAGGCAGAGGCAGATGGATCTGGATTTTATATGAATCCATCACCGGGAAATATCCGCGATGGTTTGATTACGGATGCGATTAAATCTGCTGGTGCAGCGAAAAAGGGTGGAACTTCCCCTGTGGCGGCGGTAATTGATTATCCCGAATTGGCCAATGGTCCTGGGCTAAACCTGTTGTGTACTCCTGGGAATGATGTGGAAAGTACGACAGCCGAAGTTGCTGCAGGTGCCAATGTGGTGCTGTTCACAACGGGCTTGGGGACTCCAACTGGAAATCCGATAACCCCTGTGATCAAAGTGGCATCCAATACAAAAGTTTTCAATAAAATGAACGATGCCATCGACCTCAATTGCGGAACCATCATCGATGGAGAAGAAAGTATTGAGGAAGCCGCTCATCGCATATTGGATTATGTCATTGCTGTTGCGAGTGGAGAACAAACTGCTAAGGCTGTTAAGCTTGGGCAAGATGATTTCATTCCTTGGAGACGTGGAGTTTCACTTTAATTAAGAAAATTAAAACATTTAAATACAAATAATTATGTCTAGGCTAAAAGATAAAGTAGCAATTGTGACGGGCGGCGCAAGTGGAATTGGGAAAGCCATTTCAACCTTGTTTGCCAAGGAGGGAGCAGTTGTGCATATCCTGGATCTGAACCCTACTGGTGGGGAAGAAACCAAGAAGTTGATCGAAGACGAAGGCGGAAAATGTGAAGTCCATATCTGCAACGTGAGCAAGCAAGTTGAGGTGTTGGATATAGTAAAGCAAATCGGCAAGGTAGATGTATTGGTGAATAATGCGGGTATAGCCCACGTAGGAAACCTTGAGGGCTGTAGCGAGGAAGATATGGACCGGATTTACCAGGTGAACATAAAAGGCGCTTATAACGCCTTATTTGCGGTCGTTCCAGTCATGAAGGCAAATGGTGGTGGTGCAATCTTGAATTTAGCTTCTATTGCCACTTTAGTGGGGATCCCAGATCGCTTTGCCTATTCCATGAGCAAGGGCGCCATGTTCGCCATGAGCCTATCTGTAGCGAAGGATTATTTGAAGGATAATATCCGTTCAAATTCCATCTCCCCAGCTCGAGTGCATACGCCTTTTGTTGATGGATTCATCGCCAAAAACTATCCAGGTAAGGAAGCGGAAATGTTTGAAAAACTTTCTAAAACCCAACCTATAGGTCGGATGGCAGAACCTGAAGAAATCGCGAAATTAGCCTTGTTCCTTTGTTCAGATGATGCATCGTTTATTACTGGTAATGACTATGCTATCGATGGAGGATTTGTTAAGTTGAATAACTAGCAATAAGAATTGAGGTCTGAGATTTGATAGAAATCTTCAAATGCCTCAGGTCTAGAAATAATAATATAATACTTCAAAAAGGATATGTAATGGGTTTGATTTTCTCAAATCTCATATCACAATACTTAGGAAAATGAAATTAATCAGATACGGAGAATCAGGAAGAGAAAAAATCGGTGTAAACATCGATGGAAAGAATTATGATGTTTCGGCATTTGGCGGAGACTATAACGAAGAATTTTTTACAGACAATGGATTGGCTCGATTGGAAGAGTTTGTGAAAGCGAATCAGGGGAAACTGATTGAGATTCCAGCAGATTCTCGATTAGGGGCTCCGTTTACGAGACCATCCAAGATCGTATGTATTGGCTTGAACTATAAAGACCATGCGGAGGAAACTGGAGCAAAGATTCCAGCAGAACCGATCATCTTTATGAAGTCTACGACTGCCTTGGTTGGGCCTAATGATCAGGTGATGATCCCAAGGAATTCTGTGAAGACCGATTGGGAAGTCGAATTCTGCATTGTTATCGGAAAGAAAGCTTCTTATGTCGAAGAGGCTGATGCTTTGGATTATGTTGCAGGCTATGTGCTGCACAATGATGTCTCTGAACGTGAATTCCAACTTGAACGTGGTGGAACTTGGGATAAGGGTAAAGGTTGTGATACCTTCGCGCCGATTGGACCATTTATGACGACGGCGGATGAAATACCAGATATCAACAACGTAAAACTTTGGTTGAAGGTGAATGGTAAAACTTACCAGAATGGTAATACCTCTAACTTAATCTTTAATGTACCTTTTGTGGTTTCCTATGTTTCGCAGTTCATGACCCTTTTACCTGGGGATGTTATCTCTACTGGAACACCTGCTGGTGTTGGTTTGGGCTTTGATCCACCAATTTACCTTAAAGCGGGAGATGTTATTGAATTAGGAGCAGATTACCTTGGTGAACAACGCCAAGAAGTAGTTGCTTTCCACAAAGGTTAAAATGATATTATGAGAATAGATACTCATCAACATTTTTGGCTCTATGATTCCGTAAAGGATGCATGGATTACTGATGAAATGTCCGCCATTCAGCGCAATTTCCTTCCAAATGATATTTCAGGTACGCTAAAGCAACTGGGATTTGATGGGGTGGTAGCTGTACAGGCGGATCAAACCCACCGCGAGACCGAATTTTTAGTAGAGCTTTCTCAAGTATATGCCCTGATCAAAGGTATTGTGGGATGGGTAGATCTCAGGTCCGAAAAGGTTGAGGAATATCTTCAAAACTTCTCAAAACATCAGGTTATCAAAGGGTTCAGGCATATTGTGGAAGGAGAGGATGATCCTGATTTTCTTCATCGTGACGAATTCTTGCGTGGGATTGCCGCCTTGACGAAATTCAATTATACTTATGATCTCCTTTTGCGTCCACGTCATTACCCGAGCTCACTGAAGTGTGTGGAAGCCAATCCTAATCAAGCTTTTGTACTGGATCATATTGCCAAACCTCCAATCAAATCCCAGGAATTTACAGAATGGGCCATCTATATTGAACAGTTGGCCAATTATCCGAATGTCCATTGTAAGATTTCGGGCTTAGGGACTGAGGCAGATTGGAAGCATTGGAAATTAGACCATTTTACGGAATACCTAGACCATGTTATCAAATGCTTTGGCAAGGAAAGGTTGATGTTCGGATCTGACTGGCCAGTATGTTTGTTGGCAGGGAGCTACGAAGATGCCCTTAAGATTGTGGAGCATCGCTTAGGAGATTTTAATGAACAGGAGTTGAAAGGGTTTTGGGGAGATAATGCGGTGAAATTCTACGGATTAAAATAGTTTATATGAACTTAAATTTAAAAGATAAAGTTGTTTTGGTTACCGGGGGAGCCAAAGGGATCGGGAAAGGAATTGTGGAGCTTTTAGCAGCAGAAGGAGCGATACCCGTTATTATAGGAAGAAAGGAAAAAGACAATCTTGCCGTAGAGGAGGAGTTAGCTGCCAAAGGCTTTAAATCATTTGCTGTCCAAGCTGAATTAACCAATCCAGAGGATTGCAAAAAGGCAATTGAAGCTGTGGTTGCTAAATGTGGTCGAATCGATGGATTAGTGAACAATGCGGGGTTAAACGATGGGGTAAGCCTTGAGAATGGCGATTACGACTCATTTGTCAAGTCCTTGCACAATAGCTTGGTTCATTATTACCTGATGGCCCATTACTGTCTGCCGGAGCTGAAGAAAAGCAAAGGGAATATTTTAAACATCAGCTCTAAAACTGCAGAAACTGGTCAAGGAGGTACTTCTGGCTATGCTGCCTCCAATGGAGGAAGGAATGCATTGACAAGAGAGTGGGCAGTTGAACTGCTACCTTATTCCATCCGTGTCAATGCCATTGTCGTTGCGGAAAGCATGACTCCACAATATGAAAACTGGATCAAGACCATTCCTAATCCTGAAGAAACATTGAAAAAGATAACCAGTAGGATTCCACTTGAAAACCGGATGACCACTGTGGAAGAAATCGCCAATATGGCTGTTTTTTTATTGTCAGATCGCTCTAGCCATACCACTGGCCAGTTAATCCATGTAGATGGGGGCTATGTGCACTTAGATCGGTCTTTGATTAATGACTAAGTATACCAAGATATATTTGTAATCAACCTTTAGTAAACTCAATTGAGCTGTTTTTATTTAAACAGCTCATTTTTTTTCTTCTATCGAAATCGAGGAAGGCCATAGACCTTGTGGTATCCAAATTGAATTGTTACAAAACGATAAACTTTATTAAAAATGTTGTTAGAATTAAAATAACTCCTGTTTTCATTGGATTATCAAATTTCATGGCCCTTTAATTTGTTCATTTGAGCCAAAATATTTTTACAATTTATTTTGATATTAAACGATTAAGCATTAACATTGTGTAATTATAAACTGAAAAGTTCCGCAATTGTTTTAATGAAATCGTCTCCAGCAGACATCGTTTATTCCTGAAATGCTTAAACGATTAAAGCAATAGCCAAATTCTTTTTCTAACCGGAAGTTTTGGTCGCTCTTTTCAAAAGTAAAATGTGATTTCCGAGTGAACATTTGAATAATCAACTAATAAATAAATCATGAAAATTAAATTATTATTAGCTTCCTTATTTCTTTGCGGCATGTCCTATGCGCAGCAAAAGCAGCCTTTTAACGGAATAGATATGAGTTTGGGAAACCTATCCAAACTTTCCAATGCCAAAACCAGATCAATTAGCCCAGAAAACTTTACCGGTGCAAAAGGGAAAGGCGGAATGGCAGACCCAGCAAAACAGGCGGGTCAAAAGAACGTTGCCAATGCTTCCCATGCTTCCCGTGAACTGGGAGTGGGTTGGAAAGTCAACCCTTATATCACCATTGCGCCAGGAGAAACCTTTACCATGGCTGAAATCAATGAATCCGGGGTAATCCAACACATGTGGATGACACCAACTGGAAACTGGAATCATACCATCTTCAGAATCTATTGGGATGGTGAGTCCACTCCTTCCGTAGAATCTCCGGTAGGACCGTTTTTCGGAATGGCTTGGCATCGTTTTGCTCCTTTGAATTCCCTGGCAATGACGGTCAACCCGGGTAGCGCCTTCAATTCCTATTGGAAGATGCCTTTCAGGAAAAGCGCTAAGATCACGATGGAGAATATTTCCAGTGAACCGATGAACCTGTATTACCAGATTGATTACGCGGTTACGGAGGTTCCTGAAGATGAAGGTTATTTCCATGCACAATATCGCCGTTCCAATCCAACCCAAGGCTCATTGCATACCATCATCGATGGCATCAAAGGAAAAGGACAATATGTAGGAACCTATCTAGGCGTAGGAGTCAACAACATTGGTTGGTGGGGAGAAGGAGAGATTAAGTTCTTCATGGATGGTGATAAGGATTATGCTACCATTGTGGGGACAGGGCTAGAAGATTATTTCTGTGGTTCCTACAACTTCGAAAACAAGGCTACAAGGCAATATCAAGAATATTCAACACCATTCGCTGGCCTGCACCAAGTAATCCGTCCTGATGGCGTATATGAGTCCCAGGCGCGTTTTGGCATGTACCGTTGGCATATCATGGATCCGGTGCGATTCGATGGCGACCTAAAAGTGACGATCCAGGATTTAGGTTGGCGTTCAGAAGGACGATACCTGCCGCAGAAGTCCGATATGATCTCTGTTGCGTATTGGTATCAATCTGAACCACATAACAAGTTTCCAAATCTTCCATCCAAGAACGATCTAGAAGTAAACTAAATTTCTATGAAAAACATATGGTTACATGCATTAATGGGCGCTTCGGCACTTATGCTGGCTAGCTCCTGCCAAGAAACAAAGAAAAATGAATCTTCAACCCAGGATACCGTGAGTACAAATTATAACGTAGGCCAATTTGGCTATGATCTGCAATTCTTGCAGAAGCACGATAGCATTTTGATTTTGAGCAATGAGAGTGGTCTAGGGCAAATCCTGGTGTCTCCAAAATATCAAGGCAAGGTCTTTACCTCTACGGCTGAAGGACCTGATGGTAAAAGTTTCGGCTGGGTGAATTACAAGGCTTTTACGGCGCCGGTCGATCCACACATGAATGCTTATGGTGGGGAAGACCGTCTGTGGCTAGGTCCTGAAGGCGGTCCGTTTTCCCTGTACTTCGAAAAGGGGAGTGAAATGGTCTATGATCAATGGAAAACACCTGCAGCAATTGATACCGAGGCCTGGACCTTACTTTCTGCGACTGGAAATTCAGCAAGCATGGAAAAAACAGCAGAATTGAAAAATTATGCAGGTACCGTGCTCAGCATGAAACTTAACCGTGACATCAAAATGTTAAGTAATTCCCAGATTGAAACCGATTTAGGTATTCAACTATCCGATCAGGTAAAATCCGTAGGCTTTAGCACGATCAACAGCATCAGCAATACCGGTAAAGAAGCTTGGACCAAAGAAACTGGGGCACCGTGTCTCTGGAGCTTAGACATGTTCATGCCTACCGACAGCACCGTTATTCTGGTCCCTTATGAAGAGTCTGCTAAAGGAAAGGTGGCCACGACTGATTATTTCGGAGAAATCGATAAAGATAGAATCAGTTACAAAAATGGTGTCCTTTATTTCAAGGCTGATGGTAAGTCAAGGGGCAAGCTAGGATTGTCGCCTTCCAGAGCTAAAACCATTGCCGGAAGTTATGACCTAGCGAACGGGATCTTGACGGTAACCAAGTTTTCGATCGATTCCAGCAAAGTTTATTTGAACCAGGAATGGACAACCAAAAAAGACCCTTTCGTGGGTGATGCAGTCAATGCCTATAACGATGGCCCATTAGAAGATGGAAGCCAAATGGGACCTTTCTATGAGATCGAAAGTGTTTCTCCGGCAGCATTCCTAAAACCTTCAGAAAAATTGGAGCATACCCACAACGTGTATCATTTCGTAGGGAATAAAGCTCAAATAGCTAGTTTATTAAAGAAATTATTTAACATAACTGTTGAAGACATTCAAACTGCATTCTAAACCGCTTAATAATGAACAAATATCCAAAAATCGGGATCAGACCCATCATTGATGGCCGCTGGGGTGGAATCCGGGAATCCTTAGAAGATACCACCATGAACATGGCCAAGGCTGTGAAAAAACTATATGAATCAGAATTGAAATATCCAGACGGAAGTCCAGTACAGTGTGTCATTGCGGATAGCTGTATCGGTGGGGTCAAAGAAGCGGCAGATTGCCAGGAAAAGTTTGACCTGGAGCAAGTCGGTGTTTCCCTATCCGTAACCCCTTGTTGGTGTTATGGATCTGAAACCATGGATATGGATCCCATCCGACCAAAGGCCATTTGGGGCTTCAATGGAACCGAAAGACCTGGCGCCGTTTATCTTGCGGCAACGGTAGCTGCACATAATCAAAAAGGACTGCCCGTATTTAGTATTTACGGACATGATGTGCAAGATATGGGGGATAGCAAGGTTCCGAACGATGTGAGAGATAAACTGCTCTCCTTTGCCAAATCCGGCCTTGCAGTTGCGATGTTACGCGGTAAAAGCTATTTGGCTATCGGTTCGGTTTCCATGGGGATTGTTGGCTCCATCGTAAATGCTGAATTCTTCCAAGAATATTTAGGCATGCGCAACGAGTATGTCGACTCCTCAGAAGTACTGAGACGCATTCAGTTAGGAATCTATGATGAAGACGAATTCAAGAAAGCCTTAGAATGGACCAAAAAGCATTGTAAGGAAGGTGCCGATTTCAACCAGAAGCATAAAGTAAAAAACAGGAAAGAAAAGGATGAGGATTGGGAGTTTGTAGTAAAAATGACCCTCATTATCCGTGACCTCATGATCGGCAATCCGAAATTGAAGGAAATGGGCCATGCTGAGGAAGCAATGGGCCACAATGCCTTTATTTCAGGATTCCAAGGCCAAAGACAATGGACAGACTTCCTACCAAATGGTGATTTCTCAGAAGCCATCTTGAACTCTTCATTCGATTGGAATGGAATCCGCAACCCTTTTATGGTCGCAACAGAAAACGACTCCCTAAATGGGGTTTCTATGACTTTCAACTATCTTTTGACCAATACTGCGCAGATATTCGCAGATGTCAGGACCTATTGGTCCCCAGAGGCAGTAAAAAGAGTGAGTGGATGGAAACCTACAGGTGCCGCTAAAGATGGCTTTATACATTTGATCAATTCGGGCTCGGCAACCTTGGATGGTACCGGACAGCAATCTGCCAATGGAAAACCAGTCATGAAACCATTCTGGGAGATCTCCGATAAAGAGGCAAAAGCCTGTTTAAAGGCCACGACTTGGTACCCCGCAAACCGTGATTATTTCAGGGGAGGAGGCTATTCTTCCAACTTCCTGAGCAAGGGCGGTATGCCCGTGACTATGTGCAGGATTAATTTAATCAAAGGTTTAGGACCTACTATTCAAATAGCTGAAGGATATACCGTTGATATTCCGGAAAAAGTGCATAAGGTCTTGGATGAACGTACCGACAAAACTTGGCCGACCACCTGGTTTGTGCCTGAACTGACCGGTGAAGGAGCCTTCACCGATGTGTACTCCGTCATGGCAAATTGGGGTTCCAACCATGGTGCCATCAGCTATGGCCATATCGGGCATGACCTGATCACCATGGCGGCCATGCTACGCATTCCTGTCTGCATGCATAATGTTCCCGCAAACCGCTTGTTTAGACCAGCTACTTGGGCAGCTTTCGGTATGAACCAAGAAGGTGCGGATTATCGAGCATGCGAAGTATTTGGACCACTTTATAAATAACAACATGAGCAACCATAAGAAATCATTGTTTCGGGATGATGAAGGGAACTATTTGTTGGTTCCATTTCTGTTCATCTGTAGTTTATTCCTTTTATGGGGCTTTGCCCATGGTTTTTTGGATGTGCTTGATAAGCATTTCCAGGATCTATTGCATGTTTCCAAGGCGCAATCGGGTTTTGTACAATTCTCATTGTACATCGGTTATTTGGCCATGGCCATCCCTGCAGGGCTTTTTATCAAGAAATTCGGTTATCAGAAAGGGATTATCTTCGGCTTGGTACTGTTTGCTATTGGTGCATTTATGTTCTATCCGGCCGCCAAACTCGCAGCATTTATCCCATTCTTGACCGCATTGTTTGTGATAGCCTGTGGCTTGGCCTTCCTAGAAACGGCCGCAAACCCTTATTCCATTGTTTTAGGATCAAAGGAAGGGGCAGCAAGAAGGATCAATATTTCCCAGTCATTCAATGGCTTAGGCTGGATCTTAGGGCCTTTGATCGGCGGATTGATGATCTTTGGAACGGAAGCTGAAGGCGAGCATGATAAATTCGATTCCTTGGTTCAACCCTATATTGGGATAGGATGTGTGGTGGTTTTGGTTGCTATCGTGTTTTTGATTATTAAATTACCTGAAATCAAAGAGAAAAAGGAGTCTGGGGAATACGAGGAAAACCCACCGATGCGGAATTTGCTGAAGCATCCGGTCTTTATTTTCGCTGTAGTGGCGCAATTTCTCTATGTAGCGGCCCAAACTGGTACCAATTCATTTTTCATCAACTACGTGATCGATGCGATTCACGACCTAAAAACTCCGATTTCCAATATCATGGGCAATCTGGGTTCTTTCGGCGAATTCTTTATGCCCAAAAATGATGAACAGGCGGCTTCCCTTATCCTTGCCATCGGTGGGATGGGAGCTTTCTGGATTGGTCGATTGACAGGGTCTTATCTGATGAAGTTTATTGCACCACATCGCCTTCTAGGCTTTTATGCGGTCATGAATGTGATCTTGAACATCTTGGTGTTCATGAACCTGGGTTGGGTATCTGTGTTTGCGTTGTTCTTAACCTACTTTTTCATGTCCATTATGTTCCCGACCATTTTTGCCTTAGGCATCAATAACCTAGGTACCCTAACTAAAAAAGGATCTTCCTTCTTGGTTATGGCAGTAGCAGGTGGGGCATTCTGTCCACCATTGATGGGCTTGATCGCAGACCATAGTTCTATGGCCACTGGATTCATTATTCCAGTGCTTTGTTATGTGGTGATTGCGGTCTTTGCGATTTGGGGAGTAGGTAAAGTAGAAGGTAAATTGGATATGTCAAATCCATCACATTAATAGGAGTTTAAATGAAACAATCATATGTAATTGGCGTTGACTTTGGAACCGATTCCGCTAGGGCTCTACTGGTCGATTCTACTAATGGAGAAGTCCTTGGATCGGCTACATCTAACTTTAAAAGATGGAAGGAAGGACTGTATTGCGACCCGAAACAAAGTCAATTTCGTCAGCATCCATTGGATTATATAGAAAGCCTGGAAGCCTGTCTGAAGGGATGTTTGGCAAATGCCAATGATGAAATCAGGGCCAATGTTGTCGCCATATCCATTGATGCTACGGGCTCAACCCCGGTAGCCATTGATAGGCATGGTCAACCTTTGGCAATGTCAGCGGAATTTTCTGAAAATCCGAATGCCATGTTTTTCCTATGGAAGGACCATAGTTCCATCAAGGAAGTGGAGGAAATCAACCAAAAAGCCCAGGATTTTGAAACCAATTACCTGAGTTATTGTGGGGGTGCCTATTCTTCCGAATGGTTTTGGTCCAAATTGCTCCACATGGCAAGAACTGACGAAGAAGTCTATAAGGCGACGCATTCCTGGTTAGAGCAAAGCGATTGGTTGCCCTATCTTTTGACGGGCAATCAAGATGCGCAGCTCCTCAAGCGGAATGTCTGTGCCGCAGGGCATAAGGCTTTATGGGCACAGGAATTAGGAGGGTATCCTCCGCTGGAATTCTTTACCCATTTAGACCCTAAACTGGAAAGGATTTACCATTCCATTAATAAGGAAGTGTTTACTGCAGATGAGCTTGTCGGGAACCTATCCAAAGAATGGGCCGATAAACTAGGCTTAAAAACCGATGTTTTGATCTGTGTTGGGGCCATTGATGCCCATGTAGGCGCCATTGGAGCACAAATCCAACCGGGGTATATGTGCAAGGTCATGGGAACTTCGACCTGTGATATGATGGTGATTGATAAAGAAGAATTACAAGATCGATTGGTTCAAGGGATCTGTGGACAGGTCCAAGGCTCAATCGTGCCACAATATATTGGTTTAGAGGCTGGTCAATCCGCGTTTGGTGATGTATATAATTGGTTGAAGAACTTGCTGTTGTGGCCAATAAAGAATAGTCTGAAAAGATCTGCATCACTGGGTAGTCAAGCCATTTCAGATTTAAGGGATGAACTTGAGCAAAATTTACTTTCAGAGCTTTCTGAATTGGCCAAACAACAGCCTATCCAAGAAGATTCCGAACTGGCTTTGGATTGGTTCAATGGTCGGCGAACGCCTGACGTAAACCCTTCTTTGACAGCAGCATTGTTCAACCTGGACTTGGGTAGCAATCCAGTCAATATCTTTCAGGCCTTGGTGGAGGCCACCTGTTTTGGCTCCCGTGCCATTGTGGAGCATGTGGAAAACCAAGGTGTGGCCATCCAAGGGGTCATCGGAATAGGGGGGATTGCCAAGAAATCAGATTATGTAATGCAAACCTTGGCTGATGTCCTGCAAAGACCCATTATGGTCCATCGGTCTGATGAAACCTGTGCTATGGGCGCATGCATGCTGGCTGCCACTGCCGCAGGGATTTATACTTCACTGTCCGAAGCCATGGATAAGATGGGGTCAGGCTTCGAAAAGGAATATTTGCCCAATCCAGAAAAGAAGGAGTTGTTTGACAAACGTTATGCAAAGTACTTGGCTTTTGGTTCCATGATTAATACTGTAGAATAAATTGAAATGAGAATTTATTTGATTTACATAGTTGTTGTTTTGGTTACCTGCTTGAATGCTATGCTCTCTTCATTAGCCTTTGGCCAAGGAATCCCGAAATCCTTAAAGTCTTATATTTCCAATCTTGAGTATTCCAAAATTGGAAACCAAAGCCCTGAAATCAAATTCAAAAAAATCGATAAACAGACTTATAGAGTCGAGGTAAATTGGAAAATATTGTCCGATACCAGTCTAGAAAGGCTCTATGTGGCTGTTAAGCCTGCCTTTAAACCAAGCTTTCATTGGGCTCCGCATCTAACACCTACGGATAACCATATCGTAGCACAGCATGTGTTTCGTTCTGCTGCCATGATCGTGCATGGTGCCCAAAAATCCTTGGCTATCATTCCAGATGTGTCCTTGTTGGAGACCAAACCTGCTGTTCCTTGGTATTTGGATCTCAATGCCACAGCAAATTTATTGACCTTGGGACAAGCTAATTCGAAAATTACCGACCATATTCTCTATGAAAAGGAGGAAAAAACCAAGTTCCCCGCAGGTTCCTATCGTTTGGCATTTTATGTCAAATACTCTTCCGATCCCGACAATATTCAAAATCCATTTGCCAGTGTCAACCAGTTTATGTGGAATCAATGGGGTGAAAAACTTTATCAAAAAGGGGAACCTTTTCCAAGCAACAATTTGGATTCTTATGTCGATTATACCTATCAATGGGCTTTCAAATATTGGCGGGATGCGGTCTGGCAAGAGTTTGATTTGAATGGAAAAAGGGTAGGAGCCGCAACCTTTATCGTCAATGTTACCCAAAGCCCAAATTATCCCAGCGAAGTCAATGAAAGGGAGTTTAGGTCGATTTGGAACCAAGCATGGTTCAACTCTTTCCGATCTGCGTCTGGTTTATTTCGCTATGCGAAACGAAAAAACATCGACTCGTTGAAACGTTATGCCAATATGACCAAAGAATTGGCCCTTTCCTTTCCCCAAAAGAACGGTTTCTTTCCGGGCTTGATTGCTACCGAGATGAAGGAAGTGGAAATAGGCGGGAAGAAATATTGGCGTTCTGCAGGTTGGGATACCTATTTCTTCGGCAACTCCAACCGTAATCCTTATACCTGGAATGCAAAGGAGTCGCCTTATCATGTCTTGGATATGAGCTATACCGCTCTATTGATGCTGGACTGGTATATGGAGTTGGAGAAGGATCCACGGCTTTTGGATTATGCGGTTCGTTATGCTGATGCTTTGATCAATACACAGCGACCAGATGGTTATTTTCCGGCATGGCTGGACCTACAGGACCAAAATGATATGGATATCTTGAGCAAATCGCCGGAATCTGCCATGTCTGTAAGTTTTTTGCTGAAACTATATCAAATTAGCAAGCTGGAAAAATATAAAGAATCTGCCTTAAAGGCCTTAGATGTCATTGAAAAGGAAATTGTGCCAATAGGGAGATGGGAGGATTTTGAAACCTATTGGTCCTGTAGCCGCTTTGGACATGACAGCCTAGTTGACAAGAAAATTGCAAGAAATAATATGTACAAGCAGAATACCTTGAGCATGTACTATACCGCTCAAGCAGCGATGGAAGCCTATAAGGTAACCGGTGATAAGGCATATTTACTAAAAGGAAAACGGGTGCTGGATGAATTGTTGATGTGGCAGGCAGTTTGGCAGCCATCCTTCATCTATATACATGCACTTGGAGGTTTTGGCGTGATGAACGCTGATGCTGAATGGAATGATTCTAGGCAAAGCTTATTTGCAGAGCTGATCATGCAATACGGGAAGGAATTAGATCGTAAAGACTATATGCAGCGTGGCATTGCTGCCCTCAAAGCATCCTTTGTGATGATGTATGCGCCAGAAAATCAAGAAACCAAAGAACAGTGGCAAAAACGCTGGCCTTTTCTCGGAAAACAAGATTATGGCTTTATGATGGAAAACTATGGGCATGATGGCTATACGGATTCCAATGGGATTGGAATCGGCGAATTTACCATCTATGATTGGGGGAACGGAGCCGCATCCGAAGCCGTAAATAGAATAATCGACCATTGGGGAGAAAATGTGCTCTCTAAATGGTAACGAAAGGTTAATTATGAATTAATAATAATATATTTACAACATGGTAAAAAAGGTATCATTAAAGGATATTGCTCAGAAAATCGGTGTTTCTACAGCCTTAGTTTCTTATGTGTTAAGTGGAAATGAGGAGAAGGGTAGAGTAGGGAAAGAAACTGCTGAGAAAATCAGGCAAGCCGCCAAAGAACTGAATTATCAGCCCAACCATATTGCGAAAAGTTTAAAAACGGGCAAAACCAATACGATTGGCCTGATCGTGGCAGATATTTCAAATCCTTTTTTTGCCTCTATTGCGCGAGGTGTAGAAGATGAATCTGGACATTTTGGATTGACCACCATTATTGGTAGTTCGGACGAAAGTACAGAGAAGCTAAAAAACTTGGTCGATGTCTTTATTAAAAGACAGGTCGATGGCTTTATTATCTCTCCACCGGATAATTCGGAAGAAACCATTGAATACATAATCTCCCTCGGAATTCCCATCTGTTTGATCGATAGACATTTTAACCATGTCAATTCCAGTTATGTCATTACGGACAATAAGGAATCCATGCAGACTGCCGTCAGCCATCTGCTGGAAATGGGCTACAAGAACTTGGCATTTGTAGCTTATAAAAGCAGCCTTCAGCATATGAAAGATCGTGAGCAGGGATTTTTGGATGCCAGTGCAAGGATTCAATCCAAGGTCTATAAAATCAATTTCAATAAGCAACAGCAGGAACTGAATAAGGTGCTGGATGAAATCTTGGAGACCCAAAAGGCTGATGCCATTGTATTTGCCACCAATACACTTTCCGTTGCAGGATTAAAATACCTGACACAAAAATGCGTTCAGATCCCGAAAGACTTGAATGTGATGTGTTTTGACTTTAGTGAGGTATATGATTTCTTTTACCATCCTATTATTCACGTAAAACAACCTATTGACCAGTTGGCAAAGGATAGTGTGGTTGCTTTGACCCAACAGATGAAAGATCATATCATACAGAAAAAGGTGTTGCGTTCAGAATTGATTGCCAAGACTAGGGCATAGTTTATTACTGGAACAATCTTGAAATCATTATTCCAAAGTATACCGCGGCCAATCCCAATAGGACGCTAAGGCCTATATATAAAATAGCTTGGGAAACCTGTTGATTTTGGATAAGAGTGATATTCTCGGCTGCAAAGGTGGAAAAAGTGGTGTAACCTCCGCAAAAGCCTGTTACAAGCAGAAGTTTCCATTCATTGCTCAATCCTTGGTTCTTGGCGAAATAGCCCAGTAATATTCCGATCAGCAGGCAGCCCAAAAGATTGACGATCAAAGTGCCCAGTGGAATCTGGCTAGGATAATTTTTACTGATAAATTGTCCACTGTAATACCTTAACACACTTCCTACAGCTCCACCTGCACCTATAATGAATGCCTCTTTGATCATGAATAGTAAATTTTCAGTGATTTATTTTTTCGAATTTAATGAATTCCTGTAGAAGTTGCGAATGGATTGTAATTCAATAAAAATACTCGAAATGAATGAGAATGAATGAAATATGATTTATGTCAGAAATTTATTACGGAAATATTCTTATATATTTTCAAATAATATCCTGAGATTGTAAAAAATTGATATTTTTGTTATAACTAAATTATGAATATCATTATACCCAAACAACATTAACCAGTTGAATAGGGACAAAAAATAGGAATGTATGGAAGCTTTAAAGACAATGGAAGCAAGGTATCCAATTGAATTTACTGTGCCTGCTTTCGGAGCTGGTTCGTTTTATATTCAAGAAGACCTGAGGGAGGAATTCTATACTCATTACCATAGGCACAAGGAAATCCAGGTTTCCTATATCCTAAAAGGTAGGGGTTCGGTCGTTATCGGAAACTTGATACAGCCATTTTTTGAAAATGAAATCTATATCCTTAAGGCCAATGATCCCCATATCTTTATTAAGGAAGGAGCGGAGGAGGACCAAATCCATGTGGTCCATATTTTCGTAGCCTTTGACAAAATGCAGTCATTCTTCAATATGCAGGAGTTGCATCGGATCCGAGATATCTTTAATTCCTTAGATTCCAGTAAAAAGCTGATCCAGCGATACAGCCTTCCAGTTAGGTCCATTTTCCAATCCCTATTGCGGGAGGAAGGCCTCCCTAAACTCATGCGCGTCTTGGAGATTTTCGATTACCTGATTGCCAACGAAAAGGAGATGATCTCCTTGTATTCCGGTCTGCCAGAGTCAAACTTCAACGATAAGGTCGGAGTAAGGATCAATGAGGTCCTTCGCTATTCCCTAGAAAACTATAATCGGGAAATTAGTATCGACGCAGTCGCCAAACTCATCCACATGACGCCATCTGCATTCTGTAAGTATTTTAAAAAGCACACCATGAAAACCTACGTGACCTTTTTAAATGAAATCCGAATCGAAAAAGCCTGCCAATTGCTCATCAATAAATCCACCGAAAACATTTCCGAAGTCGCCTACCAATGTGGCTTCAATACCGTTGTCCATTTTAATCGGGTATTCAAACATATCTTGCATAGTTCACCGTCGGAGTTTATCCATAGGCATGCAGTGAATATGGCGAATTAGGGGGGGATAAGTCAATAGACATAAGACAATAGACATAAGACAATAGAACCTGCTGAAAGTGTTATTTTTTTTGTCATGCTGAGGAACGAAGCATCTCGGAGTAATGCAAACAAAGGTTGCATTGGCGAACAGGTCCTGTACCGAAGCTAGAGGATTACACAAAAAAAATCTTTCCTTTCCGGTGTCAAACTGAGGCACGAAATTCTCGGAACTATACAAACAATGATTGTATTAGCGTACAGGTCCTTTACCTTCGGTAAAGGATAACAGGCATTAATAGTAGAGAACCGTACAGATTCTTTACTAATCGTTCAGAATTGGAAATGCGCAATTGTTCATCTATTCAGTTGAACCCTATCGGGGTTCCATTATTTTAGCAGGCATGGCACGTTAGCCTGGAAGTCGCGCAAAAACGATGTTCGATTAATCGAACATCGTTTTTGCATTAACCCTATATTGTTTACCATCCATGCTAAAATAATTCATCCCCTCTGGGGATGTATGGCGGATAAAAATATTCTTCTGGAAAATATAAATAGGTCTAAATACCTAGAAACACAATCGAATGAATTTGTCATTGGTAGAAACGAAGCATCTCGGTAGTATGCAAACAATGATTGCATTGGCGTACAGGTCCTTTACCTTCGGTACACGATGACAGGCATAAATAGTAGAGAACCGTACAGATTCTTCACTGTTCGTTCAGAATTGGAAATGCGCAATTGTTCAACTATTCAGTTGAACCCTATCGGGGTTCCATGATTTTATCAGGCATGGCACGTTAGCCTGGAAGTCGCGCAAAATCGATGTTCGATTAATCGAACATCGATTTTGCATTAACCCTATATTGTTTACCATCCATGCTAAAATAATTCATCCCCTCTGGGGATGTATGGCGGATAAAAAATATTCTTCTGGAAAATAGAAATAGGTCTAAATACCTAGAAACACAATCGAATAAACTTGTCCATTGGTAGGAAGGAAGAATCTCGGAACCATGCAAACCATAATTCCATTGGCGAACAGGTCCTTGATCTTCGATCAAGGATGACAAGCACATGTTGGGGCATTTACGTACAGATTCTTCACTAATCGTTCAGAATTGGAAGCCTCCTGAGAGGGATTCTGAGCGATTAGTGAAGAATCTATTTTTTTGTTTTTTTGAGATGTCTGCCATCGTGGGCACCGCGAACGCACTGTTTTTAAAAGGTTTTTCAGAAAAATATTTCACCCACTCTGTGGGTTATCCGTTTGAAGATTCGTTTTTCTACAAAGATTTCACCCAGGCTGTGGGTTTACTACAAACATCAAATCTTCCGCAGGAAGCCCTTTAGCCTCCGGCTCATTTCCTTGGCAGAAAAATGGATAGAATGTCGATGCCCCGTGCGATGGGATTGGTTTGTAGAAATTGTTCGACCAAGAATTTGAAAATCTATGAATTTCATTAATCAGAAGATGATAATAATTTAGGTATGGATGCTGCGGGCGTATGCGATACGCCCCTACAGTATTGGGGTCTTTCCAGCGACAAATTGACCATAATCTTGGTCCATCCTCCAATCCCTTCCATCCTGGTTCAAATTCCGACGGTCTAAAAAAATATCAAAAACAATTTCCTTTACTGTCTAAAAACAATCCTCCACGCAGGTCTCTTGTCTTATGTCTTCCCTTAATTTGGAATTTGGCTCAAAATTTGTTATATTACTAGCAAACAATAAAAGAAAGGTAATAATATGATTAAAAAAGAAAGAAGTAAAAAAGAAAAAATGATCCAGAACCCATTTTCATTCTATGTGACGAATGTAGGGTTTATCGGAAACCAACCAAGCCCACAAACTAGAAGTGTTAACAAGAAAAGTTAACCCTTCTACAAAACCAAAACAAATTAAATTAGACGTGCTTTTTGAGAAAAAAGCATTTTGTGTTTCTAGAGGGTTCGTATTCTCCTGACCCTAAATCCCAAAAACTAAATAATTTTAGAATGTGAAACTGGCTGTCCGTTTAGGATTGTCGAGTTTGGTGCTTTTTTTAGTGTTGTTGACTTTGATGTGCATGATGTTCGATTGGTTCTTGAAGTCCTTAAACAGCAGCTGGTTGACGATGTCCAATTTGCTGATGGCAGCAACATCGCTGACCTCTAAATAACACCAGGCTACATCTTCCTCGATTTCATAGCCTACATAACGGAGGTTACGCGGTTGATTGTTGACATTGATCTTGAAGTTTTGACGGATATATTTCGATATAGCAGAATCTGCTGCCGCCTTGTTTTTTGGGTGGATCACATCTATGTGTTGACCCAATTGGTTTTTCAAGGCTACTTCCAGGTCATCATAAAACAATCGACAGGAAACCTCTACCCGTTTTTTGCTCAGGTTGAAGTCGACAGAGGTAATGCTGACATAAAAAGGATGCGCAAAGGCAATTAAAGCACTAAAAACCCCAATTAACAACAATCCTAATTTTAATTTCTTCCAATCCATGCTCTAGACTTTTTGCAACAATTATGTGCAAAATTGCTTAAAATTAGTAAATCCGTTTGTCTATGTTAAAATAATATTAATTTTGCTATGTTATTATTACAAGACCTAATTAATGAGCGATTTTTCTATCTATTTTCAACTTGGTTGGCAGCATATCTTAGACTTGACCGGTTACGACCACATTCTGTTTGTCCTCGTATTATGTTGTAGTTATACGCTTAAAGATTGGAAGAAAATCCTTTGGCTGGTAACCGCTTTTACCGTCGGACACTCCATCACCTTGGCACTGGCCGCTTTCAAAATAGTAAGGGTGGATACCGCTTGGGTAGAATTCTTGATTCCAGTTACCATTCTGGCTACTGCTTTCTATAATCTCCCAAAAAGAAGAAAACAGCGCAGTCCTTATGTCCTGTATGCAATGACCTTGTTCTTTGGACTGATCCATGGTCTTGGATTTTCAAATTACTTGCAATCTTTATTAGGGCAGGAGGCGAATATTGTCCTTCCATTGTTGTCCTTTAATATAGGTCTGGAGTTTGGACAACTGATCATCGTATTTTTTGTTATTCTGTTGTCGGAACTGATGCTGAAGATTTTTGCGGTCAGCAACCGCGATTGGAGCTTTTTCCTTTCATCGGCAGTGATCGGGATCTCCTTTATTATGGCACTTGAACGTATTCCATTATGAAATTATATTCAAAATTAATCAAAACCATTTGCCTGGCCCTGATAGGTTCGGCAAGCATATATTCTGCCCACGCGCAGATGCAGCATAACCCAGGGTCCAACCATGGGAATAAGTTCGAGCAATTGGGAAACCTTTTGACGGATCCGAATATCTTCCGAACGGCATCTGGTGCGCCAGGTTCCATGTATTGGCAGCAGAAGGCGGATTATGTGATTGATGTGGAGGTGGATGATGTCAATCGGGTACTGAAAGGATCGGAAACGATCACCTACACCAACAATTCTCCTGATCCCCTGACTTATTTATGGATTCAATTGGATGAGAATGAGCATGCAGATAATGCTGAAAATAAACGTTTCGACCAAAGCAGCTTAAGGGAGAAAATGTCTATCGGAGAGCTGAAATCCTTGGTTCCAGAGAAAAAAGGATTTGGCGTCAATATCCATAAGGTTACCGATGGTGCCAACAAGGCTTTGAAATATACCATCAATTATACCATGATGCGTATCGATCTTCCTACAGCATTGAAACCGGGGGCTAAATTCGTCCTGAAAATTGATTGGGATTATAAGATCTCTGATCGTATGGTAGAAGGTGGACGTGGTGGATTTGAGCATTTTGCTAAAGATGACAATAACTTATATACCATAGCACAGTGGTTTCCACGAATGGCAGTCTATTCCGATTTCCAAGGCTGGCAAAACAAGCAGTTTACAGGAAGAGGGGAGTTTGCTTTAGTTTTCGGCGATTATAAAGTGAATATCACCGTTCCAGCTGACCATGTGGTTGGTGCTACCGGTGAATGCCAAAACTATGCACAGGTATTGAGCGCTGCTCAACTAGGTAGGTGGAAACAGGCCCAGCAATCGAAAGAACCGGTTGAGATCGTGACCCTAGAGGAAGCAAACAAAGCGATCCAACAGAAATCGACCGCCAAGAAAACTTGGGTATATGAAGCTAAGAATGTACGTGATTTTGCATTCGTAACGTCCCGTCGCTTGATCTGGGATGCTCTGCGGGTCAATGAAGGTATTCCAGGAAACCAGCCTATGGCCATGTCTTATTATGGTCCTGAAGCCTATCCGCTATACCGTAAATATTCTACTAAGGTAGTTGCGCATACCTTAAAAACTTATTCTAAATTCTCTATCCCTTATCCTTATCCGGTAGCTATCTCTGTAGAAGCTGCAAATGGTATGGAATATCCGATGATCTGTTTCAACTATGGTCGTGCAGATGAAGACGGTACCTATACTGAGGCGGTGAAATATGGGATGATCGGGGTAATTATCCACGAAGTAGGCCATAACTTCTTCCCGATGATCGTCAATTCAGATGAGCGTCAATGGACTTGGATGGATGAAGGCTTGAATACCTTCCTTCAGTATTTGACTGAACAGGAGTGGGACAAGGATTTTCCTTCCCGTCGTGGTCCTGCCTACAAGATCGTGGATTACATGAAGCTTCCAAAAGACCAATTGGAGCCTATCATGACCAACTCTGAAAACATTGTCCAATTTGGACCAAACGCTTATGCTAAACCAGCAACTGCATTGAACATCTTGAGAGAGACCGTGATGGGACGTGAGCTCTTTGACTATGCCTTCAAGGAATACGCAAGGAGATGGGAATTTAAACATCCTACACCAGCAGACTTTTTCCGTACTATGGAAGATGCTTCAGCGGTAGACCTTGACTGGTTCTGGAGAGGTTGGTTCTTTGGAACGGACCCGGTTGAAATTTCATTGGATAATGTGACTCAATATAGAATGAGTGGAGCTGACCCTAAGAAAACGCAACAAGAGAAAAAAGATGCTTTTGAAAAAGACCTAAACAGTATTACACGCCAAAGAAACATGGAAGAAAATATGGCTTTCTTGGTGGATAAGGATACCTCTCTTTTGGATTTCTATAATAAATGGGATCGTTTTGCGGTTAAACCAGCAGATGAGGCAAGCTACCAAGAATTCTATAATAAGCTAACCGATAAAGAAAAAGACATCTTTAATGGTAAGACGACATTCTATGAGTTGAACTTCAAGAACAATGGTGGATTGGTGATGCCATTGATCATAGAATGGACTTTCACCGACGGAAGCAAGGAAATCGATCAAGTACCTGCTTATATCTGGAGAATGGATGAAAATGAAGCTACGAAAGTATTTGCCAAGAGCAAGCAAGTTGCCTCCATCCAATTGGATCCATACCGTGAAACTGCGGATATAGATGAGTCCAATAATGCATGGCCGAGAACATCGCAACCTTCCAGGTTTGAATTGTACCAACAGAATGGCCGCACTGCTCGGGGTCAATCGGCAGAAAGCAACCCGATGAAGGAAGCAAAAAAGCAAAACAATAGATAGGTAATACTAAACCAAAATTTAAAAGGGCAGTTCATTTTTTGAGCTGCCCTTGTTTTATATCCTACCTTTTTTTTGCAATATTATGTTGATTTTAATTGGGTTTTATTCGAGACACATTTTGAATTTTCCGAATATGCCTCGAACGAGAGTAAAGCTTGGGTAAGAGCACGTCCTGCATGAACGTTTGAACCGTGAAATTTTCGGAGGAGCAGGAATAGCTTTTAGTTTTCCTAAACTTATGGTTTATCTGATTTCAGCCTGCTGAAGACCAAGAGGTCCCTAAACTGGAAGTTGCCCATCCATTCGCCATTTCTCTTTGTCCCTTCGAGTTTAAAGCCCAGTCTTTTGGGGATATTGATGCTTTTTTCGTTGCCGATTGCACAACAGATCTGGATGCGTTCTAGCTTAAGTTCTTCAAAAAGCTCTTGGATCAGGGCTTCCACCGAGCGGGTCATGATACCCTGATTTTGGAATTCTTGGGAGAGCCAATAGCCAATTTCTGTGTTTTTGTTCAGTAGATCGGTCTCCTTTGTGCCGATCAAGCCAATCATACGGTCATCGAAACAGATCTTATAGACATAATCTTTTTTAAGCTTTCGGCTGAGCATCGCCATTTCAACAAAACCTTTGCTGTCTTCCACTTTGTTGGTGAACTGTACGAAAGGGAGCCATTCGCCAAGATATTCCCTTTGGCTGTTGATGATATTGAACATCCGGATGGCATCACTCTCTACGATCGCTTTCAAGCTTAAATTTTGATCTATTTCGATGATTCTTTTCATGTTTGCGTCTTTGTCAGTATTTCTCTAAGTGCTGCTGAAACACGTTCTTGGTCTTGCTCGGTATTGAGGTCAAGACCGCAGAAAGTACTTCCGTTCGTTTTTGCGTGAAGGGCAAGGTAATATAAACCTGCTGTCTGTAGTGCAAGGATGGCACAGGTATCGACATCGCTATTGGGACGGCTCTTTTCGTATTTACGGATGAGCTCGGCTCCAATTTCCTCGCGGCTATCGGCTAATTTGCGGAGGATTTCCTTGTTTTCAGAAAGTTCCCATTGTAGGATGCGCTGTAGGATTTCGTCGTTAAGAACAGCATTAAATTGTCCTTGCAAGAGGGCGAACATCTCGTCATCCTGAATGATTTCCTGGCCCAACAATTTGGAAATAGTGGATTTGGCCTTGGTTTTCCAATAATCCCTTTTCTCGATATACAGCTCCACCAAGTTGTCCAAATTATCGAAATAGGTGTAGATCAATTTACGGTCTACTTTTGCTTCTGCAGCAATATTTGCAATGGTCAATCCAGGATAGCCATGTTTTTTTAATACTTTTCCGACGGCATTGACGATTTTATTCATCGTTCTTGCCTTTTCGCGTAGGGGTCCAGAAGTGACCTTTCTGGACTTTTGCTCAGTATTCGGAGCTTTTTTCATATCTGTCTAAAATAGTAGGCTAAATTTAAGCATTATTCACAGTATGGAGAATAAAGTGAGTTATATCATTATTTATCAACCTGTTTCTGCTGTTCCTTATCTTCTCTTATGATCTGGGCCTTGGCGTATTGATTTAACGCCTTATAGTGTCGGTAAAGTATCCGTTTTTCTAAGCTTTTTGGTGTCAATACCTTGATGCATTCACCGAAACCCAATATCTCGCGTTCTAATTCAAGATTCAGTGTCACATCAATCCGGATCGTGATGGAACCATCCTCATGTTTTTTTAGGATCTGTTGTGAACTGTGTAATGGTTTGGTCTCTACATAAGGCGCATTTGCAGCATTTATCAGTAGAATAACCTTCTGTCCACGGTCTTTTGCAGATTTGGTGACCCCAATAGTGTCTGCAAAGTATCGTTCGAAGTCGACCCCTTCATAAGGTTGGAAACCATTTTTGGCCATCATATCAATTTCTGCAATCCGGTCTAGCGCCAAAGTGATCAGGCTGGATTGGTTCTTTTTGCAACAAATAAGGAACCAGCGGTTTCTATATTCCTTTAAAAGATAGGGACTGTATACCTCCACAGTGGGCTGTTTTGACTTGAATGATTTGTACTTGATCAAAACCGGGTTTTCATCCTTTATAGCTTGATAAAGTGGGGTGATCCATTTCAATCCTTTTAATAAGGGGTTGGCTTCTAGTTGTACGATGGATTTCCCTTCTCCCTTAGATGCATATAAATGGCTCTCCAAACGGACGATCATATCGCTCATTTCCTCGAAAAAGGTAAAGCCATTCAAATGTTTCAAGACATCGACGGCTTCTTTCATTTTTTCCATGTCCATGGAAGAAATAGGGGAATTGCTGATGCTGTAGTTCGGATCTTCATAGCTATAATATCGACGGTCTTTGACCACGATGGGAGCGTTATAACCTAGTTTATTGCTCCGCATCAATTGGATGTCACCCTGTATAGTCCTTTTGCTGACCCCACTATTGATTCCTTCCAACTCATAAAGTGCTTCCGAAACCTTTTCTATCAAGTCTTCTAACGTCCATTTCCGATGGGTTTGTTGAAGGCATTGGTCAATGATTTTGTATCGAATGAGTGCAAGTTTGTTTGTAGACATGGATTTCCTTTCCCTTTTGGTTAATATAAAGATAGTTAATAAAAGGTATCTGCGCAAAGTATCTGCGTAGTAATACGAATCCGTAAAAATATTATTTTAAAAATGTAAAATTATTGATTTGTAAATCAGGTTATTATCTATTTAATATTTAAAAATATGTAATTATTTTTTATTGCGCATTAGTACTGCGTAGTACCATGCACACCTTTGTATTGTCGGGTATGACAAATGTTCTTTGATTAAACAAGCGATAAGCTTTTTATACGATATATGTCCGAAAGGATATATAATCTGTAGAGATCAAATCGTAATCCTGGTGTCCTGTTTCTGTATGGCAGGCTAGTGCTTATCCGGTAGGATGGAGTATACTGATTATGAGATGGGTCTATGGGTTAATTGTTTGCAGTGCAGGTTCGAATCCTGCTCCTGGTTTCCAGGATAATTCAAATGGCTAGAATAACAAACCATTGGTTGAAATAGGACCAATAACATCCTCACACGATGCATTCCGTGGTAAAACACGCTGGACGAGTTTAGGTCTTCTCTAAAAAGATCAAAAGCTTATTGCCAATGGTTCGGTTGGAGGCATATAATGCCAAAAACAGTTGGAAAAGATCTTTGCAATTTTTTGCTAGACCTAGACCAAAGGAGAATTGTACTTGAAAGTCTGGAAGACCTGTTCTTCTTGGGCGGAAAGACAAGATCGCTGGATGGCCTAGGACTACCCTAAAGTTCCGGTCTGGACCAATGAACGGTTGGCAATAGCTTTTTAGGATTAAATGAATGAGTGTAGAAATTAAATAAATAAAAAAATGAAAAAGGTATTAATTAACAGAAACGAAGTAGGATTGATCATCAAAAACAATGCTGTGAAAAGGGTTGTGACTGAAGGGAAATACTGGTTAGGCTTTGGGGAGTCCCTAGAGCGCTATGATATGGCGGATCCATTCAAGGTTGCTCATCATCTAGATGTTTTGTTGACTATACCTGGATTTGAAGAATTGGTGGAAATCGTTGAGGTTTTGGACAATGAGATCGCTTTGATGTTCAAGAACAAGAACTTTGTAGGCTTATTGAATGCCGGAAGACATGTGTTCTGGAAAGGATTGGACGATTTGGAATTCCAAATCGAGAATATGGAAACCTTGGAGGTGCCAGCGAGCATCAACAAAGTTTATTTAAGGAAAGACTTGTTCAAAGCTTATGTGAGCAGATATCAGATTGAAGAGTTTCAAGGAGCTTTGCTTTTTGTGAATGGTAAGTTTGAGCGAGAATTGATGGCTGGCGAATACTTCTTCTGGAAAAATGCGGATGTGGTTCAGGTTTCCATCGTGGATAAAAGAGCCTTGTATATGGAGATTCCAGGTCAAGAGATCTTGACTAAGGACAAGGTTCAGATCCGATTGAATATCGGTTTCCAATATCAAGTTGAAGATATCAAGATGGCCTTGTTGGAAAACCAATCTTTTGAAAGTCATTTATATGTTTTGATGCAGATGATCGTGAGAACCTATGTATCTGACCAAACATTTGATGGATTGTTGGAGAATAAGGATGCGATCGCTAAGGTGATCTTGGAGGAAGCGAAAAGGTCGGTTCAGCGATTGGGAATTGAATTGATTTCCATGGGTATCAAGGATATTATCCTTCCGGGTGAAATCAAGGATATTATGAACCAAGTGTTGGTTGCTGAGAAGAAAGCTCAAGCGAACATCATTACCAGAAGGGAAGAAACGGCCTCGACAAGAAGTTTGTTGAATACCGCGAAGCTTTTGGAAGAGAATGCGATGTTGTTCCGATTGAAGGAAATGGAGTATGTGGAGAAGATTGCGGACAAGATCAATACGATTTCCGTTTCTGGAAACGGTCAGATCGTGGATCAATTGAAACAATTGTTCTTGAATAAATAGGAAGCCCTGCAGGGCAATAAGGCCCTGCAGATTTATTAAATGCTCATTATTTGTTAAATTAAAGAAAGATGGAAAATAAAAGAATAAATGGCAATGATTTAGTTGCCTTAGGATATAAAGAGAATTTAGCCATTGGTGTGGCGCTGAAGATCAATAAGAAGCGATTAGGCTTTACAAAGGAGGAAATGTTGGAGAAGTTCAAAGCAGTGTTGGATGATCCAAAAGCCTTTGCCGAAGACGCCATATTTTCACCGCTATCCTTTGCCCTGTTGAATATAGAAGAATTGGAGAAATACAATGTTCCCTTGAAAACGGAGGAGCTGCCGTATGAAGTATATGGCGCGGAGCATATTGAGGATGGCGCTATGAAACAAATGAAAACGGCGATGAAATTGCCTGTAACAGTTGCTGGTGCGCTGATGCCTGATGCTCACCAAGGCTATGGATTGCCTATTGGTGGCGTTTTGGGAACGAAAAATGCGGTCATTCCTTATGGTGTCGGTGTGGATATCGGTTGCCGTATGGCCCTTTCTATTTTTGATCTTCCGGCTAGCTATGTGGATACCCATCGTGACGAGCTGAAAAAGATCTTGCTGAAAACCACTCGATTTGGTGCTGGCAACGGTTTTTTGAAACATGAGCGCCTAGATCATGAGGTCTTTGAAAACGAGCAGTTTGAGGCCAACCCTTTTGTGAAGCAATTAAAGGATAAGGCTTGGATTCAGTTGGGATCTTCTGGTGGTGGAAATCACTTTGTGGAATTTGGGATCATGGAATTTAAGGAGACGGATCAGGAGTTGGGGATTCCAAAAGGGGAATATCTGGCTTTGTTGACGCATTCTGGTTCTCGAGGTTTGGGAGCAATGATTGCCAATCACTATACCAAATTGGCGATGCAGGTCTGTAAACTTCCTCATGAGGCGAAGCATTTGGGCTATTTCGACTTGGATTCTGCTGAAGGGCAAGAGTATTGGTTGGCCATGAACTTAGCGGGGGATTATGCATCGGCCTGTCATGGGGTGATCCATGAAAAGGTGCTTTCGGAATTGGGGGCCGTACGATTGACGAAGGTGGAAAACCACCATAACTTTGCATGGAAGGAGATGTGGAAAGGCGAGGAGCTGATCGTTCACCGAAAAGGTGCTACGCCAGCGGCAAAGGGTGTGATGGGGATTATCCCGGGATCGATGGCTGCACCTGGTTTCTTGGTCCGCGGTAGAGGGGAGGAAGAGGCTATCAATTCGGCTTCACATGGGGCTGGACGATTGATGAGCCGTACCCAAGCGATAAAGACCTTGTCCCGAAAGGATTTGAACAAGCGATTGGAGGATTTAGGGATCAGCTTGATCGGAGCTGATTTGGATGAAGCGCCAATGGCTTATAAGAACATCCATGAGGTCATGGATGCCCAAAAAGAATTGGTTGATGTCATTGCTTCATTTCATCCTAAGGTAGTCCGAATGGCTGACGATGGGTCCCGAGAGGATTAGTTCGAAATTTCCTGAGATTTTGTTACGGAAGAGTGTTCCAAATTAATTAAGAACTAAAATATTTTAAATTAATTTGGAACTTAATCGGTTAAGCACTAAACTTGTATTCATTATAAACTGAATTTCTAATTAATATTTTTTTTACTAAGTGCCAATAGTCTTGTTGTTACTTAGTTGCTTAATCGATTAAACTTATTGTTATGACTTATTTTTCATGGAAAAAACACCGAATATCGGGGCTCTTTGTCCTCTATTTTTGGTTCCAACTGCTGAGCATGGGAGAAGTACATGCTCAGGCAGGAATGCTAACTGGCCAAGTAATCGACAAGGAAGGCGTGCCTATCGTTGCGGCGACAGTGGCGGCACTTCCTACAGGGAAGAAAACAGCGACTGGAGAGAACGGGGAGTTTTCGCTAGAAATCGGGAGCAGTACCCAGATCAGGGTCACTGCCATTGGTTTTAAACGCCAGGATGTACCCATCGCTCAGGCGGGTAAAATTATTTTAGAAAAAGATGAATTAGGGGTAGAGGAAGTATTGGTAACGGGGTATATGACCCAGCGCAAGGCTGATCTGACGGGTGCGGTATCGGTCGTGAAGCGGGAAGATTTTGTCAACAACCCCAGTGCCAATGTGATGCGTTCCTTGCAAGGCAAAGTACCGGGGGTAAGGGTGACGACCGACGGGAACCCAGCAGAAAATGTAGGGATCCAGTTTAGAGGGATTACCTCCTTTAATTCTTCACCTCCATTGATCGTTTTGGATGGGCAACCGGTATCCATCAACCTAAGAGACATCAATCCAAATGATATTGAGAGCATACAGTTTTTGAAAGATGCCTCTTCAGCTTCCATTTATGGTTCTAGGGCAGCAGGTGGGGTTATTTTGGTAACGACCCGAAAAGGCATCAAGGGCAAAGCCAAGGTTACTTATGAAGCTTATGCTGCGGTGAATAACCCTGGGAATGTTCCGCAGATGTTGAATGCAGAGGAATATGGTAGGGCGCTGTGGCAAGCAACCGTCAATGATGGCGATGATCCAACGGCGGCTGTCAGGTATTACAATTATGATTGGACCGTAAATGCGCAAGGGATTCCGGTATTGAATTCCGTAAAACCAATTGAGTGGCTGAATGATGCCAAGACGATGCCTTCGGCAAATACCAATTGGTTCAACGAAGGGATGCGGACCGGTTTCCAACAAAATCATCAGGTATCCATTACTTCGGGGACCGAGAACTCCACTAGTTTCTTCTCGGTGAACTATTACAATAATGAAGGTACGCAGATCACATCCTTCTTCAGGAGATTGGCTGCACGGATGAACAATGAATACGAACTTTTTGATGGGAGAGTGAAAATAGGTGAGAACCTCACGCTGACCAATCTGAGGATGCGGGATGTCAACAGTACCTATGGTCTTTTGGTCATGCCGCCAAATATACCTGTTTATGCGAATGACGGCGCTTGGGGCGGTGTAGCAATGCCTTTGGGAATGGATGATTTTGCCAACCCAATTCGCGATATGGAATTGAACAAGGATAATACCGGTAATTTTTTGAAAGTGCTGGGTTCTGCCTATCTATCGGCAGAAATCATCCATAACCTGACCTTTAGGTCTCAGTTTGGAGTGGATTATAGCATGTGGTATGATCGGAAAATTGACAAGAAATGGCAAGAGGCAGGGGGTAAAGCTGGGACTATCAATGGGGTAAGCCAGAATAACTGGCATGACTTGGGGCAGACCTGGACCAATACCTTATTGTACAATATCGCTACTGGAGAGCATCACTTGGATGTGTTGGTGGGTATTGAGGCCTTTAAATTCTTGAATGAAAGCATGAGTGGATATCGTTCCGGACTGCTTTTGGAGGACCGCGATTATGCCTATTTATCTACCGCCACTGGCGAGCAAAGGACATTTAATGGAGGAGGAAATGAAAGGACCATGCTTTCTTATTTTTCAAAAGCTAACTATGTTTTTGCAGATAAATACTTGGCTTCGGTTACTTTCCGTCGGGACGGTTCTTCGGTCTTTGGCAAGAATTATCGTTTCGGAAATTTCCCTTCCTTCTCAGTCGGCTGGAGGATGAAGAACGAGGAATTCATGAAGGATGTGGCCTGGATAGACGATTTGAAGTTTAGAGCAAGCTGGGGTCAAAATGGTAATTCGGAACCCTTGAATTCAGGCAAGCTAGTGAATATTTATGTGACCGACATCAATGGTACTTCTTATGCCATCGGTGGAAATGAGACCGGTAATATCCCTTCTGGATTCCGTAGGGCTAGTCTCGGTAATCCTGACTTGAAATGGGAGACTACGACACAAACCAATGTCGGAGTAGATTTCACTTTTTTACAGAATAGGTTGTATGGCTCCTTGGATTGGTTCAACAAGAAAACCACAGGGATGCTGTTTGAGCCGCCATATATAGCGGCATTGGGCGAAGGTGGATATCGCTGGATCAATTCTGCAAACATGACCAATAAAGGAATCGAAGCCCAATTGACTTGGGCAGTGAGCAAAGATGATTTCAGGTATGCGGTATCCGGAAATATATCGACCTATAAACATCAGGTTAATTCCTTGCCGGAGAACGTGAAGTATGCCTTTGGTGGAAATGGATTGCTGGACAATATTGTTGGGAGGCCATTGAATTCGATGTATGGACTGGTTGCTGATGGAATCTATAAATCGCAAGAGGAGGTGGATAACGGTCCGATTCAGCCGGGTAAAGGCGTGGGAAGGATCCGTTATAAGGATTTGGATGGTGATGGGGTGATCAATGAGGTTTTTGATAGGACCTGGATCGGGGTGAGTGATCCGAAATTGGCGGCAGGATTGAACTTTGAAGCTGCTTATAAGAATTTTGACTTTAGCTTTTTCTTGCAGGGTGTATTTGGGAATTCGGTTCGGAATTCCTGGAAGGAGCTGAGCGATTTCTGGAATATTGGTGTCCAAAATGACCGAAATCACCCCAGTAGGATTTTGGATGCTTGGTCGCCGACTAATCCGGATTCAGATATTCCAGCCTTGTCAAGGCGGGATGCCAATGGAGAAAGGCGCTTCTCGAGTTATTTCGTTGAGGATGGTTCCTATGTCAAGCTGAGAAATCTGAACATTGGTTATACGCTTCCGACTTCGGTAGTGGAGAAAATCAAATTGAGTAACCTGAGGTTCTATGTCACTGCGCAGAACTTATTTGCCATCAAGAAAACATGGGGTGAGGATAAATTCACGGGTATGGACCCTGAAAACCCAGGAACGGGTTATCCTATGCCACTCTCTTTGTATTTCGGATTAAATGTTTCATTCTAAACTTCTTGTCATGAAAAAAATAAAATCTATAATATCAGTTTTAATGACGCTCTTTTTGTTTTCTTCCTGTTCAGATTTTTTGGAAGTGAAACCTAAAGGGGTCTTATCCGAAGAGCAGGTTTCAAAACCTGAGCTTATCGATAATTTTGTGGTAGCAGCCTATGCTTCCATGCCGGGCTTGGGATATGGGACGACGCATGCTCCATGGATCCAAAGTGTCCGTTCTGATGATGCTTACAAAGGTGGAGGAGGATTGGGTGACCAAGCTCCATGGTACGAAATGGAAATCTTTACAGCAGTAACCTCCAATATCGGGAATAATGATGGTCCTTGGTACTTGGGTTATGTGGGCATCAGCCGGTGTAATACAGCAATTCGTCTCTTGAATGAGATCGATCCTGCAGCTTATGAGCAAAGGGATTCCAGGATTGCAGAGATGAAATTTTTAAGGAGTTGGATCTATTTGGGGATGAAGTTGCGCTGGAAATATATCCCTTTTATTGACGAAACGGTGCCTAATGATGCGGTGGTCGTTGAAGGAATCTCTAATCGACCTGATTCGATGAAGAATGACCTGGGTTTATGGGATAGGATCATAAAGGATTTTGAGGATGCGGCGAAAGTGCTTCCAGAAACCCAAACTGATAAAGGAAGGCCTACCCGTTATGCGGCGCATGCCTTTGCAGCTAAAGCTTTGCTATTTAGAGCGTATGAGCAGAATGATCAGCATAAGGTTGTCAATATCAATAAACAGACCCTTCAACGTTCTCTTGATCATATCAATACAATTATGACTAAGGATAAAAGTCAGTTTGATCTAGAGCCTGATTTTGCCAATAATTTCTTGCCGGAGTTTGATAATGCCACCAAGGAATCGCTATGGGAAATCCAATATTCCATTGATGATGGGACTACAGATGGTCGTGTGAACCGAGGGGATGAGCTGAATGCGCCTTGGTGGTCGCCATATTTCAGTTGCTGTGATTTCCATAAGGTTTCTTATACCATGATCAATGCCTTTAAGACTGATAAGACTGGGGTTCCTGATTTTGATAATTACAATCAGACGGAATTCAAAGGGGATAAGTACAAGGATTACTTTAAACAGCATTCTTTTGATCCACGCTTAGGTCATACGGCAGCAATACCTGGCTATCCTTGGAAGTATAACAATGCGATTCTTTATCAAGAGTCGGGCTCTAGAGCACCATTTCAATATGGCTTTTTCAATTCGATGAAAGAGCAGGTGGATCCAAATTGTAACTGTCTGTTCAAGCCATTCTATATCTATAATTCGATGAACAAAAAAGAGATCAGGTATGCTGAGGTTTTACTCTGGAAGGCCGAAATACTGATGAAGCAGGGACAGCTGCAGGAATCCTTGAACCTGGTGAACAGGATTAGGGCTAGGGCTGCCACGAGCCTTAACCGATTAAAAAAAGCTGATGGAACCTTATGGATGGACTATAAGATTGAGGAGTATAAACCTGGAGTAAACTTTACCCTAAACAAGGAAAACCTGAAAAAGGCTATTATTTGGGAAAACAGGTTAGAGCTAGCCAATGAGGGTAGGAGGTTTTTTGATTTGCTCCGTTGGGGTTTACTTTCTGAAACCATGAATGCTTTTATCAATAAGGAGAAGGGAAGATTTGATTGGTACAATCAAGGTCGTTTTGTTGCTGGAAGGGATGAATATTTGCCGATTCCGCAACAGCAGATGAACTGGTCCAAAGGTTCCTATAAACAGAATCCTGGTTATTAAGAAATAAGTTATGAAAAGATATATCTTAGGCATCCTGCTCGTATTGAGCATCTGCGCATGCCGAAAAAATGATTATGAAATGAAGGAAGGTCCAAGCCTCCCGACGGTACAGAATTTAAAGTCTGAAGCGGCAGGAACCAATAAGGTTCGATTGACTTGGCAAATTCCGCAACAGATTCCTGCTGAAATTGAAAGGCCCCTTAAAGTGGCTTTGGAAGTGAATAAGGTGATCGGACCTACCAAGCACATCACGGTTTTCAACCATACGATTGAGGAAGAAGCCACATCTTTTGTTTTTGATATTCCAGAGGAAGCAGGCGAATACCATGTTGTGGTGCGATTAAATGGACAAACCAAGTTGCAAGATCCCAATTATTCGAGGAATGTATTTTCCTTGGGGCAGACTGTGGTTTTAAAGAAGTAGTTGAGTTTAAGTTAGGTTATATTAGTTTAGGACAAGGTTAGGCAGGGTTTTACCTGCCTACCTGTTCTTAATTAATTGTCACACTAATTACTGTCTTTAATATCTGAGTTGGTTAAAGTTCCAATTTTTGCTATCGATAATGGTCAGTTGATTGAAAGGTACATTGATTCCAAGGATGACTTTCAGAGTTAGCATCGCCATCATGGTCCCCGTGATACCAGCTAATGCACCCAATACTCCAAATTGGTCGCAGTTCTGCACATCCTCCGGATTGGGAGGACTTGGGAATATATCCCTTAAGTTTTTGCTGCCCTCATAATTGAAAACAGCTACCTGACCTTCGAAGGAGAATATGCTTCCATATACGAGGGTTTTACCCATTTTGATACAGTGGTCATTTACTAAATACCGAGTTTCGAAATTGTCTGAACCATCCACGATGATGTCATATTCAGAAAGGATGTTTTCGATGTTATCGGTTGTGAGTTTTTCGTTTATTGGGGTGAAAGAAATTCCCGAATTGAGTTGTTGGACAAAAGAGGCTGCACTTTCGACCTTAGGTTGCCCAATGAAAGCCTCTTGGTGGATGATTTGTCGGTTTAAATTATGGATTTCAAGTAAATCAAAGTCAATTACTGCCAAATTTCCTACACCTGCAGCCGCCAAGTATTGAAGAACTGGCGAGCCCAATCCACCTGCACCAATCACGAGAACTCTTGAATTTCCGATTTTCCGTTGGCCTTCAATGGAAACTTCCTCCATAAATATTTGTCTACTATAGCGGCTGAATTCTTTATCCATGGCTGACATTTGAAGGACTGAAATTCTCAGAAAAACAAGAATCCCAATCTTTCATGACTGGGTCATATCCTTTGGCTTTTATCCTGTTTTTAATTTCTTCCATACTTCGCTCATCAGAAATCTCAAATTGTTCCAGTGATTGTGGATCAACAGCATATCCACCTGGATTAGTCTTTGAAGCAGCACTCATGGTTGTTGCTCCCAAAGCGATGACATGGTCCCTGAAGTTTTCGCTTTCGCGAGTAGAGATCGATATCTCTAGGTCTGGATTCCAGATTCGATAGGCGCAGATCAATTGTAATAAATGGCGATCCTCCATAACAAAGTTAGGTTCAATGATGCCTTCAGCTGGTCGCAAGCGAGGAAATGAAACGGAGTATTTCGTTTTCCAATAGCGTTGCTGTAAGTAATCCAAATGAACTGCATTGAAGAAGCTGTCGATTCTCCAGTCTTCCAAACCTAATAATACTCCTAATCCGATTTTATGGATTCCTGCTGAACCAATGCGGTCTGGTGTTTCTAACCGGAAGTTGAAATTGGACTTTTTACCTTTTGGATGATATACTTTATAAACCTCTTCATGATAAGTTTCTTGATAAACCAACACGGAATGCACGCCTGCTTGATGGAGCATCAGGTACTCTTCTTCGGATAAGGGTTGGACCTCAATGGAAATATTAGAAAAGAATGGTTTCAATAAGCTGATGGCATTCAGGAAATATTGGATTTCCACGGTCTTATTTGCTTCTCCAGATACTAATAAGACATGGTTTATGCCCATATCCTTTAATGCCATTGCTTCCAAGATAATTTCAGAATTGCTCAAGGTCCTTCGCTTTATTTTGTTATCCATACTGAATCCACAGTAAGTACAAATATTCTGGCATTCATTACTGAGGTATAGCGGCGCATAGAGTTGGATGGTCTTGCCAAAACGCTGTTGCGTGAGCTGATTGCTCAGCTGTGCCATCTGTTCCAAGAAAGGTTCTGCAGCAGGAGATATCAAATTAAGAAAGTCGATGACCGACCTTTTAGGTCTATTTAGTGATGCTTCAACATCCGATGTTCTGCAATTTTCAAGTAGCTTTTTGATCTCTTTCCAATCGTATTGGTTTAAGGTTTCTTTGATGTCCATTTTGTTATTTATCCATTAAGAAGCTAGTTAGTGGAGAAGATGGATTCGCATTGTAGCTTTTACTCGCCAATCCGGACTCATAAGCCATTCTACCCGCAATAACAGCCAATCTAAACGCTTCCGCCATCTTAATAGGATTAGAAGCTGTAGCAATAGCCGTATTCACCAATACGGCATCTGCACCGATTTCCATTGCCTGTGCGGCATCAGAAGGTGTGCCTATTCCAGCATCAACGACAACAGGTACTCGGCTCTGCTCGATGATGATCTCTAAAAAGTCAATGGTTTTTAATCCCTTATTACTACCAATCGGAGAGCCCAAAGGCATGACCACAGAGCTGCCGGCATCTTCCAATTTTTTACATAAAACAGGGTCCGCATGAATATAAGGCATGATGATAAAGCCTTGCTTTGCCAATGCTTCCGTGGCTATCAACGTTTCTATCGGATCCGGCATCAGATATCGTGGGTCAGGATGGATTTCCAATTTGATCCAATTGGTTTCAAATGCCTCTCTCGCTAGTTGGGCTGCAAAGATCGCTTCTTTTGCATTTCTTGCTCCCGAGGTATTGGGGAGAAGATCCACTTGAGGTAATGACAAAGAATTCAGTAAAGTGTCCTCTTCGGATTGGTGATCCACCCTTTTTAAAGCCAAGGTCACCAATTCAGTTTGTGAAACTAAGATAGCTTCCTCCATTTGAGAGAGGTCACCAAACTTTCCAGATCCTAAGAAAAGTCTGGATTGAAATGTTTTATCTGCTATTTTCAACATAATCTTGAATATAAAATTGATTCATTCTTGAGGCTGCAGAAGGATCATTCTGAATGAGGCTGGATACAGCCACACCATAAACTCCTGCAAGCAGTAATTCCTGTAAATCTTGCTCTATTATCCCTCCAATAGCATAAATTGGGGGGTATGGGATATTTTTCACATTTAGTCTATTGATGATTTCACTGTATCCTGAGAAACCTAAGACCGGACTGAGCTTCTGTTTTGTAGAAGTAAATCTTAATGGCCCTAGCCCGATGTAATCACATCCTTCTTGGCTCCTTTGCAGAACATCCTGAAAGTTGTTAGCCGTCCCACCAATGATCTTTTCATTACCTAGCATTGCGCGAGCTGTTTGAATGGACTCATCGTCCAGCCCAAGGTGTATTCCATCTGCATCGAGGTCTTTTGCCAGTTGCAAATGATCATTGATGATAAAGGTTGAATTATAGCTTTCACTGCGTTTTCGAGTTGATTCAGCTAGTTGATAAAGCTCCTTCTCAGAACCATGTTTCCACCTGAGCTGTATCCAATTTATGCCTGAGTCCAAGGCATTACTGATGTTTCGCTCCTGTTCGGAGAAAGTCAACCCATCAGAAATGTATTGTATTCGACTTAAGTTTACTTTCATTGCTGTTCCGCCTTCCATAATGCTAGTTTTTTATTACAAGTGATCAAATAATCAGTCGGATCGATCTGATTCCAAATAGAACCTAACAATGCAATTCCATTAGATCCTTTTGCTAATACTCGTTCCATATTTTGATACTCAATGCCACCCAAGCCAATTAAGTCCACGTTCGCATTGTCCTTAAGTTCAATATCCTCAAATACACTATTCTCCACACCATGTCCAGGCTTTGAGATACTCTGGAATATGGGACTTAAAAATGCATAAGACCAGGTCTTTTTCAACTCATTGAACTCTTGGATGGAATGTGTAGAAGTTGAAAGCCTGAAATTTCCATTAAACTCCATTTGCTTTTCCCGCATGCGGTCATAACTATTGAAGTGCAAGCGTTCAATATCAGTAAACTCGCTGGCAAGATGATGGTGGGAGTGGAGCACAATTTTTCTTCGTTGACAAACATCAATATTGTCCAAATACTCCAAAGCAAGTTCATCCGAAGATCCGTATTTACGGAAATGGAAGAGCTCTAGACCATTGTCCAACATGTTGTTGACATGAAGAGGCTCATTCGGATAATTGCTGTTTGGAGAGACTACTATGATCATAAGTATATTTCTTTTCCGCTTTCAATAAATTCCTTCGATTTTTCCAACATCCCTTCCTCGGTCGCTTCCCTGATCTCTTGGGTAATTTTCATTGAACAGAATTTAGGACCACACATCGAACAGAAATGGGCCACCTTTGCAGCATCAGCAGGTAAGGTCTCATCATGAAATTCCCTAGCGGTATCTGGATCCAAGGAAAGATTAAATTGATCTTCCCATCTGAATTCAAACCTTGCTTTGCTCAACGCATTATCCCTGTATTGGGCTCCCGGATGTCCTTTCGCTAAATCAGCAGCGTGGGCAGCAAGTTTATAGGTGATTACACCATCCTTAACGTCTTTTTTGTTAGGCAGTCCTAAATGCTCTTTCGGAGTCACATAGCACAGCATTGCGCAGCCGTACCAACCGATCATAGCAGCGCCGATGGCAGAGGTGATATGGTCATATCCTGGTGCAATATCAGTTGTGAGAGGGCCTAAAGTATAGAATGGGGCCTCATCACACTCTTCCAATTGCTTTTCCATGTTCTCTTTGATCATGTGCATAGGAACGTGTCCTGGCCCTTCGATCATGACCTGGACATCATGCTTCCAAGCTATTTTGGTGAGTTCGCCAAGGGTTTCCAGCTCTGCAAATTGAGCCGCATCATTGGCATCCGCAATAGAACCCGGTCTAAGCCCATCACCTAAAGAAAAGGCAACATCGTATTGTTTCATGATTTCGCAGATTTCCTCAAAATGCGTATACAAGAAGTTTTCCTTATGATGGTACAAGCACCATTTTGCCATGATAGAACCACCTCTAGAAACTATCCCTGTCACCCTTTTTGCCGTTAAATGGATATACCTCAACAAAACACCTGCATGGATGGTAAAGTAAGATACCCCTTGTTCAGCCTGTTCAATCAACGTATCTTTAAAAATCTCCCAAGTCAAATCCTCAGGAACTCCCTTTACCTTTTCCAAAGCCTGGTATATCGGCACCGTTCCGATTGGAACAGGAGAATTTCTAATTATCCACTCGCGGGTTTCATGTATGTTCTTACCAGTCGAAAGGTCCATGATGGTGTCAGCACCCCAACGGCATGCCCAAACTGCTTTTTCAACTTCCTCCTCAATACTTGAACTGACAGCACTATTACCGATGTTAGCATTGATCTTCACTAAGAAGTTTCGCCCAATGATCATTGGCTCACTTTCAGGATGGTTGATGTTATTGGGGATAATGGCCCTTCCTGCGGCTATTTCATCCCGTACAAACTCTGGCGTAATTAATTTCGGCGTATTGGCACCAAAACTTTCGCCTTTATGTTGATCAGCCATTCCTTTTGTAGCGGCCTGCAATTGTTCTATTCTTTGATTCTCGCGAATGGCAACATATTCCATTTCCGCTGTGATGATCCCTTTTTTAGCATAGTGTAACTGGGTTACATTTTGTCCTACAGCAGCTCTTTTGGGTCTATGGTTGTAAGCGAAGCGCAAATCATCTAAACTCGAGTCATGTAATCTTTTCTGTCCATACGCTGAACTGATGCCCTCTAAAATTTCGACATCATTTCTATCTAGAATCCACTGATCCCTGATCCTTTCCAATCCTTTTCGGATATCGATTTCACAGCTCACATCCGTATAAGGACCCGAAGTATCATAGATCGTAACTGCTGGATTTATTTCCAAACCACCATTGCTCAATTTAGTTGGGCTTAGGGAAATTTCCCGCATCGCAACTTGGATGGGATGAAGGTTTCCTGGAATAAATACCTTTTTGGAATTTGGAAAAGGATGGGTCGTAATCTTTTGCTCTGTCATGTCTTCAAAAATTTAAGGGTTATCCGCCTTGAGTTGCGGTTATGATTAGGATAGAATCGTTATCAGTCAATAAGGTATCAGCCCAATTGTTCCTTGGGATGACTTGGTAGTTTAGCGCAATAGCAACACCTTTGGTCTTGCCTTTCAGCTCCAATTCCATTAATTCCTCCAAGCTCAAAGGAGACTTCTTGTACTGTTTCGTCTGATTATTGATAATAAGTAGCATTCCTGAATTATTATTTAAGCATTAATGCTTTAGGAATATCTACTCTAAGTGCAGGACGCACCCATGAATGATATTTTACTTTTCCCTACGCTAGTATGATCTAGATCAGGTTGTAAGGGTAAAATCTCAGCCTGCATTTAACGCAGACACCCCTAAAGCATTGGCAAGTTAGCTAAACGAGTTAACTAAAAGAAATTATTTGTGATTTTTATATAAATATGCATTTGAATCTTTACCGAAAAGAAACTCCGTCTAAAGCCCTAAACTACTTTAGAATCAATCTTTCAGCATCATTCTTTTCCTTAAATTCTTTGTAATATTTTTTGACATACACATGCAAGTCATACGTGGTCCAATATTGGGCGACCTCAAAGTCGGGACGGTATGCGACCATAAAGAGCTCTAGCTCTTCATCTTCCATGGGAATGATATCGCTGATGGTTGCCTTATTGAAGATCTGGTCAACCTCCATATTATGGATCTCCTGCTGCATAAACTCCTCAAATCTTCTGGCATTCCGGCCTGCTTTGCTGAATTTTTCATAGAAATAAGTAATGGTAGGCATACCAAAAGGCAAGAGCAGCTGCCAAGGAGGGTTCCCTGAATAGTATAAACCACCTTTTACATTGAGATCATTTTTCATGCTTTGCAGCTCTTTCAGCTTTGCTGCCTTTGTGTTCCCCATAACCACGACCTCATCAATCACAATGGCTTTTTTCTGCAGAAAAACATTTTCTTCAAGCTCTTCCGCCAAGATGCTGAACCGGTTCCAGTGGGGATGTACAAAGGTAATGCTATCAGAAGGGCGAGCATCAATTCCAAAAGAACCATCAAAATCCGAACGTAGCATCTGTTTGGTTCTTTGATTCATGACATCCACATTCTTGATCAGCAAAGTACTGTCGCTCGAATAGATAGTTCCGGTATATCTCTTTTGGGCTTGGGAAAAGGCCACCAAACTATATAGAAATAAAAGAAAGGAGATAATAATCGGTTTTAATGCCATTGCTTTGTGATTAAGCGTTCATTTTCTTTAGATGAAAATAAATCATCCAGTCTAATTTACTAAATCTAAAAGCTTTGTGTCGTAGCGATAACTATATTTAACATTTTGATTAAGATTATTAAATATGGAAACTCTTTAGCTAATTAATTGTCAACAATCGCCTGCTTTTTATAAAATGAAAGGCTATTTTTGGAGTCAATTTAAAAGTATCGATTGACCATGTCAGCCAAAATTCGAAATACCAATGTTGCTGTTGCTGCAGCGATATTTTCCATGATTTGTGTGCAAGGAGGAGCATCATTTGCAAAACAGTTGTTTCCAGCCATCGGTCCAATCGCTACTACGACCTTGAGGATAGGCTTATCGGCCATCCTCCTTTATGCCATCAATAGGCCAAAACTACATACCTTCAATAAACAACAATGGTTTTACTGTGGCTTATACGGAGTAGGGATCGCGGTCATGAACCTCATTTTCTATATGGCCATCCAAAGGATTCCTTTGGGTTTAGGGGTTACCATTGAATTCGTAGGGCCATTGTTCCTTGCCTTCGCTTTATCTAAAAAATGGACCGATGTCATTTGGGCCTTACTGGCATTGACTGGGATTTTATTGATCGTTCCTTGGAAAAGCAATGGAATAGATCCATTAGGATTAGGCTTAGCCTTATTAGCCGGCGTATTTTGGGCGGTATATATCCTGATGGGAGCCAAACTTTCCAAAGTGATGGAAGGCAAACAGGCCGTTACCACCGGAATGATGATCGCAACGGTTTTTATCCTGCCATTTGCCTTGATGGATGGTGCGATATTGCATATCAATATGGGTCAGTTTTCTATAGGACTTCTCGTAGCCATATTATCCTCGGCATTACCGTTTTCACTAGACATGATGGCCTTGGGAAGGTTGCCAGCCAAGACCTTCAGCATCCTCACCAGTCTTCAGCCAGCTTTTGGGGCACTTTCAGGATTGATATTCCTGCAAGAATACCTTAGTATCAATCAATGGATCTCGGTCTTGTGCGTGGTGCTGGCAAGTATTGGAACTACCATTTTTTCTCGGAAAAAGGAAAATCTCGAACTATAATTAAAAAAATCCAACCAATCGTGCCATGATATGTTCAATGGGTATAAACAAATTTTCAATATTATGCCCAGAACAAAAACACCACAGATAAAAAAGCCAAAAACTTACGACGCTTTGGTAGACAAGGGGATGAGTAAAGAAAAAGCTGCTCGGATTTCCAATGCGCAAGCCGCTGGAACCATCGATCAAAACTCTAAAAAACTAGAAGACAGGTCTAAAGCAGATTTGCTAGCAGAAGCTAAAGAAATCGGGATAAAAAACCGACACAACATGAACAAAGACCAACTCATCAAAGAAATCAGAGGGCATTAATTGTCCTCTTTTTATCCGCCCAGATGGACTATGCGATTTAGCGAATCCAAGGTCGCCCTGCATTTATCATTCCCTTTCGTGCCAACAATTTGATTTTCGCTCTCATCAATTTCGTATCCTTTGCTTTTTAGATAATGGGTCAAGGTATTCTTATGGTCCACCTCGAAGTTAGAGATAACTTGAGGGAAGGTGGTGAATATCCGATGATGATTATCTTTTCTGTTATTTTGGATTGTATCAGATTTGACGGTCATCAGCATGATTCCACTACCATAGTCTGCTAGGTAATAGGCATCAGCATCAAACATGCCCACTGCGATCAAACCTAATCGGTGCAATTCATCCTGTTTTATTGGGAATTCAGGCGTTCTCAGCTGATCTATCTTATTCTTTACTCCATACTCTTTTAATATTTTCGCATCTTCAAGAAGGCTTTCTGGCAAATTGGATTGACTATTTGCCCAAGACCATAGCCAAGTATTAACCGAATAAGAAAAGCTGCCGATTATCTGCAAAGGAAATTCAAATCCTTCACCAAAAGAAATCGTCCCACGGGTCAAATCTGCATCCCAACTCTTGTCTTCTATCAATTCTGTAAAGTCTAGCTGCTTTTCAAAACCATAAGCTGCGTAACTTTCAAATAATTCTTTTTCTGTTTTTATCGGTTCAATGATTGGGGATTCATTGACGGTCGGTTGTTCTTTAATTTCATTTTCTTTTTTAGGTGCAGGTTTTCCAAATAACCTATTTAAAAATCCCATATTGTATGTCTTTACTGAGTTAGTTTATTTTGATGTTTTAAGTTAGCAAAGGCAAGGTGAATTCCATAATCAGGATGGTCTATTGATAAAGGAAATTCAATTTTCGTAGTGTAATATCTACTGTTTGTAGGGGAAAATACTTCTCTGCTCAAATCGCTTATTATTAATTATCCCTCAATTAAAATGATGTTTTGTTTTAATTTGCATTTCAAAAAGTCGCTTAACTACATATTTGCTTAAATTCCTAGACATCTTAATTTATCACCCAACTAAAGCATTTGTAAAATTTATACAAATTGCTAGTTGTTAAATAGTTGTGTAACAATTTGTTATTGCTTTTTCGTGTAAATTGTTACAAGTTTATTTGTCTAAACATGGGTTTCGCTCAAGAAAATATTCTTTCATTCTTGTGATTATTAGTCTATTCTTCTGAAAAGTAATTGTTTTATTGGCTACTTTTGATCATTATTATTTTTACCTGTGAAACCATTATTACTCTTAATTGGGATACTCTTTTTAGTATCCTGCGAAAGCCGAATTAAATCCACTCAAGAAGCTGAAAAGAATCCGTATTACGAACAGGCATACGAGTTCTTGGACAAAAATGAGTTTGATAGTGCATTTGTTTATTTCGAGAAAGCAAAGTCTTTGTTCTTAGAAAGGAATGATAGTGTCGGTGTGGCCGAAAGTCTCATCAATATGGCGATCACCCAAGCCGATTTTGGAGATTATTATGGATCCCAAGAAACCTCCACTCAGGCAATTGAGTATCTGAACCTCAACGATAGCAGCCAACATGCCCTGCTTGGAATGGTCTACAATAACCTGAGCAATGTATATACCTCTTTAAAAGATACCAAAAAGGCAATTGAATCCAATCAATTGGCTATCCAATATACCAGCAGTCCAACCAATAGAAAGGTTTATGAAAATAACCTAGCCTCTACCTATATCGCCAATCAAGAATATGAGAAAGCGAGCGAAATCTTAAAAGAACTTGTTAGCAATGCAGATTCAAATTCTATTGATTATGCACGCTTCTTGACCAATTATGCTAGAGCAAAGAGCCATCTCGATACCGCCTATAAGCTATTGCCGGTATTAAAAAAGGCCATGCAGATCCGTAGGAAGAACAAAGACCCTTGGGGACTCAATTCTAGCTATTCCCATATTGCGAATTACTATAAAGAAAGGAACAAGGATTCGGCACTTTTCTATTCCATGCAGCAATTTGACATAGCAAAGACCATTAAAAATCCAGATGCGCAAATGGATGCTTTGCAAAGGGTATTGGAGCTATCCGTATTGGAGGAGAACCGCCCTATTCTAGAAAAATACCATCAGATCCAAGATAGTGTTGAAATTGCACGGTTAACAGCAAAAAATCAGTTCGCTTTAATCCGATATGAGGTGGAGAAAAGTAAAACCAATAACCTCAAGCTCAGCAATGAAATCGCTGAAAAGCAGTATAGATTGAACCTGATGCGTGTGCTATTGGTTGGCTTGATCATCGTGGCGGCCCTTTCTTCCTTCTATTTCCTGAATTGGCATAAGAGAAGGAAACAAAGGATGGAACTGGAGGCAGAAAATCGAGTTAAGGAAAGCCAACTGAAAACTTCCAGAAAAGTGCACGATGTAGTGGCAAACGGCATATACAGAGTCATGGCGGAATTGGAAAATCGAGATGATGTCAATCGGGAAGAACTTTTAGATCGTTTAGAAATCCTCTATGATAAATCTAGGGATATTTCTTACGAGGTGGAAGATCTTGGGATGGGTGACATTCCGTTTCACCTGACTATTTCCGAGTTGCTGAAATCCTTTGCGAATGAAGAGCGAACAGTCTTGATCGCAGGAAATGAAGAAGCTACTTGGGATAGGTTGAATGCTGTCCAAAAAGACAACCTTGAACAGGTCCTACAGGAATTGATGGTCAATATGCAGAAGCATAGTAAAGCCCAAGAAGTCATAGTCAGGTTTGATTATGAAGGAAATATCCTTCATATATATTATAAAGATGATGGTATAGGACTATCAGAATCTCCAAAATATGGTAATGGTTTTATGAATACGGAAAACCGTATAAATCTATTGAAGGGGACCCTTACTTTTGAGAAAAATAATAATAGCGGTTTAGGAATTCACATTTCCATCCCTATTCAAAAATAGGTTGTTATGTTTAAAAAAGTATTGATTGCTGAAGATCATGAGGTGGCAAACCTTTCTGTCCATAAAACGGTGCAGGAGATGGGAGTCACTGATGCCAAATATGTCTATTACTGCGATGATGCACTCAATCGGATCAGAAAAGCTGTATCTGAGGGAGAGCCCTATGACCTGCTGATTACTGATTTAGTTTTCGAAGATGATATCGTTCCACAGAAGATCTCTCATGGGAAGGATTTGATCAAGGCAGCCAAGGAACTGCAACCAGACCTCAAGGTTATCGTCTTTTCTTCCATTGATCGGATCAGTCTGATCGAAGACCTCTTTAGAAATTACCAGATCGATGCCTATGTCAGAAAAGCAAGGCACGATGGTCAATATTTCAGGGAAGCAATGAAGGCCGTGGCAAGCAACAAGATCTATCAATCACCTGATATCCGTTTGGCCCTGAGATCCAAGAATTCACATGAATTTACCAATATGGACATTCAGATCATTTCTTCGCTATCGCAAGGTGTCCTCCAAAAAAACATCCCACAAATCCTGCAGGAAAAGAACATCAAACCTTCTGGCTTGAGTAGTATTGAAAAAAGATTGAACCTGATGAAAGAAGTATTGGGCTTCACCAAGAATGAACAATTGGTATTATACTGTAAGGACAAAGGATTAATATAAATTTAATTAATGCTTTACGGGAAACCGTATGGGATTCCCATACAAGGAAAGTATCTTTGGGTATTGATTTGACCAACCCTTATTAACCAAAATAAATATTAATGGCTTCTACGGATTTAGAGGCCATTCTTTTTTAGGCATTTATTCCTGTTCCTTGTTAAAAAATGTTAATCCACTGCTGGTTTTATACAGTTAGGCATTGGCTTTGCGTTAATAATAGCAAACAGAGTAAAAAAGTAAAAGAGTAAATAATTTCATAATTTAGGTTAATAATTGGTTAGTAAAAAAAACCTGAGCTTCCCCGGCTCAGGTTTTTTATTTATGTTAATTGTAGCAGGTCCAAATTATTTGCCTTTGATTGATTTTGCCATTGACTAGGTCAAGTCAAAATTTACGGCAAACTTCAATAATTCAGCAAAGGATTTATTATCCAGTTTTTTACAGATGTTTTTTCTATGTGTTGATACGGTATGTGAAGACAAAAAGAGCTGGTCCGAGATTTCCGATGTAGTGAAACCATTTGCCAACATGCGAATAATCTCCTTTTCCCTTTTGGTCAGTTGTGCATACTTTTTATAATGGGCATGCACATATTCGTTTTGGTCCAAGGTCTTATTGACCCGTTGAATGATATGGTCCAAACCATCAATAGGGGCAGAAATCAAGATCAACTTAGACTCGGATTGAATTTCAGCTAGCTTACAGTTGGTAAAACACCATTGATACTGCTGATCAGAATACCTTCTTACCCTTTGGAAGAAATTATAGGTTTTATCAGACTCTCCATTGATGATATATTGCTGTAAACCAACAAAAAAGCTGAAGATTTCCTCCTTTACAAAGAAATGGTCATAATAATTCATCCCCATTGCAGGGATTTCTTCAGGATATACCCCCAAATAACTGGTTCCCCAATGGTTCATATAACTGCATCCATTAGGCGAATTTCCGTTCAAGTCATGGATCATGAGACTTGCCGGTAAGATATCGCCTAAGTCAGATATGGTGAATTTCCCCAGATGAAGACCATGTGAGATTTCAAATAATTGGGTGTCAAGGCTAATCATAATAATTAATAAATGGTTTGGAAATTAATTATCGCTTATCCTAAAATAGTGAACAATGTTTAAACACTAAAATTAATTTTTGAAATCTTTGGTTTGATTTTCAATAATTTTTTTGAAAAATCGTTGAAGTACCTATTTAATTATTTTTTTGTCAATTATTTGTTGAAGTTAATTTGTTGGTAATCAATAAAATATGATTGATGATTGAGAGGCTGTTCAAAAGATTGATTTTTATTTTGAAATAATAAAAAACTTAACACAATTTTGCCTAACCACGAGGTAATATTTATTTTCGTAACAGTTTAATCTTTTTTGCGAAAATTGATTCCAACGGTAAAGTAGCATCATGAAAAAACTAACTATCTTTCTCCTTATTATTTTCAGTAGCCTCGGCGCATGGGCGCAAAGAGGCAAGATCAGCAATAATTTTTTTGGTCATCTCGAATTCAATTCCCTCGATGGACGATATAAAGCTACCCTTGAAAAAAATGTTTTCAATGGACTTGAATTTTATGATAATTCAAAAAATAAAGTGTCCTATGATCAAAAATATCTAGCCAAGCATTTTCCAGGGATATTGAGCGATAATGAATGGAAAACAAGTTTCCTGCGAGATTTAGTGCGCAAATATTCCCAAGAGAGCAATTACAAACTATCCCATAGGATAAATGTATTTGGCGGGGAAGAGATCGAGGATAACCGTGGCTATTCTTCTGAGTCGGGAACGGATACTTTTGGCCATGAATATTATGAGGAAACAGGGAAATATGGTACGGTTAGCATCAAACGGAATTTGCGTGGTGTACTGGAATATACTCGAAATAACTTTTCCGCCAGCTTGGGCAAGGACTTTAGAAACCAATGGGTGTATGAGGATTCCCAAAAAAATAGGATGGAGTTCAACCAAACAGCTTGGGGTAAAATGACCAAAAGACTAGGATCCGATAAAGATATCATGTTCTTCTTAATCCGACAACTGACCGATTTCTATGATCAGGAACAAGATCCTTATCAAGACGATTATTAATGCTCCTTTAGGCCATTGTCATTAGGTTAACAAAAAAAACAAAATTTAGATTCTTCGTTACTTTTGAGGCGCAAAAGTAACCAAAACGCTTCGGCCCATTTAAGGTGGCTTTTCGCACAATCATCCGCACATGGACAGAATGCCTTGTTGTCGGGAATATCTTTCAGAAGATCATCCCTTTTGATGGGATGATCTTCTGAAAGCATTCCAAGGCCAATCCCATCGCACAAGTCGACGGCATTCTATCCATTTTTCCGCCACTGGAAATGAGCCGGGGGCTAAAGTGCTTCCTTCGGAAGGATGGATGATTGTATAAATTGGGAACCCCTGGAAGGGGTGACATCTTTGTAGAAAATCTGATCGTTAATCGGATAACCCACAGTGTGGGTGAAATATTTTTCAGAAAATCCCTACGGAATTCATTTCCAATTCTGAACGATTAGTGAAGAATCTGTACGGATCTCCTTCTAAAGGCTTTGTCATCTTTCAATCGAAGATTGAAGAACTGTTCGTCAATTCAATAAAGACCATCGTTGAGTTTAAAGGTGTGCAATTCTCCGAAATCCTTCGGATGAGCCTCAGTTCAAAAAAACCTTAACTTAATGACATTGATCCTTTAGGGGTGCCATTATTTTAGCAGACATGGCACGTTAGCCTGGAAGTGGCGCAAAAACGATGTTCGATTAATCGAACATCGTTTTTGCATTAACCCTTTATTGTTCGATACCATTGCTAAAATAATTCTGCCCTTCCAGGGCAGTATGTCGCAAAAAAGAGATTTTTATGGAAAATAAATAAGGGTCTAAATAGCTAAAAACACAGTTCTAACAAACTTGTCATTGGTTGGCACGAAGTTTCTCAGAACTATACAAGGGAGAGAGGTGTTGGCGTACAGGTCCTCTATCTTCGATAGAGAATGACACGATCAGGGTGGGGGAAAACCGTACAGATTCTTCACGAATTGTTCAGAATCAAAAGTGTACAAATTGGTATTATTGTTCTTCAGGAAAGTTCCGCTTTGTTTTTTTCCTAACTTAATGACATTGCTCTTTAAGCGTTCAATATAAATTCTTCGCTTCCTTCGTCATCTATTTTCAAACAGTATAGCCCAGCAGCACCTTCCAGGTCATCCTGATGCGCCGAGCTGCTAATGAATAATTCATTCATTTCCGGCCCGCCAAAAGTACAAGAAGTTGGGTTTTTGGAAGGTAAATTGATATAATCGATGATCTCTTTGCGGACAAGATCAAATATGATGATCTGATTTCCGCCCCAATTTGCGATATACAGTTTCCTGCTTTTTGATAGGCACATTCCATCCAAGGACCCAATTCCTTCAAACTGAAAGATCAATGTTTCTTCTTCCAATTTTCCATCGCGATATTCGAATTGCCTTACAGAATTTAATTCCGAATCGATGAAATAAATAAGAGTATCTTCAAAGGCTATCCCATTGGAAATGATAACCCCGTCCAATAAGGTCTTTGCATCCCCATCTTTGAGTTCATATAAAGTAGCATCAGGTAAAAAAGGACCATTATCCCCATTGTTGAGGTTATTCATGCTTCCGATTAACCAAGTTCCCCAAGGGCTGACTGCCCCATCATTGTATCTGTAATTATTCCTATGCTCCGGTTGGCTGATCAACGTTTTGCTCGCTGTGCTCAACTTAAATTCATACAGGCCACTCTCCAGGGAAATCAAGATTTTATCCAGATCAGCAGTCAATGCAACGCAGCTGATATACTCGTTGAAAATATGTTGCTCAAAACTTTGATCCTTGTAATCATAGACGTACAGTTTTTTATCCAGTATATCTACAAAGAAAAGTTGCTGAGTTCGATAATCCCAAAGAGGGCCTTCACCGAGCTTTAATCCTTCTTTATAAATTCTTTTTAGTGCCATGCGTATAGGTTTGGGTTAAAGGTTCAAAATCATGGAATTCTTTAATTTTCTGTTTTGATTCCTTGGTCATTATCAGCAATATAAGTTATTTTTAGGTTTAATTTAAACCTACATGAGATTTTTAGAGAAACTGGAAGCAGGACAGACTGTGGTGGGTCCATTTTCAAAGACTTCGGATCCCTCCATGATTGAAGCTATGGGATATGCCGGCTTTGACTTTATCATCATCGATCTGGAGCATGGTCCTAATAGCATATTGAATGCCCAAAACTTGGTAAGGGCAGCACAGATCACCGGGACCTTTCCCATCATCCGTGTTCCGGAAAATTCAGCTTCGGCTATAGGCAAAGCATTGGATATTGGGGCTTTGGGTGTTCAGGTGCCTCAGATCAGTAATGCAGAACAGGCCAAGCTAGCTGTTGAATACGCCAAGTTTGGACCTATAGGGATGCGGGGGGTGTGCCGATTTGTCCGTGCAGCTGAGTTTTCCAATAAGGATAGGTTTGAATATTTTGCTGGAGCTAATCAGAATTATTTGATTTTGCAGCTGGAAGGAGAGGAGGCCATCAAAAACATAGAGGCGATCATTGAAGTGGCGCATATCAATATCATTTTCCTTGGTCCATATGACCTTTCTCAAGCCTTAGGTGTACCCGGTCAAATCAACCATCCCGCTGTGATAGAAAAAATTGAATATATCGTCAATCTTTGCAAAGCTAACTCTAAGAAAACTGGAATCTTCACGGATAATCTTTCCGATGCCAGAAGATGGAGGGAATTGGGAATAGATTATATTTCATATTCTGTTGATGTAGGAATAATACAAGAGGCTTCAAAGACTATTATTTCCGAAATCCTGAGATAGATTTTTCTGGAAGTTTTATTCGAGTTTCATTTTGACCTTATTCGAGACATATTCGGAAAATTCGGAATATGTCTCGAATAAGATCAAAGCAAATCTCCACTAATACTGAATAATGATCAAGGATAGGGACAGGTTTAAACTTATGTTTTTACTGTTAAAGAATTGTAAATTCCTTAATATGTATAAACATATTGATATTTTTCTTTGATATGTAGGTACAATGTCTTAATATTGTGTTGTAAACCAATTGAAATTAAAAATTTTTTAGATCGCAATAAAATATGTTGGAAGATTTGTCAACCATGGAAAGCACTAAAATAATACGTGGGACCAAACAACCTGAGATGCCTGCAGTTCTTTCAGGTGATTTAAAGGCTGGATATAGCATTTATCCATCTTTTTCCATTGCAGAGGGATTGATTTCTTCTGGTTATTCATCATTAGCAGATTGGATGGTATCTAGAAAGACAGTTTGTGTAGATGGTTATGTGGCGGTGGATTGGGATGGCATCAAGGCTTCCCTAGAAAAGGAATTTGCCGAGCAATCCGTTTCTGTCAATTGGATCGATACGAAGGATTTCTTGAAGCCTGAAGCTGAGCTTGATAAAATGGTCGAACCGTTTATGGGAACCGATGACTCGGTGTGGGGAAAGGTCTGTGACCTTAGTCTAGGAGATTTCTTTTTGTTGGATGATCTAAAAAACCTAGAAGCCAATACGGAATTTGATCTCAATATTGTTTGGGGCATAGGTGCCAGTTTTGTTTCTTCCTTTGATTCCATCGCATATTTTGATATTCCAAAGAATGAACTTCTGTTTCGAGTAAGGGGCAAGTCTGCCTTTAATATCGGCTCAAACACGAGGTTCAATATGAAAAATACCTACAAGCGTCTGTACTTTGTAGATTGGATCGTGCTGAATGCTTATAAAAAAGAAATCCTGCCCAGGATTGATCTTTTTGCGGATACCCAGTGGTTGGATACCTTAAATTGGATCAAAGCTGAGGATTTGAGAAATTCCTTAACAGCTATGAGCAAAACGGTATTTAGACCAAGACCATGGTTTGATCCTGGCGTTTGGGGTGGACAATGGATGAAAGAACGTTTTCATGAATTGGCACAAGATGAGGTAAATTATGCATGGTCATTTGAGATTATTGCTCCTGAAAATGGTTTGGTACTGGAAAGTTCGGGCAAGTTGTTGGAAATCAGTTTCGATACCCTCATGTTCCAAGAGTCCAAGAATATATTAGGATCGGGTCATCAGCAATTTGGAGATTATTTCCCGATCCGCTTTGACTTTCTGGATACTTTTGATGGCGGTAACCTTTCTGTTCAATGCCATCCCGCATTGGATTATATACAAGAAAATTTTGGCGAGCAGTTTACCCAAGATGAGACCTATTATATCATGGATTGCAAAGATAATGCAAAGGTGTACTTAGGATTTCAAGAAGGGATTGAGCCCAATAGTTTTCGAAAGGCCTTGGAGCAAAGTGTAGCCGAAGAGAAGGAGTTGGACGTCACGCAATATGTTCAAGAGTTTGATTCAGAGAAACATAAGCTATATCTTATTCCAAATCAAACCGTGCATAGCGCTGGTAAGAACAATCTGGTTCTTGAAATATCAGCTACACCCTATATCTATACCTTTAAGATGTATGATTGGCTCCAACGCGATAAAGAAGGTAAACCTAGGCCTATCAATATAGAACATGGCTTCAAAAACCTTGATTTTTCAAGGCAAGGCGAAAAGGTGGAGCAGGATCATATCTCCAAACCTTATGTTTTGGAGGAAAGGGATGGCGCAAAGATCATTCAATATCCTACGCATCCTGTGCACTATTATGAGATCCAAAGATTAGATTTTCAGGATCAAATCCAAGTAAATACAACGAATAAGGCGCATGTATTGATGCTGGTTGAAGGAAGTTCCATCGAGCTGGAAGATAGACAGGGAAATAAGCAAATTTTCCATTATGCTGAAACCTTCATTGTACCGGCCTCCGCAGAAAGCTATAAGATCAAGAATTTAGGAAATGAAGAAGCAAAGGTGATTCTATCTTTCCTGAAATAGTCAAATCAATAACCAATACCAAAATCATGGATATGCAATTTTATCGAAAGATGTTTTTTTCTACTGCTCTGTTACTAGCCTCAGCAACGGGTTTGTTAGCCCAAGAGGCAGCGATTTGGGAATTAGGAAAAGCAGATCAATCGAGTCAGGAATTTGCCTTAAGTCCGCTGGGATATAAGGACTTTTTAGCGCATGATTTTGGCTATGAAGATAATTTTTTCGTGGTTGGACAAAGTGTGCTCAACAAAGATTTCCCTTATGTCTTGCCAGGTCCAGCAAATGGATGGGGTGGAACAGGAGGGACTTCCGGAATCCGGACCCATTTTTTGAACCTCTTTTATCAATTGAATGCCATTGATTTGCAAGGGAAGTATGTCTTGGAATTGGATTTCGTTAATTCAGAAAGCAAGGCTAAGCCTACTGTTCAAGTAGCTATCAATGGGGTTCTATTCAATTATGAACTCAAGAATGGAACTGGAGAAAGCAATCCTGTTGCTGGACAATTGGGAGCCGAAAAAATCAGGATCGATATTGAGCCTGAGATCTTGAAAAATGGCTTCAACCAAGTGAGCATAACCAGTTTAAAGGGCGGTTGGGTTGAATTTGATTCTTTTAGGTTATTAGGGCCTTCGAAGACCAAACTGCTGTCTGATTACAGTACCGTAATCAAAGATATCCAAGTCTCTGATTTTGAATTTGAAAATAAGAAAGAGAGGGTCCAAAACTTATTGGTAGAGGTGCTGCGGTTAAAGGACAATCAAACCGTAAAGGTTGTGGTTGATGGCAAAACTGCCTATCAGAAGTCCATGGATCAAGGATTATCTAAATTAGAATTACCGTTAGCTGCAGTAAAAAAAGAAAAGGCAAGTAACATTGAAGTGTTTGTCAACGATAAACTTCTTGTTAAAGAGAAAGTAGTACGTGGTCCGAAACCATTAGGTTCGGTTTCAAGTTATGTCAATACCATGATTGGTGCCTCCCATTCCCGATGGATGATTGCACCGGGTCCTTGGATGCCTTTCAGTATGGTGAAATTAAGTCCTGATAACCAGAATGTAGGTTGGCAGGCAGGTTATGAACCTTCCATTGAATCGATAGGGATGTTCAGCCATATCCATGAATGGACCATGGCGGGCTTAGGTACCTTTCCGACTGCCGGACCATTACAGATCCAGGTTGGGGATCAATATGACCCTGATTCAGGTTATCGATCAAGGATTGATAAAACAACGGAAAAAGCTCCCTTGGGATCTTATCATGTGAAATTGACAGACCACAATATCGACGTAGATCTTACGCAGACAACCAGAGCCAGCTTCCAACGATATACCTTTAACCAAACGGATAAAGGGCGAGTCATGATTGACTTGAAGGTCAATGGAGAATATCCTTATACCATTAAGGATTATCAATTAAAGAAGGTTTCAGACCATAAAATTATAGGCTATTCGGATCAATTGTCTGAGAATGTCTGGTCTACGGATGCGAAACAGGATTATAAGGTCCATTTTGTCATCGAGTTTGATCAGCCCATTGTGGATTTTGGAACTTGGGAATCCGATCGCATCCAAAAAGGGCAGAATGCCGCTGGAATAGAGGTCCAAGAAGCTGGGATGTATGTAGAGTTTGATGTCCGCCAAGAAAAGACGGTGCAAGTAAGGACTGGGATATCTTATGTGAGTATTGAAAATGCCCAAGAAAATCTGGATAAGGAAATCTCAGCACCCTTTGGATGGTCTTTTGAACAGGTTAGGGACAATCAATTAAAAACCTGGAATACTTTACTGGAGAGGCTCAAGGTGAAATCGGATGATTACTTTGAAAAGGAAAAGTTCTATAGTAATATGTATAGATCCTTAAGCCGAAATACCTTTAGTGATATCAATGGAGAATGGCGCGATTCTCAGGAACGGGTACGTCAATTCAGCGATCCGCAGGATTTGGCTTTGGGATGTGATGCTTTTTGGAATACCTTCTGGAATCTGAATCAGTTTTGGAATCTGGTAACGCCAGAATGGAGCAACAAATGGGTTAAATCGCAACTGGCTATGTATGATGCTGATGGTTGGTTGGCTAAAGGACCGGCAGGTATGGAATATATACCCGTGATGGTTGCTGAGCATGAGATTCCCTTGATTGTTTCAGCCTATCAAATGGGGATCCGCGATTATGATGTAGATAAAGCATTTGAAGCGGTCAAAAAAATGCAGACTACACTACCTTCGAAATTTGCAGGTGGATTTGCTGGAAACAGAGACCTTGAGGTTTATCTAAAATATAAATATGTCCCTTCAGATTTGGGAAGGTTCTCCAATACCTTGGAATACAGTTTTGATGATTGGACCGTTGGTCAGTTTGCCAAATCATTAGGCCAAGAAAAGGATTATACTTATTTCAACGATCGTGGGAATTGGTGGAAAAATGCCATTGATGTGGAAAGTGGCTATGCCCGGATGAAAGATTCAAAAGGGGAATGGCTAAAGGATTTCGACCCATTCAAGTCGGGAGCAAACCATCATTATGTAGAAGGGAATGCTTGGCAATTGACTTTTTTTGTTCCGCAGGATATCCCGGGACTAGCCCATTGGATTGGGTCAGATGTGTTTTCAAAACGTTTGGAATGGGGATTTGATGAAAGTGTAAAATGGCGATATAATGGGCCTAATGATCAATATTGGGATTATCCGGTTGTTCAAGGAAATCAGCAATCGATGCATTTTGCCTATTTATTCAATTATTTGGACAAACCTTGGTTGACGCAGAAATGGAGCCGTTCGATAGCGGAACGGTATTATGGCCGCGGAATATCCAATGCTTATTTGGGCGATGAAGACCAAGGGCAAATGAGTGCATGGTATGTGATGACAGCCATAGGTCTGTTCCAGATGGATGGAGGGACCAGAAGCCAACCGGTCTATGAAATTGGAAGCCCGATGTTTGAGGAGGTGCAGATAGACCTTGCTGAACAGTTTGGCAGGGGCAAACAATTTGTAATCAAGGCTAAAAACAACAGTAAAAAGAATGTATACATTCAAAATGCTACCCTAAACGGAAAGAAATTAGAAACCTTTTATTTCAATGCTGAGGAGTTGTTGAAGGGAGGCGAATTGATTTTAGAAATGGGAGCAGAACCGAATAAAAATTGGGGAGTATCGAAATAACAATTATAAACTAAACTCCGACATGTGAATATTTCCAGCAAGCAATTGGCCTTTGTGGCCATAATAGCCTCATTAGGAGGTTTTATTTTCGGATTTGATATGGCTGTGGTATCTGGGGTGTTGCCCTTGGTAAAAATGCAGTTTAACTTAGACAGTTTTTTGGAAGGCTGGTTTGTGTCATCCGCACTTTTAGGCTGTATCATCGGTGTCATGATATCCGGTCATCTTTCGGATAAATATGGCAGTAAAAGCAGTATGCAATTTGCCGCAATCATCTTTGTCATTGCTACATTTGCCTGTATTTTTCTGGAATCCTTTTCCTTGATTATTTTGACCAGGATCTTTACCGGCATTGGGATTGGTATTGCTTCCAATGTGGTGCCTCTTTACCTTTCGGAAATAGCTCCGATCAAGGATCGTGGAAAGTTGGTTACCTTTTACCAATTGGCATTGACCTTTGGTATCGTGCTGGCTTATGTATCCAATGCTCTGATCATCAAGGATCAGGATGTATTGGCACAATTCTCCAATCACTCCTTCTTCCAATATGTGTTTGTAGAAGAGGAGTGGCGAGCGATGATCGGAATGTCCTTGATTCCATCCTTGGCTTTTTTTATCGGTTTGATGTTTGTGCCAGAAAGTCCGAGCTGGTCGAAAAATATGGATGGGATGGCCAATTCAGGATATTCCGAAGTTTGGAAACCGATCTATAGAAAAGCCCTGATCATTGGTTTGTTTTTGCCCATCTTTTCGCAGTTCTGCGGAATCAATGTAATTATCTATTACGGTCCTACGATCTTGAAGACCTTAGGTTTCAGTTTGGACAATTCCCTTTATGGGCAGATTATCATTGGGTTAGCCAATATGTTGTTTACGCTGATTGCCATTTGGAAGGTGGATAGTTTGGGGAGAAGACCTTTGTACCTGATCGGGACCATGGGAGGGGCTATATCGCTATTTCTGACCAGTGTGTTGTTCTATTTAGATCTAGCAGACAGTTGGCTATTGGTAATTTCTGTTATCTGCTTCTTGGCATTCTTTGCATTCTCCATAGGTCCATTGAAATTTGTGGTGGCGTCCGAGATCTTTCCAGCGCATATACGCGCCAAGGCTATGGGTTTAAGTATTCTGGCGATGTGGGTATCCGATTTTCTGATGGGACATATCACTCCATTCCTATTGGACGATATTGGCGTGGCAGGGACATTTATCCTCTTGGGATTGGTTTGCCTGATAGGATTTGTATTTGTCCTTAAATATCTGCCGGAAACCAAAGGAAAGAGCAGTGAAGAAATCCAACAACTATTAAATCAAAATTAAGATGAAAAGATTGTTCAGCTTATTGTCCTTAGTATTCATAAGCCTTGGTCAAATGGCTTTGGCCCAACAACCCATTCAATCGGTAGATCTCTTTATTGGGACTGCCCATGCCCGATGGTTCCATTTTGCCCCAGGGGCAATGCCTTTTGGAATGGCTAAGCCCGGTCCATCGACCAATGGAAGCTTGGGCAATAAGAGTGGGTGGGAAGCGACCGGCTATGATTTTCGAGACCATAGTATCGAGAGCTTTCCCAATTTCCATGAGTTCCAGATCGGTGGGATTTCTTTAATGGCGAGCAAAGGCGATTTGAAGACTATTCCTGGAAAATTGGAAGATCCCCAATCAGGCTATCGCTCTAGTTTTGACCGGAAGGATGAACTGGCAGAACCGGGATATTATAAGGTATTGCTGAAAGATTATGGCATTACAGCTGAATTGACAGCGACAGAAAGGGTGGCTTTCCATCGGTATACCTTTCCTAAAAGCCAAGAGTCACATATCCTTTTTGATATCGGCAATGTAATGGGGGAGAGTGGAAAAGTGAAAGGAGCAGAGGTGAGAATAAATCCTGATGGCTCTGTTGAAGGCTATGCCATTACGGCGCCATTTTACGTAGAGAAATACCAGGCAGGTTCAGATATCAGAATGTATTTCTATGCGGAAAGCAATAAGAAAGCGACGAAACACGGGGTTTTCCAAGGCGAAAAGCAGTTCGAAGGATTGGATAAGATTTCAGGAATTTCCACTGGAGCTTATTTTACCTATGCTACAGCAGATCAAGAGGGAATAGAGGTCAAACTAGGCCTATCCTATACCTCAATAGAAGAGGCAAAAGCAAATTTTCTTGCGGAGGCCAGAAATTTGGATTTCGATGCTGCGAAAGAACAGAACCAAGCGAAGTGGAATGCCATGTTGGGGAGGATTCAAGTGAAGGGAGGTAAAGATAATGATCGTAAGAAATTTTATACTGGATTGTACCATGCATTATTGGGAAGAGGGTTGGCTAGTGATGTTTCAGGAGCCTATCCAAGAAATGATGGTTCGGTGGGTTATATTGAAAAAGATTCAGCTGGAAAACCAAAATACCAGCATTATAATACTGATGCGGTTTGGGGTGCATTTTGGAACTTGACCCAGCTATGGACCATAGCCTATCCCGAATATTTATCTGACTTTGTGAATTCCCAATTATTGGTCTATAAGGACTCAGGATGGTTGGCAGATGGAATCGCCAACAGTAGATATGTTTCTGGGGTTGGGACCAATTTCGTGAGTCTGGTTATTGCGAGTGCTTATATCCAGGGGATTCGGGATTTTAATGTTGAATTGGGCTATGAGGCGGCTTTAAAGAACGAAATAGATGGCAAAGATAGACCCAGGGGAGCTGGAAAATTGGATGTAGATCAATTTGTAGCACAAGGTTATGTACCGCATATTGATAAATCGGATAATGAAATCCATGAATCTTGGATGTTTTCAGCATCCCATACTTTGGAATATTCTTTCAGTTCTTATGCGGTAGCCCAATTTGCCAAAGCATTAGGCAAGAAAAAAGATTATGCACAGTTAAATAGCTTGTCGCAAGGATGGAAGCATCTATTTGACCCCAAATTGAAGTTGATACGACCAAAACTTGCCAACGGCGATTTTATTGAGGGTTTCAAACCTAGCCAAGCCTGGCGGGGTTTTCAAGAAGGGAATGCCTATCAATATACCTTTTATGTGCCGCATGACCCTAATGGCCTGATTAAAGCGATAGGGAAAACCGCATTTAATAATAGATTGGACAGTATCTTCATTCAATCGGAGGAATTAGGCTTTTCCGGAGGCAAGAATATCGATGCATTCTCTGGATTGGAAGGATTGTACAATCAAGGGAATCAACCGAATCTTCATGTTTCTTGGTTGTTTAACTTCTCGGGCAAGCCTTCGCTGACGCAGAAATGGGTACAGGAGATCTGTAATAAGTTCTACGGCAATGAGGGCATACATGGATACGGATATGGTCAAGATGAGGATCAAGGGCAATTGGGCGCTTGGTATGTGATGGCGGCCATGGGATTATTTGATGTAGCTGGACTGACCGATGCTGACGCCAAGATGGGTCTTTCAACTCCGCTCTTTGATGAGATCAAGATTCAATTGAATCCAAAATATTACAGTGGGAAAGACTTTGTGATCAAAAAGGTAAATCCTTCAAATGGAGGAATTTATATCGAACAGATTAAATTGAATGGAAAGTCTGTCCATGAACCATTTATTCCCTTAAAAGCGATTACGGCTGGAGGTCTGCTGGAATTGAAAACAGGTGATAGTCCAAAAGATAAGTACTAATCGAAAGGAAAAAGAAAAATCAGGGTTTAAGACCCTGATTTTTCTAGCATTTGAATAGCATCATATAGTACTCCGGCTTCCCCTCTGAAGGTTCCCGATCCTTCGGGTTTATTATCCTTGGTATACCATTCATAAAAACCCTTATTTTTGATTACCCGGTCTAGCATAGGTTTCATCTGTTCCTTTGCTTCATCAATAAATCCATTTCTAATTAATTGTTGGATCATCCTACCTCCAAACCAGGTCCAGTCCCCACCATTTTGATAGCCATAAGGATACATTCCTTTATTTTTGAAGAATCCCTCTGGATAGGTTGGATAAACGGTAAGCCCTATGGTAGCAGCACCCGATTCTTTGACATTTGCTATCATTTTATCCAATGAGGTTTTGATCTGCTCTTTATTCAGCAAGTTTGCTTCAATGGCAATGGCAGTTCCGCCGTGATAATAGATTTTATTCTCATCGAAATCTGCAGGAAATGGAGATCCTTTGAGATAGATATGCGGAATGAATTTTTGATCCTTTTCATCCCAAAGATGTTTCATGGTATTGCTTGCGATATCTTTTCTGATGGGTTCCCATTTTGACTTGCTATCTGGCGCTAATTCCATGAAATTGTCGATTGCGATCAGGAACATCGCATTGTCATAGATGTCAATGGCGAGATGTGAGTTTTCATCCAAATGTACTCCCCAATCATGTTCCGGTTGGACATCCCCCCAATCCGAAGTTGTGGCTCCCCATAATAAGCCATGCTCCTTATCAAATCGCTTTTCCATTAAAAACAGTAGCGCTTGCTCCATTCGTAGTTCTACGCTGGATTTGCCTACCATGGTCTTTAGGAAATCACGGTCATTGGAAACTTGGATGTATTTATATACCGCTTGAATGAGCGAAGCTTCTTGGTCGGTCTCCACGGTGTTTTTGTGGGCCGCCAATAAAGGTTCTAAATCCGAGGTTATGGTATAGTAATCACTGGGTTTTCCTTTCAGGCTTTCCTTTGTTACAAATCCATCTGGAATATTTCCGTCCTGACCTTGAAGTCCGAAGAATGCAAGTAAGTTTTTCTTGATCTGGTCGGCGGGTTGTACTTCGTATGCCAATCGAATGAAGGTATTATAATCGCGGATCCATACTTCTTGGTAACCATCGCCAGCATTGAAACCAGACTTTACCACATTCTTTGCCATTTCTTGGACAAGGGCATAAGAGCTATCGGTAACGGTCGAATCAGGACTGAAAGAATTTTGATTGTTATTGTTGCTTGTATGGTTATTGCAGGCCGTTAGAGACAGGCCAATTGCGAGATAAAATAGATAACTTTTCATTGTTTACATTGGTTTTAACACCGAAATCCTAGGGGATTTCGAAGTGTTGATATGTATATACAAACATACATAATTTGCTATTTAAAAAAGAATTATCTTACTTTAAGTTACAATAAAAAAAGTATGAATCTGAAGATAGACCATAATAGCCCCATTCCATTGCATGTGCAGGTAGAAGCTTTGCTTCGAGATTTGATAAAACAGCCTGAATATCAGGATGGGAAGTATCTACCCAATGAGATCGATCTAGCGAAGAAATTATCGATTTCAAGGTCTACCTTGCGTTTGGTGATCAATAAGTTGGTCTATGAGGAATTATTGGTCAGGAAAAAAGGAGTTGGTACGAAGGTTACCCAGCAGAAATTCAGTTCAAAGTCAAAGAATTGGTTGAGTTTTTCGCAGGAGATGAAAAATAGGGGCTTGGAAGTGAAGAATTTTGAGCTCCATGTGCGTTGGGTTGTACCTGAGCCTGCAGTTGCTAAGTTTTTCGAAATCCCTGAAGATCAAAAGGTATTGAAGTTAGAAAGGTTGCGGGGCAAGCCAGGTGATCCATTTGTCTATTTTATATCCTATTTTCATCCGAGGGTTGGTTTGACTGGTGAAGAAGATTTCAAGTTACCATTATATGATATATTGCAACAGCAATGTAATATTATTGCGGACCTTTCCCAAGAAGAGATTGATGCAAAGGCGGCTAATAAGTTTATTTCGGAGAAGTTGGAAATAGCTATTAATGAGCCAATCCTTTCTAGGAAGCGTTTTGTATATGATCAATCGGGAAAACCGATTGAATACAACTTAGGCTATTATCGGGCTGAGAGTTTCACCTATAAAGTTGAAAGTAGAAGGGGCGAGGTCTAATGGGTTAGATTGAGGTCTATCCAAAGATTAGCTATTCTCGCTAATTTTTTGTACCTTTGTGTACATTCAAAAAGGCCCCTATCTTAATCCTCAGCCAATCCAGGTTATTTAAAGAGATACCCCTTTCATTTTTTAACTTAATTATTTTTAATGTCAAGAAACCAACTCACATTCAAGAAAAAAGAACTAGCAAAAAGAAAACAGCAAAAACTTCAAGAAAAGCAAGAGCGTAGAGAACAGAACAAAGCTCAGAACAACAAAGGGAAGTCATTGGAAGAGATGTATGCTTATGTTGATGAATTTGGAAACATCGTTGATACACCTCCAACTGAAACCTATAAGTTTAAACCTGAAGATTTAGAGAGACCGAAAGATCCTGAAGATGAATTCCTTTTGGGTCGTGTGTCTTATTACAATGAAACAGGTCATTACGGGTTTATCCGTGATAATGAGACTAGAGAAACTGTTTATTTCAATGATACCCTTGCAGGCAAGATTCTTTCTTTGCACCAAAATGTGAGGTATAAATATACTAGGACTAGACAAGGAAACCAGATTTCAGAAGTGGAATTGGTATAATCAATCCGTATAGAAAGATATAGAAGAAACTAATGAAATGAAATTAGTTTTGCACAAAAAAAAGCAGCCATTGGCTGCTTTTTTTTTGTGCAAAAATGCGGGTATAGTTAGATTATCTAACTACACGTACATTAATTGCGTTAATTCCTTTAGGACCACTTTCAGTATCGAAAGTAACATTGTCATTTTCTCTGATTTCGTGTACTAAACCTGTTGAATGTACGAATACATCTTTTCCTCCTTCGTTTGGAGTGATAAAACCGAATCCTTTAGTTACGTTAAAGAATTTTACTTTTCCTTCTTGCATTGTGTTATTATTTACTTACTTAATTATTTAATTCGTTGCTAGTTGGAAGCCAATCAGTTTTTGGATTCCGTTTAATGCTTTTTTCTCATCTTCACTACAGAAAGAATAAGCATGTCCCGCATTTCCTGCCCTTCCTGTTCTACCGATCCTATGCACATAGGTTTCAGACTCAGAGGGGAGATCATAATTGATGACCTGCGGTAATTTATGGATATCAATGCCACGAGCAGCAATATCCGTTGCGATCAAGATCTTGGATTTTCCAGTCTTAAAAGATTCCAATGCATTTTGTCTTGCATTCTGGGATTTATTCCCATGGATGGCATCTGCCTTGAAGCCTCTTTTATTCAATTGCTTTGCCAATCTATCCGCAGCATGCTTGGTACGGATAAAGACCAAGGTTTGTAGATTCTTGTCACGGTTCAATAGATCAACCAATAAATCTGTCTTCTGTTTCTTTTCGATAAAGAATACGGATTGGTTGACATTTTCCGAAGCTTTCACAACAGGGTTGATGTTTATTTCTGCTGGGTTATTTAGGATCGTATTGGCAAACTTCCTGATTTCAGTAGGCATGGTTGCTGAAAAGAACAATGTCTGTCTTTTCTCTGGAACAAATTTCAGGATTCTCTTAATGTCATGGATAAATCCCATATCCAACATGGTATCTGCCTCGTCTAATACAAGGGTACTAATGTTGCTAAGCGATATATACTTTTGATTGATTAAGTCCAATAACCTACCGGGCGTTGCAATCAAAATATCCACTGGCTGTTGCAGTGCTTTAATATTTCTGTTGATAGGGACACCGCCGAAAACGACCAAAGGTCTTAGACCAAGATATTTGTTTAAATCGCTAAAGGTTTTTTCAATCTGGATCGCTAATTCGCGAGTAGGCGCTAAGATCAAGGCTTTTGGAGCTTTGGAATTAGATCTTTGGCCCGCACAGTTTTGTAGGATAGGAATGCTAAAAGCTGCAGTTTTTCCTGTTCCTGTCTGTGCACATCCGATGATGTCTTTTCCCTTTAAAATAAATGGTATTGCTTGTGATTGTATATCCGTAGGGGTCTTGTAGCCAAGACTGTCTAGTGCTTTTATGATTGGAGCGATTAACTCCATATTGTTAAAATTCATTGATGTTTTTAAAATTTGTCTACTAAAAATTTGTTGTACGAATTGCTCTTCGCCTGAACAAACTGCTTTCTTACATAAAATATGCCTATTAATATTAAAATGAAGTCTGAAGAAGCAGTGACAAAGTTTATTAAGGAGGGTTTACAAAGTCAATGATATTATAGAATAAATTCCAATATTATTTCAAAATTACTAAAATATTTCGATAATATTTTTCTTTTTTATTAATGGGCTGTTTAAATGGGCCTAAACGGACATGAGTTTGATGACTTTGACGTGCGATTTGAACGCGGACCAAAAGGAGTTATACTCGTTGTATTTGATTTCATACTCCTTACATGCCTGTCTGACAATTTTGTTTAACGCTGGATAATGGATATGGCTGATCTTAGGGAATAGATGATGTTCGACCTGAAAGTTCAAACCGCCCAATAACCAAGTTAGCATCCTATTTTTCGTGGAGAAGTTTGCAGTGGACTGAATCTGGTGGATCATCCATTCTTCTTCAATTTTAGGTTGATCGCCAGATTTAAATTCAGTTTCTGAAACCACATGCGCCAATTGAAATACGGTCGCTAGGCAAATTCCACATACTGCACCTGCAATCAATAGCCCTGCAAGGGTTTGTAACCAGCCTACGTAAATGATTGGGATTACAATAAAAATCAATGCATGGATTAGTTTACTAATCCAAAAGATCACTTTTTCTTTTAAGGGGAACTGAAATGTCCTTTCAGAACCACTCATCTTTTGTTTGAAATATTTCTCGTAGTCTTGGTAAAAAATCCAAGCAAAATAGGAAATGCCATACAGAAAAATAAAATATATGGGTTGGAAACGATGATGTTTCTTTAGCTGCTGGTCTTGGTGGATACGCATGAATTTTACCTCGATATCTGGATCCTCGCCATCGATATTCGTGTAAGTATGGTGCGCAATATTGTGTTTTTGTTTCCAGAAGAATATGTTTCCACCCAATAAGTTTAGGGAATAGGAAAGGATATTATTGACATGCTTATTTTCCGAAAAAGAATTGTGCCCCGCATCATGCATGATATTAAATCCAATGGCTGCAAGGTTAACCCCAAAAATAAGACACAATATTATGCTAATAGCCCAGTGCGGTTGTACAAAGACTAATATGCTGTATATTAAAACAAAGGAGGCCATCAAAATAATTGCCTTCGTGTACAGCTTGCTGTTTCCGGTCTTTTTTTGGATGGTATTATTAAAATATTCGTTGATATTGTTTTTTAAGGACTTTGAGAATAAGCTGTTTAAGTTGTTGAACTTTATGGTTGATTTCATATTATTATTACCCAAAACACTTTGTCGCACTAGTTCGACAACCATGTTTTATTTGTGCAAACTTACAATTAAATTGGCAAAAGATTATTTTACTTAAGTTAAAAAACTCTAATTTTTACAAGCCATTAACTCAAACTCTGCTTTCTGATTTCTTCGATTTCATCTACTGATTTCACCAATTCTGGTCCTAATAATCTAAAGCCATTTTCTTCGATCAAGAAATTATCTTCGATCCGGATTCCAGAAAAATTGCGGTAATCTTCCAAAAGGTCATAATTGATGAATTCTTGGTTTCTTTTCTCTGCTTTCCACATATCGATCAAATCAGGAATAATGTATATACCAGGTTCTACGGTCAATACAAAGCCGGCTTCCAATTCTTTGCCTAATCGCAATGATTTTAGGCCAAAGGTGTTTTTGTCCTTAGGTTCAGCTTCAGTATATCCAACATATTGTTCACCTAAATCTTCCATGTCATGAACGTCCAAGCCCATCATATGCCCGAGTCCACATTGGAAGAACATGGTATGTGCATGGTTGGCCACAGCATCTTCAGCATTGCCTTTCATCAATCCCACTGCCGTCAAGCCTTCTACCAGCGTTTTTGCGGCTTTAAGATGGATATCTTTGAATTTAATGCCAGGTTTCATCATGTCCCTAGCATCAGTGAATGATTTTAAGACCACATTGTAAAGGTCTTTCTGTCTATCCGTAAAAGTTGCGGATACAGGAAATGTTCTGGTCAAATCCCCTGCATAGCCCATTGGCGTTTCAGCTCCAGAGTCATTCAATACCAAGTCACCGTTTTTAAAGCTGTTTTCGCGGAATTGGTTGTGCAAGATTTCGCCATGTACCGTCACGATAGGAGGATAGGCAAAGGTGAAATTTTGGTCGGCAGCATATTTTTGGATGGCATTGACCAATTCGTATTCCTTCATGCCCGGTTTAGCAATTTTCATGGCTAAGAGATGCATTTCAGTAGAAACTCGAAGGGCTTCTTCGATCTGTTCAATTTCCTGTGGTTCTTTGATGGACCTTTGTTTAACAACAGCTTTGATCAGTTTTTCAGATGGTAGCAATTCATCTAAATGTCTGTCCAATAGTCTGCTCAAAAGAATCTTGTTGTAAGATTGATATGGAGGGAGAAAATGGATCGGACGGTTATTGAATTTTGCTTTTTGCAGATAGTTCTCCAATTCTTTAAAAGGCAAGGTTTCTGAAACACCTGCTTTTAGACTTTTATCTTTTAATGTTTCTTGTCGTCCGGTCCATACCAATGCGTCCATGTCCAATTCATCGCCAAAAATAATTTCACGGTTTTCATCGATGTCGATGAGTCCGGCAATATAGGGTGCCTGGATCCCGAAATAGTATAAAAAACTACTGTCTTGGCGGAAAGGGTAAGTGTTATGCTCGAAATTGATTGGATTTTCAATATTCCCCAATAAAACGATAACTCCATGGGCAATCTCATGCTTTAATTGGGTTCTTCTATTCTGATAGGTGCTTGACGAAAACATGGTTCTTAAATTTTATTACGAAATTAAACAAAAACTGTGGAACCGCCTTTCGGAACCACAGTTTTTATAGGAATAAGTTGTTACCGATCTAACTAGCTTGTTAATCTTTGCTAAGCGTAATTTTTGTAACATTATTTGGGATGAGGTATCTACCCAATGCATCCTTTTCAAATCCTTTTAAGCTATAACCGCTATCCGTATTGAACCGGATCAGATTATTGGATAGAATTTCAGCATTAGGAACAAGGGTCAAGGTGATTTCCTTGTTTTTCTCATTGTAAGCAAGTTGTTCGACTTCACCGGCATCGAGTTGGATCCAGAGTTTTTCTGGAGCCAGGAAGATCCTGTTTCTTGCCGCTGTTTTGACTTCAACCTCGATGTTGACTTTCTTTTTGCTCAGGTTTCCCGAGAAAGCTAGCCAATCAAATTCGGGATGTTTGATGATATAGGTTCCGGAGTTGACCGCGTAGCCATAGAAACCTGAACCATAATCTCCGGTGATACCATCGATTTCCAGGGTTGAAGGGTAAGAGTGAAAAGCCGCTGGACCGAAACCTTCTTGGGTCACATTGGCCAGTGCTCCCATCATTCCCGCATGACCTACGCGCAATAAGTAGAAATCTTCGGGATGGTCTCTATATTCTGTTAATACAGGTATGGAGTTTAGGGCGGAGCCATAATGGTGCAATTGTCTTTCAATCCTGGATAGTTTTCCGCCGTATACAAAGTCCCAATAGCGACGGGCACTACCATTGTAGCCCCAATGTGGAACGGTCGGCATATAAGCTAATATGGCGTTCAGGGTTACCTGTGCTTTTTCGTCAAAGCCAAAGAACTTAGACCATAAGTAGACCTCTTCTTGTCCTGTAGAGTCCCAAGGCATTTCGCTGCCAAAGGGGTAATTTAAGGTTTTCCAATGCTCTGCACGCTTCCTCATTTCGGCCTCCAATTTATTTGCAGAATCCATTAAGCCTTCTCTTCTTAAGTCGTTTAGAATCAATAGGAATATGCTGCCTTCCATCTGTCCGAATTGAGCATAATGAGGTGCTTTTTCCACCATGGCAATTGCCGTATGGAAAGCGCGATCTAAATATTCTTCCCATGGCTCTTCGGAGACCAGGTTATTGTAATTTCGGGCTAGACGATACATTACCCAATGAGCTGCAGCAACATGCGGGTAATTGTAGGAACGGCCCAAATTATCAGCTTCTTTCTTAGGCCAAGCTGACCAGGTTTTCCAGTTGATATCTTCGCTGTAGGTACCTTTTGGCAGGGAGTCTGGTTCATAATAGAATAGACTTTTGACTACGCCATATTTATTTTTGCCATCCTTGTGTTGGATGCGTCCATACATAGTTTCATTGACAAAACGCTTCAGTTTTTCGATTTCCACTTTATTAGGAACTAAAACCTGTTTAATCATTGCTGCCAGCCAGCTAGCAGCACCAGCCTCATCACTCAGACCTGCATACCAAGCTCTTTGTTCTTGGGTTACAGGTTTTCTTTCTTCGATATCGTAGGTGATAACCGAAGGAGATCTTTTGAAAGGGTCATTGGGTTCTTCAAACCATTGTTCATTGGTCAGGAAATTTCCTAAATCATTGACAACTTGTTGTTCAGGTTTGATGACTTTATATTGAATAGTTTGTTCAATACCGTCTTCGTAAGTGATTTGCAGTCTAGCCCTTCCCCATGTGTTACCGGAAATTTCGTACTGATTCCAGTTGTCTTTGGTTTTTTTCAAGGTCTTTACTGTAAGTGCATCTTTTGGGAATACTGCTATATTCTTGATTTTCTTATTGTGCTTCAGGAATAATTTGCTGGGGTTGTCCATTGGGACTACATAGCCAGGAGCTGCAATGGCTACAGGTCTGTTATTCGCCAGTAAAGTGTTTTCAATCTCTTTAATGCTCGGAGCCAGGACAAACTTCAAGGAAAAGTTTTTGGATTCACCAGGCTTTAAGGTCGATGAACTAGGCGTATTCCAAGGATTTACGTTTTTCCATTCCGTTTCGGCATAAGCTTTACTATGGATCAACCACTCGTGAAAACCTTCGAAAGTGATGCTTCTAGGGGTGGGATCTGTATTTAATGGGTTGTATGCTTCAAATCCTGCATTTTCACTTGGTAAAACCAATAGGCTTGGGCCATTACCATGAAGTCGGTTTACCTGCATATAACCAGCATCCTTACCAATATAAGGATCGAAGAATACATTTTTAGCATGGGCTTCATCTAGGCTTTTCCAATCCATGTTGTTGTTAAATGGAAGCGGGATGCCCAGTCCGCCAATTTCGATGGCATTATTCGAGTTATTGATGATCTCGAAGGTGAGTTGCAAGTTGCCATTGTTGTTTTCCCACTTCCTGATCACCTTCAGAGGTATATTTTGCAGGGTTGGACTTAAATCTGCCACAGCCAAAGCATTGCCCTCAGGCTTTAATGCTGTTACATTCTTGCGATCTTTTGCGGAAGAAAATGATTGCCAGTCGTTGTTGCCGACCTCACGGATCTTGAGATTGATATCGCCGATATGAAAGAAACCGTTCCGATCCCTTTTGTTTAAGAGTTCGGTGACTGTATAGTCAAAATTGCTATCGCCATTTAAAAGCTTAATCGAAGATGCCGTTTGGGAGGAATTTAATATTTGGAGGTTAAGTTCTTTCAAGGGAAAGTTTTTATTTCCCTGGTCTATTCCGAGGGTTGGCGTTTCAGTAGCCACTCTTTTCCAAACGGGATGTTCATCTTGCTGGGCAAGTGCTGGTGAGGACAAACTTGTTGGCAAGGCAATTAAAAGGAAATAACAAATATTTTTTAGTTTCTTCATTTCTGCTCAAGTCTTAAATTTTTAATAAAATGACTGCTATTCTAATTTGTTAAAATGAATGGAAGGAAAAATATAATTGTATTAAGAAAAACTATTAGATTAGTGGTAGAGAAATCTCAGTTTGAAGGTGATAGGATGGGTTGCTTTCCATTTACTCTTAATAACTGGGATTATTAGCATGAATCCAAAGTCTACATCTATACTGACTATTAAGTTTTTTCCTGTTTGTTTGTTACAAATATGGTTTTAATAATTCTTTAATGTTTGCCGGATTTTAGCTATCTATGGCCATTTATTAGCCATTCGTAGTAATTTTTTTGCTTAATAACCACTTTATAAGTACATTTAGTGTTAAACTGACATTTAATAAACTTTTTAAATTATGAAACCAATACAATATAATGTACCAGTTCCTAAGGATAGGACGGTATTTGTGCAGGAAGACATATTAGATAAGTTTTATCCTTATATGCATCGTCATGTGGAGTATCAGATTATTATGATTGTAGCTGGTAGCGGTCAACTTCTAGTTGATGACAATCTCCATAATTTCCAACAGGGCGATATCTTTTTAGTTGGTTCCAATCAAGCTCATGTTTTCAAGAATGATCAAAACTCGGAGGGCATCAGGTCCGTATCGGTGTTTTTCAATCTAGAAGGCGCTTTGCTTAATTTGTTGAATTTGCCAGAGCTGAGTGTATTAATGGAATTCATCAGTAATAACTGCAGAGGATTTCAAGTTCCAAAACAACATTTAGCACCGATTCGAAGAAGGATTGAGGTTTTGAAGCGATCGGATAGGATGGACCAATTGGTTAACTTTTTCTACCTATTGAAATCATTGAACATGGTTTCTTCAGATTTGACACCACTTTCAGGCGTTTCTCATTATGAGTCTGATGCATTTGGAGGTTTTAAGATCAATACCTTATGCAGGTATATAGAAGAGAATTTTAAAGAGAACATTTCACTATGCGATGTTGCCGAGAAAGCGAATTTAACGCCACAGGCATTTTGCAGATATTTCAAAAAATGTACAGGAAAGACTTTTGTATCTTATTTAAATGAAGTTCGTGTACGAGAAGCTTGTCGTTTATTGGGTAATGATAAGTATGATTGTGTTTCAATTATCGCCTATAGCAGTGGTTTTAACAGCATCACGAATTTCAATCGGGTGTTCCGGAGTGTAATCGGTACTTCACCAAAGGAGTATGCGTTAAATTATAAGAACTTTTTATACCAGTAGACAGAAAAGGTTAAAATTCAGTAAACAAATATTAAAAGGCGGTTAGGCGAGGAGCTTTTAAGTGGCTAGTTTTGGTTATACAATTATAATTTAAAACAAGAAAACTTACTATGGCTCAATTAAATTGGAAGGGAATTTATCCTGCGGTTTTGACTCCATTTAAAGAGAATGGAGAAATTGATTTTGAAATGTTTGCCAAAAACACTGAGGCACAGATTTCAGCGGGTGTACATGGGATCATTATTGCGGGAACTCTGGGAGATGCTGCTGTATTGGATAATGACGAGAAATTCGAATTGCTGTCTTATGCAAAAAAGATTGTTGCTGGAAGAATCCCTTTGATTCTGAACATTGCAGAAAACACCACCAAAAATGCTGTTGACTTTGCTAAAAAAGCTAAGGAACTAGGCGCTGATGGACTGATGTTATTACCTCCAATGCGCTATAAAGCCGATGACCGCGAGGTTGTGGAATACTTTAAGGCTGTAGCAGTTGCTACCGATCTTCCGATCTTAATCTATAACAATCCTGTAGATTATGCTACTTATGTTTCATTGAGTATGTTTGATGAGCTTAAGGACTATCCAACCATCCAAGCTGTGAAAGAATCAACCCGAGACCTATCCAATATTACCCGAATGAAGAATAAGTTTGGTGATCGTTTCAAGGTATTGGGCGGTGTTGATACCATTTCTTTGGAAACGGTTTTATTAGGTGCAGATGGTTTGGTTGCTGGATTAGTTGATGCTTTCCCAAGAGAAACAATGGCAATGTACAATTATGCATTGAACGGCGAAGTGGAAAAAGCGATTGAGATCTATAGATGGTTTATGCCATTGTTGGAATTGGATATTCATCCAAAACTAATCCAATACATTAAATTAGCTGCTACCGCCGAAGGAATCTGTACGCCGCATGTGCGTGCGCCAAGATTGCCTTTGGTAGGAGAAGAAGCGACAAGAGTAAACAAAATAATTGCTGATGGAATTGCAAGTCGACCGGTTTTAAATTAAAACTGGAAGAAGCAAAGTCTTTGGAACATAAAGTCGGATAGGCCGACTTTATGTTCCTTTAATTGAAAATCCAATTGAATATGAACCAAAAAAAAGAATACTTAGATAAATGTGTTGAACAGGCTGCTGAGGCATATCAATTTTTAAAGACGACGACAGTTCGCGATCGGGCTAAGTTCATGCATGCTGTTGCTGATCGGATTGAAGGCTTAGGCACTGAATTGATTGAGACGGCCAATCGGGAGACCTCATTGCCTTTTCCTCGTTTGGAGGGCGAGAAGGCAAGGACAATCTGGCAATGGCGGAGTTATGGCAATGCGATTTCCAATGGTCTTTACAGTGAGGCAAGGATCGATCTAGCCAATCCAGAGAAAGGAAAGAATGATATTCGCAAATACAATTTAGGCATTGGGCCGGTGGTTGTATTTGGGGCTAGCAACTTTCCTTTTGCTTTTTCCACTGCAGGCGGTGATACGGCGAGCGCCATCGCTGCGGGTTGTCCGGTGATTGTAAAAGGTCATTCGGGTCATGAGCAAACCTCAACCCTGATGGCAAAGGCAATCAGCGAAGTAGTTCAGGAATTTGGTTGGCCTGAGGGTATATTCAATCATGTGCTGGGTAGTGAGGTAGAAGGGACTAAGGAAAAGATTGGTGCTTATTTAGTAGCTCAATCGGGTATAAAAGCTGTAGGTTTTACTGGTTCATATTGGGGAGGGAAAGCCCTGTTTGATATTGCCAATCAAAGGGAAGAGCCTATTCCTGTCTTTGCTGAAATGGGAAGCATCAATCCGGTATTTGCTTTTGGGCATATTTTGGAGGAGAAAGCTGAAGCTTTGGCAAAGGAATATGCATCTTCTTTAACTTTGGGAGTTGGTCAATTTTGTACCAATCCAGGTTTATTCATTGCGGTGAAGGGAGAAGCTTTAGAACGATTTAAGGCTAGCTTACAAGAGGCGATTGCTGAGATCAACTCGGCTAATATGTTGAATCAAGGGATCTATTCACATTATGAGAAAAATAAGGACCTGTTGAGTAGCCAATCTGATGTGGCCGTGCTTTCAGAGTCTAAATCTATTGCAGAGTCTGGCCAAGGGAGACCGAGGGTAGCTTTGACTTCAGCTGCAAATTTCCTTACTAATGAAGTTTTGGCTGAGGAGGTCTTTGGACCTTTTGGACTTTTGATTGAAGCAGATTCCATTTCTGAGGTAGAGAAGATTGCCCAGAACCTAAAAGGACAATTGACAATCACTTTTGCAGGAACGGAGAAAGATGCAGAAGAAAATAAGACGATATTTAACATCATAAAAGATAAGGCTGGAAGGCTCTTGTTCAATGGTATGCCTACTGGGGTTGAGGTGGTTTATGCTATGCAGCATGGCGGACCTTTCCCTTCAAGTACCGATCCGAGGTTTACATCCGTTGGGCCTGATTCCATCAAGCGGTTTTTACGTCCATTGGCATTTCAGAATTGGCCAGATCAGTTTCTGCCAGCTGAATTGAAAAACGGTAATCCCCTTGCGATCAGTCGACTGGTAGACGGAACGAGTACAAAGGATTCCATTAATCCAAACCAATAAATAGATGAAGAAAACATTTTTTTGTATTGATTCCCATACCTGCGGATGCCCAGTGCGTTTGGTCGCTGGAGGAGGTCCATATTTAAGGGGGAATTCCATGATGGAACGCAGACTCCACTTTATGGAAGAATATGATTGGATCAGAAAAGGTTTGATGTTTGAACCTCGTGGCCATGATATGATGAGTGGCAGCATTCTGTATCCGCCAATTGATCCTAATAACGACACCGGGGTTCTCTATATTGAAACCAGTGGTTGTTTGCCAATGTGTGGACATGGTACCATCGGAACGGTGACTATTGCCATCGAAGAAGGATTGGTAATTCCTAAAGTGCCGGGAAAACTTAGGCTAGAAACACCAGCAGGTTTGATTTTGATCGATTATGTTCAAGAAGGACCGAAGGTCAAGACCGTAAAGTTGACCAATGTGAAATCCTTTTTATATAAATCAGAATTGACCGTAGACTGCCCTGATTTGGGAGAAATCGTTGCGGATGTTGCCTATGGGGGTAATTTCTATGCCATTGTAGATCCGCAGAAGAACTTCAGGGATATCAGTGATTTCTCTGCAAGCCAATTGATCCATTATGGAAAGTTGATTCGTTCCCTATTGAACGAAAAATATGAATTTATCCATCCAGAGAATGAAAACATCTATGGCTTGAGCCATATTCAGTGGACTGGCAAGCCGACCAAAGAGAATTCTACGGGAAGAAATGCCGTATTGGTTGGTGAGAATGCCCTTGACCGTTCGCCTTGCGGCACAGGTACCTCTGCTCGGATGGCGCAATGGTATGCAAAAGGTAAATTAAAGCCAGGTGATGAGTTTGTGCATGAAAGTTATATAGGCTCGCAGTTTATTGGCCGCATTGAGGAAGAAACCCAATTGGCAGGACAGGCGGCAATCGTTCCATCGGTAGAAGGATGGGCAATCATTACGGGATATAGTCAAATCATCATAGATGATATTGACCCGTATAAAGAAGGATTTCAAGTTATGTAATTCACAATAACAATAGAATAAGGTGTCAAAAAACCATAAAGGAAATGTAGTTATTATTGGAGCTGGGATTGCAGGTCTATCCTCAGCATATTATTTATTAAAAGATGGTTGGCAGATCACTGTCTTGGAGAAGGACAATGGCAAGAACAATTGTTCCTATGGGAATGCGGGCATGATCGTTCCCAGTCATTTTACACCTCTAGCAGCGCCAGGAATAGTCGCCCAGGGAGTAAAATGGATGCTGAACAGTAAAAGCCCTTTTTATGTTAGGCCATCTTTGAACCTAGGTTTGATCGATTGGGGATTAAAGTTCCTTAAACATGCTAACGAAAAGCATGTGGAAAGGAATGCAGAAGCTATCCGAGATCTGAACTTGGCGAGTAGCAAGCTGTATGATCAGCTGGCTGCAGAAGAAGGTTTTGATTTCGAATTGAGGCAGAACGGTATTTTAATGCTGTACAAGTCGAAAGAAGTTGAACACGAGGAAATAGAATTATCGGAAAAGGCCAATCGTCTAGGATTGGATACTCAAGTATTAGATCGGAATGGCGTGCAGGAATTAGAACCCAACCTGAAGATTGATACTTTGGGAGCTGTTTTGTATAAATGCGATGGCATTATGTATCCGCCTAAATTAATGCAGGAATTGACTACTTTCCTGCTGAATAATGGAGTGGAATTCCATTATGATACAGAGGTAAACGGTTTTGAAGCGACAGGAAATAAGATCAAATCAGCGGTAACCAACAAGGGTAATTTTCAAGGCGATGAGTTTGTTGTTACTGGAGGTGCAGCATTAGGAAAGATTGGCTCGAAACTAAACCTGAAATTACCGTTGATGCCAGGGAAGGGTTATTCCTTTATGTATAACCCTGAGGAAGGAACGTCCATGAACCATGCTTCGCTTTTATTGGAGGCTCGCGTTGCGGTGACTCCGATGAACAATCAGATTCGATTTAGTGGCACGATGGAACTGGGGCCAGCCAATGATAAAATCTATGCAAACAGGGTCAAAGGAATTGTGGAATCTATTCCAAAATATTATCCAGATATCCAAATTGACTATCCTCAGGATATTTGGTTTGGTTATAGACCATGTTCGCCAGATGGGCTCCCTTATTTAGGAAGAACCAAAAAATATAGCAATGTCAGTATAGCCGGAGGAGGGGGCATGATGGGCTTGAGTTTAGGGCCAGCCTTTGGACAAAGCATTGCAAAGATCCTGTCCAATGAAAAGACAGCGTCGAACATATCGGGTTTTAACCCGGATCGATTCCAATAGGAATTAAACCTACCTAAATTATGATTATGAAAAACCAGAAAAAAATTAACCTTAAATCATTTATTGGAATTGGAATTATCGCTATGACCAGTGCGACATCAAATGCTCAAGAAAGTGGCTTATACGATCATACCACACCCATCGAACCTTATATCATACAATACCGAAATGACCTGCAGGCCATCAACTATTTTTATGGTCCGATGCCAAAGGGCTGGGGATTTCAGTATGCAGCAGCCTCTCCGGAACAAATGGATCGACTGCTTCTCCTTGATCAGGAGTATGAAAAGAAAATGAAACAATTTGACTATAAAAAACTCAATACCAATGGTCAGGTTGATTATATCTTACTGAACAGAAAAATCAAAAAGAATATTGAGGACCTAAAATCCAATCAATCCGCTTATAACCGTGTGAAGAACTATCTGCCCTTTGCAGACAGTATCCTTGAATTTGAGAAAAAGAGGCGACGCGGTGGAGCTGTTGATGCCAAAGAAGTGGCAACAACTTTTGAAAAGGCATCGGCTCAAGTAGATCAAGAGATTAAAAAACTGGAAGGGGTCAAATCCATTCCTTCTGCCGATGTGGAGTACCTAGAGAACATCATAGCCTCTTTAAAATTAAGATTGGAAAGCTCTTTTGATTTCTACAATGGCTATGAACCTATGTTTACCTGGTGGGTTCCTAAATCGCATGATAGATTGCAAGAAAAGCTGAAAGAGTACAAGGAACTGATTGCTGCAAAAACAGATTTGAAGCCATTTGATGATGGTAGCAATATCGCTGGCAAACGCGTTGGAAAAGATGTATTGAATAAAATGCTGAAGGATGAAATGATTTCCTACAATGCGGATGAACTCTTGAAAATTGCTGATAAGGAATGGCAATGGTGTGTTTCCGAGCTTTTAAAGGCGTCGAAAGAAATGGGCTTTGGCGAAGATTGGAAGAAAGCACAGGAAAAGGTAAAAAATTCTTATGTCCCCGAAGGAAAGCAACCCGAATTGATCAATGAGCTATACGATAAGGCGATGAACTTTATCAATGAAAAGCAATTGATCGATATTCCGCCATTGGCGGATGAAACTTGGGGAATGATCATGATGACGCCAGAACGTCAATTGGTCAATCCATTCTTTACAGGAGGTCGTGAAATCAGTATTTCTTATCCGACCAATACCATGACTTACGACCAGAAAATGATGAGCATGCGCGGAAATAACCCTCATTTCTCATTAGGAACGGTTCAGCATGAGTTGATTCCTGGCCATCATTTGCAATACTTTATGAATCGACGCCATAAACCCTATAGAGAACAGAATTTCAATACACCATTTTGGACGGAAGGCTGGACCTTATATTGGGAGCTTTTATTGTATAGGATGGGATTCCCAAAAACACCTGAAGAAAGGATCGGGATGCTATTTTGGAGAATGCACCGTTGTGCAAGGATTACCTTCAGCATCAAATTCCATATCGGAGAATGGACTCCACAGCAATGTATAGATTATTTGGTGGACCAGGTTGGGCATGAACCTGCGAATGCACATGGGGAAGTTAAAAGATCCTTTGAAGGTTCTTATGATCCTCTGTACCAATTGGCCTATATGATCGGTGGATTACAGTTGTTGAGCATCAGCGATGAAATGGTAGGATCTGGTAAAATGACCTATAAGGAATTCCATGATCGAGTGATCAAGGAGAACTATATGCCAATGGAGATGCTGAGGGCGATTTTGACCAATCAAAACCTCGACCCTGATCATCAGTCTTCTTGGAAATTCTATAAGTTTTAATCCAGCAGCCTAAATTATGGAAGAAAATAAACAAGAATTTAAGAAGTCATTAGGTCTATTGGATGCGACCATGTTGGTGGCTGGCAGTATGATTGGATCCGGTATTTTCATTGTTTCCTCCGACATCGCTAGAAATACGGGTTCAGCGGGATGGTTGATGATCGTCTGGGCGATATCCGGATTTATGACTTTAGCAGCGGCATTGAGCTACGGGGAATTAAGCTCGATGTTTCCGAAAGCCGGCGGTCAATATGTTTATCTTAAAGAAGCTTATGGACCTGTGGTCAGTTTTACCTTTGGATGGACTTTTTTCGCTGTTATCCAAACGGCTACCATTGCCGCTGTAGGCGTGGCATTTGCAAAGTTTACCGCCTATTTGTTCCCAAGTTTGGACGAGGATGTCTATTTGCTGACCATTGGGACCTATCATATATCATCGGCGCAGGTGCTGGCAATTGCCGTTATTTTGCTGCTTACCTTTATCAATACCTTAGGGGTACAGAATGGGAAAGTAGTGCAGACAACATTGACCCTAATCAAGATATTAAGTTTGGTATTGGCAGTGTTGTTTGGATTTGCAGCCTTTGACCTTGAAGTCTGGAATCACAATTGGAACAGCGCCGATACTTGGAACCTCAGCCGTTTGGCTGTGGATGGTGGCAAAAGCGACTATACCTTTTTAGCTGGTTTAGGGGCTATTTCAGCTGGTTTGGTGGGTGCATTGTTCAGCAGTGACTCCTGGCATTCCTCATCTGCTGTGGCTGGCGAGATCAAAAATCCGCAGCGTAATATCGGCTTAAGCTTAGCATTAGGGACTATCATCGTAACGGTAATCTACCTGCTGACCAATTTAATGTATACAGGAGTCCTCCAAATGGAGGAAATGGCTAGCGCCCCTAAAGATAGGGTAGCGATGGTTGCCGCTCAAGAAATATTTGGACCAATCGGGATCACTGTCCTTGCCATTATGATTATGGTGAGTACATTCGGTTGCAATAATGGACTGATCATGGCAGGTGCTAGAATCTATTATTCCATGGCAAAAGATGGCCTGTTCTTCAAAAAAACCAAAGAGCTAAACAAACATGCAGTACCGAGTTACGCGCTATGGCTTCAGGGAATTATAGCTTGTGTTTGGTGTCTAACTGGGAAGTATGGCGACCTTTTGGATATGATAACCTGTGTCGTCGTGATTTTCTACGTGCTCTGCATTATTGGGATATTTATTTTAAGAAAAAACAGACCGGATTTACCAAGGCCCTATAAAGCCTTGGGATATCCTATTATTCCGGCAATTTATATCCTGCTGGGAATATCCTTTATATTGTTACTTGTCTTTTACAAACCACAGTTTACTTGGCCGGGAATAATTATTACATTATTGGGCATACCGATTTATTTTATTGTTAAGTCTAAAAAATCGTCACTATGAAATTGAGAATTACTGCTTTTTTGCTGTTTATTCTTCAAGTTTCCAGCTATGCACAAGGAACCTTGGATGATTATAAACGAGCAAAGGAGGTTCGAAACAATTTTGGAAAGATCTATAATATCCCTCAGCAAATCACTTGGGCTGAAGATGGCGGGTCTTTCGTCTACAAACTGAAACAGAAGGACAACAAGAGCATCCTGGTTTTAGTTGATGCGCAAGCAAAGAGCAAAAAGATCATTGATCTTGAAGCCATGTCTGAACAGATGTCTAAGCTCCTTTCTGAAACAGTACCCTTAAATAACAGTTGGTTTGTTGGTTTAAAACCGATCAACAACAATGAAATCGAGTTTACGGAGAAGAAGAAGGTTTGGCGCTGGAATGTATCGGAGAATAAACTTTCTATCCAGAAGGAATTGAATGATAATGAAAGAGGATCTGGATATTGGGGACAAAAATGGGATGATAGCAAAGGGGAGCCTATTGAGTCGCCGGACAAGGTTTATCTGGCTTATATCAAAAACAACAATATCTATGTCAGAAAGAAAGCTGATCTGAAAAGTGAAAAGCAAATGACCTTTGATGGTAGTCCTGGCTTGTATTATTCCGCTAGACTTGATTGGTCTGCTGATTCCAAAAAACTGAGCAGCAGCAAAGTCAGAAAGGCTGAGGTTCGTCAATTAACCTTGTTAGAATCATCGCCAACCGATCAATTGCAACCAAAACTGCAGTACAGAGATTATGCAAAGCCTGGAGATGCACTTTCACAATATTATCCAGTCATCGTAAATGTAGAATCTGGCCAAGTTGTGGAGGTTGATCCTAAGCAAGTTGAAAACCAGTTTTCGGTTTATAATATTCGCTGGAGACCAGATAATAACGCCATCACTTTTGAATACAACCAGCGCGGTCACCAACGCTATGATATCTTGGAGTTGGACGCTGTAACTGGCCAAACAAAGCCCATAATTTCTGAAACAAGCAAAACTTTTATTGATTATAGCGGCAAGAAATACAGAAAGGATCTCGAAAAGAGCAATGAAATCGTTTGGACTTCCGAACGCGATGGCTGGAACCATCTATATTTAATTGATGCCAAAACTGGCAAAGTGAAGAACCAGATTACTAAAGGGGATTGGGTCGTTCGGAAAGTGATCAATGTCAATGAAGCTGACCGCAAAATCATATTTGAGGGCAGTGGTAGAAATAAAAATGAGGATCCTTATCTAGTACGATATTATACGATTGGTTTGGATGGTAATGGATTAAAAGAGTTGAGTCCTGAGGTCGCCAACCATCAAGGATATTTTAACAAAGATTTCTCTAAGTTTATCGATGTCTATTCCTTGGTTGATCAAGCTCCAAAAGCAGTATTGCGAGATGCAAAAACAGGAAAGGTCGAACTGGATCTAGAATCCGCTGACCTATCCGACTTGACTGCTAGCGGCTGGAAAGCACCTGAAGTGTTTTCAACAGCAGGTAGAGATGGTAAGACCGATATCTGGGGTATTATTATCAGGCCGAATAATTTTGATCCCAATAAAAAACACCCTATTATAGAATACATCTACGCAGGTCCACATAGCTCCTTTGTTCCGAAATCTTTCACTTCAGGCTTATCTGGCATGTATGAACTGGCAGAATTAGGCTTTATTGTCGTGCAGATCGATGGAATGGGAACTTCTAACCGCTCCAAAGCATTTCATGACGTAGCTTGGAAGAATTTGAAAGACGCTGGTTTTCCAGATCGGATTGCTTGGATGAAAGCTGCTGCCCAGAAATATCCATACATGGATATCGATAAGGTGGGTATCTATGGAACCTCAGCGGGAGGGCAGTCCTCAACTGGCGCTGTATTGTTCCATCCTGAATTTTATAAGGTTGCGGTTTCCTCTTGCGGCTGTCATGATAATCGAATGGACAAGATTTGGTGGAATGAACAATGGATGGGCTGGCCTATTGGACCACAATATGCCGAATGTTCGAATATAGAAAATGCCTATCGCCTTGAAGGAAAGTTGATGTTGATTGTCGGAGAACTCGATGATAACGTAGATCCTGCTTCCACCTATCAGTTAGTCAACCAGTTGATCAAAAATGGCAAGGAACATGAATTGATCATGGTACCGGGAATGGGGCATTCTTCGGGTGGTGATTATGGCGATAAGAAAAGGAGAGACTTCTTCGTGAAGAATCTACTCGGAGTGGAACCTCCTGCTTGGAACTTATATTGATAATATTTAATCTCAAATAATTTATAAAAACAGAAAGAAATGATGAGAACGATTGACAATGAAACAATAGATCAAGTATTGAATTATGATAAGATGTTGGAGGCATTATATAAGATCTTTATTTCCAAATTTACTATGCCGGTTCGACATCATCATTTTTATAATACCCCTGATTCTGCAGAAAATGCATTGATCCTGATGCCTGCATGGACTGACAAATATTTAGGCTGCAAGCAAGTGATTGTGGCACCGAAAAACGCTGAGCAACATTTGCCAGCCATTCATGCCTTATATACCTTGTTCAATGCTGAAACAGGCGTGCCATTGGCGCAGATGGATGCTACTAAGCTAACTTCTGTGAGGACGGCCTGTGCCTCAGCTTTGGCAGCAAAGTATCTAGCCAGAGAAAATGCAGAGAATCTACTGGTAATCGGAAGTGGGAGTGTAGCCTATCATTTAGCGCAAGCTCATTCGTCGGTCAGGAACTATAAGCATATAGAAGTTTGGGCAAGAAATAGCGATAAAGCTCAGGCATTGCTGGATAGTTTGAAGCAACAAGGTTTTACCAATGTATCTTTAGCAAATGATCTACAGGCAGCCATCCAAAAAGCCGACGTAATTTCCAGTGCAACGCTTTCTAAGGAACCTATCATCAAAGGTGAATGGTTAAAACCTGGTGTCCACTTGGATTTAATTGGTTCCCATACGCCAAAAACCAGAGAAGCTGATGATGAAGTGATCCGAAGAAGTACCATCTATGTAGATTCTAGAGAAGGAGCTCTTCATGAAACCGGTGAACTTGCCATCCCAATTGCTTCGGGCTTATTGGATCCTAAAGACGTCCAAGCCGATCTTGTAGAACTGTGCAAAGCAAATAAATTGGCAAGGAAGAACGAGAAGGAAATTACCTTGTTTAAATCTGCTGGATTAGCAATCGAAGATTTAGCTGCTGCATTAATGGTTTATGAAGCTGTTGCTGAATAAAAAAATACACATAAAAGTTAAAATAAATTAAGCTGAAAAGGTCGCTATATTATTAGCGACCTTTTTGTTTCTACATCATACCAGATCCCAATTCCAATAAGTTAGAGTTTTTTATGTTGAGGTTTTCTCCTTAATCAATTCATTTTTCTAGGTCGAGGTCACAATCTTGTAGGGGTTAGCTCAACAAACATCAATCCTTCCGTAGGAAGTTCTTTAGCCCGCGGCACATTTCCAGTGGCGGAAAAATGGATAGAATGCCGATGCCCTGTGCGATGGGATTGGCCTTGGAATGCTTTCAAAAGGTCATCCCATCAAAAGGGATGATCTATTGAAAGATATTCCCGACAACAAGGCATTCTTTTCATGTGCGAAGAGCAGTGCGAAAAGCCACCTTAAATGGGCCGAAGGTTTTTGGTTACTTTTGGGCTCCAAAAGTAACGTTGAATCTAATTGAGTTGCTTAACTTAATAATATTGCCCAGATCTCTCCATTTTTTCCTTTCAAACGAAAACTTTCATTTTTATATTATAAGCTTATTCTCTAATTGATTGATTGGCAGAATGATGTGAAAAATCTATTCCTATTATTCTAATATTCAGAATTATTGGTATTACGGTTAAAAATTGATAAATACTAGGTAAAATATGCCTCATGTGGAAGACCTTTCCTTACTATCTTCGGATTAATTGTCTAAAATACATTTAACCATTATGAAGAAACCAAATATTATGCTCGTCATCCTATTTTCTTGTATTCAGGTTTTATTTGCCCAAAATAAAATCCAATTAAACGGGGAAGTAGTAAATACGACAGGAGAGAAATTATCGGGAGTGACAATTTCTCTAAGCAACTCTAACCAAAAATATATGACCGATGAAAATGGCTCATTTTCATTCGAATATGTTCCAGGAACTAATTTGACTATTAATTCCTTAGGGTTTGCAACCCAGCAAATCACCTTGACGAATCAAACTTCTTTGAAGGTCGTGTTGATTGAATCTGAAGAAAATCTTGAACAGATTGTAGTTGTAGGATATGGTACGCAAAGAAAAGGGGAAACGACGGGTTCGGTGGCTAGTGTCAAATCCGAAAGCTTTAACCAAGGAGCCGTAAAGGATGCCGGTCAATTAATCCAAGGGAAAGTAGCTGGCTTGCGAATCACGACGCCGAGCGGTGATCCAAATGGTTCTACGCAAATCAATTTAAGAGGGCTGAACTCCATTCAAGGGGCAGTAAATCCACTTGTTATTATTGATGGAGTACCCGGCGACTTTAATTCGGTTGCTCCAGAAGATATCGAATCGGTCGATGTCATGAAAGATGGATCTGCAGCCGCGATTTACGGTACGCGTGCTACGGGAGGGGTTATTTTTATCACTACCAAACAGAACCGTTCTACAGATGGAAGGACAACGATAGAGTATAACAATTACGCATCGCTTCAGACCTTATTTAGGGTGCCTGAATTGATGAATGCAGATGATTATAGAAGGTTGATCGCTGAAGGTCAAAATTATACCGATTTAGGCCATAGCACCAATTGGGTAGATGAAGTGACACAAAATCCATTCTCACATAATCATAATCTTTCCTTGTTCGGTGGCAACGCCAGAACGAACTTCACTGGAACAGTCAATTTCCGTGATTGGAATGGAGTCTTATTAAAAAGTGGTCAACAGCGATTAAATGCCAGAGCCGATTTAAACCATGAAATGTTTGATGGAAAACTGAGAAGCAGAATCCAGATTATCAGCAATAGCATCAAGGCATTGCAAGGGGGAAGTTCTAATTATATGTGGAGGCAAGCCTTGATCAGAAATCCTACGGATAGGATTTATAATGATGAAGGAAAATGGCAAGAAAACAATGCTTATATGTATGATAATCCCTTGGGGATGATTAATGAAACTGTGAATGATAGGATCTTTAGAGAAACCAGAATGAACGGTTCCTTAGACTATAGACCCATCGAGTCCTTGAGTTTCAAGGCCATGTTTTCGAGGGTGCAGGATAATGATCTAACAGGTACATCGACCTCTTTCAATCATGTCAATACAACCAAAAACAACCTAAATGGGACAGCTAGCCGATTTACCCAAGCGGGGGTCGAAAATCTTATGGAACTGACCGGAAACTTCAATAAATCTTTTGGAGACCATAATTTCGCAGTTCTAGGTGGATATAGCTGGCAACGCAATACTTTCGAAAACTTCAGTGCCTACAACTTCAATTTCCCAACCGACCAATACAGCTATAACTCATTGGAATCTGGAATGGCATTAAAAGAAGGTCTGGCAACCATGGATAGTTATAAACAAGAATCTACTTTAGTGGGCTTTTTCGGAAGATTGACCTATAACTATAAAGAGAAATACATGGCCATGTTGAGTTTGAGAAGAGAAGGGTCCAGTACCTTCGGAGAGAATAACAAATGGGGTAATTTCCCAGCGGTTTCCGTAGGTTGGGATATGGCAAAAGAGGATTTCTTAATGGATCAAACCGCTATTAACCAGCTTAAACTGAGAGCAGGTTATGGGGTAACAGGTACCATTGCTGGTTCTCCATACAACTCGCAAATCAGCTATAATTATACCTTCGATCAAGGGGCTTATATCAATGGCAAATGGGTACCAGGATTCGTTCCTGCTCGAAACTTCAATCCAGACCTAAGATGGGAAAGAAAGAATGAATTTAATGTCGGAGTCGATTATAGTTTGGCGAACAACCGAATCTACGGTTCCTTGGATTATTACAACAGAAGGGTAAAAGACCTATTGTACTGGTTCGAAGTTCCTGTACCTCCGTATTTGACATCCACCATGTTTATCAATGCCGGCGAAATGAGCAATAGCGGTTTCGAAGCCTTGGTTAATGCAGATGTGTTGAACAAAGCAGGCGGAGTGCAATGGAAAACGGGAGTTGTTTTCTCTACCAATAAAAATAAATTGATCAACCTATCCAACGATAGATTTGGTGTAACGCAAGAGTTTTTTGATGCCGGTTATACTGGTGAGCCTATCCAAACCTTTACTCATCGTGTGGAGGTTGGCCGTAGCATTGGTGATTTCTATGTATGGAAAACTGTTGGTTTGGATGAAGATGGAAAATGGTTGGTGGAATCTCAAAATGGAGAGATTATTCCAATCCAGGATGCCAGTGTAGAGGATAGGCAATATTATGGAAACGGGATTCCTGACTTCAATTTAGGATGGAACAACAATTTCCAATACAAAAATATTGATCTAACCATCAACTGGAGAGGCGCCTTCGGACACCAAATCCTTAATATGCCAAGGATGTATTATGAAAATCCAGTCAACAAAGCATACAATGTCCTGAAAACAGCATACGACCCAATCGATGGCAAATTATTGAACAATGATTTAGTATATGTTTCGCATTACATCGAAGATGCAGATTATTTCAAACTTGATAATCTAACCTTGGGCTATACCTTCAACCCTCAGTTGATCAAGGGAATCAGTAACCTACGGATTTATGTTTCTGGCTTGAACTTAGTCACTTTTACCAAATACAAGGGGTTAGATCCTGAGGCAACAAGTTATGAAGGAGAATTTCAGTTTGCACCAGGAATTGAGCATAGGGACCGATATCCAACTACGCGGACCTATACCATCGGATTGAATGTTAAATTCTAAGATTACCATGAATCACATTCATAGTTTGTATCAATTAAACTAAATCAAAATGAAGAATTTAAAATTAAAAAACATATTGCTACTCAGTGGTTTATTCGGTTCGATCATGACATTCAATGCCTGTACCGATTTAAATGAGGAAGTATATTCAGAAGTTTTAGGTAGCACCGTGGACCCAAAAGAAAGGGATCTTCCCTTTATTGTGGCACCTACCTATAGTTCATTCAGATCATTGATGTTTGGTTGGCAGGGCTATTTTGACCTGCAAGAGGAAAGTGCCGACCATATCATCACGCCAGTCCGTCCAAACGGCTGGGATGATGGCGGAACCTATAGAAGAATGCACCAGCACATGTGGACCACCGAACAATGGCAACCATATAATACCTGGAATCAAGCCTACGCAACCATTACCAAGGTCAATATGGTTATCATGCAGATTGAAGATGGCCTATTGGCCTTGCCTGAAGAGACCGGAAAAGATGCTATTGCAGAATTGCGTGCCACTCGTGCGCTTGCTTATTACCTTTTGCTGGACAACCATGGCAATGTTCCTATTGTGACCGACTACCGAGATGATAGCCTGCCCCAACAAAAGACCAGAAAGGAATTGTATGATTTCGTGATCAAGGAATTGGAAGAGGTCATCCCTATGCTTTCTGAAGAGGTCAGCTCAATGTATGGCCGGATCAATATTTGGGCTGCAAAAACCTTGTTGGCCAAGGTCTATCTGAATGCAGAGGTTTACACTGGAGTAGCGCAATGGGATAAAGTCATCAAGGAAACCAATGATATTATCGCGAGCAATGAATATAGGCTGGACGATGATTACAAGAATGTATTCTCCCATACTAACCAAAACTCACCTGAAATAATCTTTTCTGTGCCTTATGATGAAGTCTATGGGTTCGGGAATCAAATCCACATGAAAACCTTAGATCCATTGAGTAGGCTAGTTTATGGCATGGCTGCAGGGCCATGGGGCGGTAACTGTGCCGTGCCACAGTTTATCGATTCTTATGACAAGGATGATACTCGCTTGTATGACACTTGGATCCAAGGACCTCAATTGAATGCCAGCACCGGAGCTGAAGTAATCAACTATGTGAAACAAGTACCTGGAATTGGAGGAGATGGAACAGTAGCGGCTTCAAATGCAGGGTTTAGAATCGGGAAATATGCGATTAAACAGGGTGCTACCAATAATTTGGATAATGATTATCCGATGTTTCGCTATGCCGATGTCTTGATGATGAAGGCAGAAGCTTTGCTTAGGACCAATAAAGCCAACGAAGCCGCAGTTTTAGTGAGCCAAGTTCGAGCCAGATCCTTTAAGGATAATCCTGCTAAAGCCCAGGTTACCGGTGCCCAATTGTTATTGGGCAGTAATTACAATTATGGCTGGCAAGAAAAGAACAATACGGTTTCTGGAGCAAATGGGGGAGCAGATGTAAAGTATGGAAGATTTCTAGATGAGCTGGGCTGGGAATTCGCTGCTGAGGCAAGAAGGAGACAAGATATTATCCGCTTCGGGGTGTTTCAGTCTAAATCATGGTTTAACCATAAACCACATACGAATGCACAGTCAAGAACCCTTTTCCCAATTCCAAATGCAGAGATTACCAAGAACCCAAATCTTAAGCAAAATCCTGGTTATTAGTTAAAGTTAAATATAGGTTCAGCCCATCTCATTCCCTTGAGATGGGTTTTTTATTTATTCTAGTCATCCGTTTATCTAATTCCTTTCCACTAATGAAAATCCTGTTAAAAAATGTCAAAAAACAGGTCTTTTGACCCCAAAACCCATCATTATTTTCTATTTTATGAGAACATCGAAAAATAAAAGCTATGAAATGTCCAAATTGTAATGAAATATTATTGATGACAGAACGCCATCAAGTCGAGATAGATTATTGTCCTAATTGTCGGGGTGTGTGGTTGGATAAAGGTGAATTGGATAAGCTAATGGATTATGCCTCCAACCAAACCCAAGCTAGGGATCCAAGAGAAACTCAAGACTATGATCGTCAAAATTCCTATCAACATGTCCAGCGCGAAGAATACCGTGACGATCGTTATGACAGAGACCATCGAGACCATCGGGATTATCGTGGCCAAAACCAGAAATATCCGCGGAAGAAGAAATCCTTCTTATCTGATTTTTTTGACTTCGATTAAGGGTTTATTGGAAAAAAAAGATCTTTAAGGCAGTCGTTTTGAGTAGACATTACGACTGCCTTATTATATAAATAATACCCTGTTAGCCCAATATTTAGGCTAAATCTCTGCTCAGTTCCTTCGCTGTATCAATTCCCCCTTGATACAAAAAAGGATACTCTAGCGTATGCAAGAACCTGTGTTTCAATTCGTCATTTTCAATTATCAGCGTATTTTGGCTCTTCGAGCATTTAACTAATAATCTTTCCTCATCACGCATTATAGAGAAGGAATAAAACTCATTGCTTTCAGTTCTTACAGCATGATACAAGGTCCAAACCTGGTTAATGTTAGATAGTTTAACATTTTGGTTTAGCCAAACGTTAAAGTCTGTGGTTTCCATGATGTTAGTGTGATAGGGCGAATGTAGATATTAAATTGAATTTTACATTACGGTTTCCCGTAAATACATATCAATTTTACATTTATTACCGATTATGGATACCGGTTTTTCTTTCTATTGTTGATTTTCGATTAAATTATGATTATATGGCCTGTTAGATTGTATTAGATTTTATTTTGTAACTTAAACTTGCAAAAACACCTATACCTACCAATATGAAAAGAATTTACCTCCTAGTTTTTATTCTTCTTATGGCTATTGGTTCCCAAGCCCAAGAAAAATTAGTGCCTTTGGGAGACCCATTCATTATGCTTCACCAAGGAACCTATTATGCCTACGGCACCAATGCTGCGAATGGCATTCAAGTCTATACCTCAAATGATCTAAAGGAATGGACCCAAGAGTCTAGTCTTGCCCTCAAATCAGAGGATTCCTGGGGCGGTAAATGGTTTTGGGCACCAGAGGTATATTACATCAAGGAAAAGAAGAAATTCTTCATGTATTACTCTGCTAATGAGCATATCTGTGTCGCAAGTTCCGATTCCCCTTTGGGACCCTTTGTCCAAGAAAAAAAGGCTCCCATGCTGCCCAATGAAAAAGCAATTGACAATTCCCTTTTTATCGATTCCGATGGAAAACCCTATTTATATTTCGATCGCTTCAATGATGGCCTGAACATTTGGGTGGCTAAGCTCCAAGATGACCTGATTACCATTGATACCAATAGCATGAAACCCTGTATCCATGTTTCCCAAGACTGGGAGACCGTTTGGCCAAGGGTAAATGAAGGCTCATTTGTAATTCAACATAAAGGACTATATTACATGACTTATTCTGCCAATAGTTATGAAAGTCAACATTACGGAATCGGTTTTGCAACTTCCAAATCTGTCGAAGGACCGTGGACAAAGTATGATAAAAATCCCATCTTCCAGATGCCTGAAGACTTAGTAGGGGTAGGGCATAGTGCGATGTTTCGGGATAAAGAAGGGAAATTACGGATTGTGTTCCATGCCCATCATTCCAAAGAAAAGATTCATCCACGAGCGATGTACATCGCAACAGTTGATTTTAGTAAGGATAAGTTACCGGTGATGCAGATAACAGGAAAAGTCCTGCGCCCCAAGCTGAAATAGAGGGGCCTAGCAAAAAGAATAATAACAATCTTTAGCTAGGCTGCTATTAACCTCTCAGACTCAATAAACTCTTTATTCTTGATAAATATAAACTGTAACCGGATATTCACTATAAAGCTTATTATCAAAATTATAATCTTTCAGCGCCAAAAAATCTATTAATTCTTGGCTTGCCTTGGATTCTCCTTTTAGTATGATTGGATCCAAAAATTCATCGTATAAGAAAATGTAGGAAAGAACAATTTTATGTTCAGACAAATCAGGTTTTTCTTTGCTAGCCTTGACCTCTTGATTCTGGGGGTCAATGGAAAAATATGCGATTCTGTTAACCTCAAAATCAAAGGCTTTTGTTTTTAAGAAATCTTCTTTAAATAATGTATCGGTTTCAAAATATTCAGTTACAAGATAACCCGATTCTATAGAGGGATGCCATTTTCTTAATTTTTTAAGGTCTATCAAATCGGCAAGATTATTCTTGTTCATAAAAATCATTTCTCCCGATGATTTTATCTTGAACTGGATTTTTTGCCCCCAGTCGTACTGGTCTAATTTGCTGCTATCCATGTTTTCCTCCATCATAGCAAAAATTATTTTTTTAAATTCATTAATTCCACCTGGATAACTGGCTAGAGCGTTATATTCTCCAAACACATATAATTGTTCAGTGCCATATTTGACATAAACCTTATTTCTTATTGAATCCTTGTAAAAATGATAGGAGTATAAATAGTTTTTTTCAAGGTCAGATTTTATAGAATCAATACCTGTAATAATCCCCAGCTGATAGCTGTGAATATTTGGAGAAACGGAGGCTTCATATGATTTATTGGAATCCGTTAGAATTACAATAGAAGCCGTACTGTCAGGTTTTATGCCTTTTGATATCAATTTTTCAAACTTTGCTTGTAATCTTTCAGCTGCTTGCTGATCCTGCGAAAAAACCTGGCTCATGCCAAGCATAAAGACAATCATTAAAATTTGTATCCTCATAAAGCAATATTATTTGTAATAAACATAAACGCGACCAGGAAAGTGGGAGAAAATACTGGAAAGTTCCATCCCATTAGATTTTATGAAATCTATTAGTTCGGTAGCATTTTTTGTAGTTCCTTTAATTAAGTGAGGTTCAAATAATCCCTTTGCATTTACAAAGGAAACAATGGTTTGAAAATTTTCTTCTGCTATCAAATCATCACTTATTATTATGGGATAACCTTTAAAGGAAGGGTATAAAAGATCATAACTATAAAGCCGAATTCTATATTGATTCTCAAAAAGAAACTTCTCTTTATTTATCGGCTCAGTTGTATAATATTGCGGTACAGGACGCCCGTATTGAATAGCTGGTTGCCATTTCTTTACTTTAGTGCTATCAACTAGGCTAATGAGATTATTGTCCTCTATAAATTTCAACTTGCCATTTTTGTCAACCATGAAAGAAATAGCTTTGTTCCAATCGTAATAATCTATTCGATCTTTATTCATATTGGCCGAAAACTCCGTATGCAAAACTTTTAGAAAGGCATTGATTCCACCAGGATAAGAGGCTGGAATACCATAAACTCCACCGAAACCTGCCTCCTCGATCTCAGAATTTGAAAATGTTGTATCACTGATAGAATCCCTAAAGAAATAAAATTCATATAATTTGTTTTTGGCTAATGAATCTTTTTTGGATTGCATAATCAATTTTACCTGTTGGCTGTCTACTTTATTTCTATCATTATTTTGGTAGAATTGAACTTCATTTAAACTGTCCAGCCTAAAAATTAGCTTAAGTTTCCTATCTTTTTCAAGAACTTGATGGACAATTGGATTCAATTCATGCTCCAGATTTTCCATAAAAGATCGGCTTTGCGAAAAGCATACACAGGTCAGGAAATTTAAGATAATAAAGGTTATTGCTTTCATATATAAATGATGCATAACCAAGGTCAATTGCATATTATTTTGGGCAAAATCTTTTAATAATCCTTATCTTCTCCTTAATCTAACTTGAATAACAAATAAATAATCGATCTACCGAAAACATGTTTAGTAAAAAGACACTGACCATTCTATTTTTATTAATTGCTTTTGGCTCAGCACATGCACAGAAAAAACCTAATATTATCATCTTTATGGTTGATGATATGGGTTGGCAGGATACATCATATCCCTTTGCCGATCAGGCAACAGATTTTAACAAGAAGTACCATACGCCAAATATGGAAAGGCTAGCCCAAGAAGGAGTGTCATTCACTGATGCTTACAGTACGCCAGTCTGCACACCAACTCGTGTTAGCCTGATTACCGGTATGAATGCCAGTCGACATCATGTGACCAATTGGACGGCTCCTTTTAAGGACAATCCTACAGGAAACCAAGATGAACAAATGGAAGAGCCTGAATGGAACCATAATGGAATGAGCCCCATTCCAAATATTGCCCACACGATCTATGCGGATGCATTGCCGCAGATCTTAAAAGACAACGGTTATTTCACTATCCAAGCAGGAAAGGCACATTGGGGTTCAGCTGGAACCCCTGGTTCTAACCCATATTCCTTAGGTTTTACGGTCAATATCGCAGGAACTTCTACCGGTAGACCTGCAAGTTATTGGGGGGAAGAAAATTTTGGTCGCACCGGCAAGGATTACCATGGAATCGAGAACTTGCAAGAGTATTTTGGTGAAGATATCAACCTGACCGAAGCCTTAACCCGTGAGGCCCTGAAGAGTTTGGATTATCCAATCCAACATAAAACGCCCTTTTTTCTCAACCTCTGCCATTATGCCCTGCATGACCCCTTAATGGAAGACCGACGTTATTTTCAGAAATACTTAGATCAAGGCTTATCTCAGAACGAAGCCAAATACGCTTCCATGATTGAGAGCATGGACAAAAGCCTTGGCGATGTCATGGACTTCTTAGAACAACATAAAATCAATGACAATACCTATATTATCTTTATTTCAGATAATGGCGGATTGAGTAACGTACCTCCTCGCGATGGAATTGCACATACCCATAATAAGCCATTACGCTCGGGCAAGGGATCTATTTACGAAGGCGGAATACGAGTTCCTTTAATCATAAAGGGCATAAATAAAGATGTAAAAAATAAGCGTTCTGGAGTTCCTGTAATAGTAGAGGATATCTTTCCAACCGTTTTAGATATGGCTCAGCTCAAGAAAGTACAGACCGTACAGCAAGTTGATGGTGTCAGTAATTTAGCCCTTCTTAAAAATCCACAAACAAGCAGAGCTGATCGTGCCCTGATCTTTCATATTCCCAATAAATGGACAAAATCAGACGGCGATGGTTTCAATTATCGCTCCGCAATCCGAAAAGGGAAATATAAGCTGGTTTGGTCCTTAAGGAATGATAGTTATGAATTGTATGACCTTGAGCAGGACTTAGGCGAACAGCATAATATTATCCAGCAAGTCGGAATGGCTAAGATCGCTGAAGAATTAAAGGCTGAGCTAAAGGCTACCCTAGAAAAAAATAAGGCTCCTATGCCTAAAAAGAAGGGGTGATGAAGGCGCAAAAACGGAGTTCAATAAATCGAACTCCGTTTTTGTATAACATAAAATAATTCTGCCCTTTTAGGGCAGTAGGACGTAAAAAAGCTATCTTTTCCATCGTCATCCTGACGCAGGAAGGATCTCGGAACTATACAAATTGTTATGTATTGGCGAACAGCCTTCAACCACGTTAACCACGTTGGGGTCAGCCTGAGAAGAAAAAATTTGGACTAAATTTATAGGAAGGTGATGACAGCATGTTGGTCATGAAAATAAATTAGCTCTTTTATTTTTTAAATATAGAACCCCTTTTAAGGTTCCATTATTTTAGCTGGCATGGTACGTTAGCCTGGAAGTCGCGCAAAAACGATGTTCGATTAATCGAACATCGTTTTTGCATTACCCCTTTATTGTTTACCATCCATGCTAAAATAATTCATCCCCGCTGGGGATGTATGGCGGATAACAAATATTCTTCTGGAGAGGAAATATAGGTCTAAATACCTAGAAACACAGATTTAACAAACGTGTCATCGGTAGGAACGAAACATCTCGGAACTATTCAAAGCATTATTGTATTGGCGTACAGCCTTCAACCACGTTAACCACGTGGGGGTCATCCTGACGCAGGAAGGATCTCGGAACTATTCAAAGCATTATTGTATTGGCGTACAGCCTTCAACCACGTTAACCACGTTGGGGTCATCCTGACGCAGGAAGGATCTCGGAACTATACAAACTGTTATGTATTGGCGTACAACCATTCAACCACGTTAACCACGTTGGGGTCATCCTGACGCAGGAAGGATCTCGGAACTATACAAACTGTTATGTATTGGCGTACAGCCTTTCAACCACGTTAACCACGTTGGGGTCATCCTGACGCAGGAAGGATCTCGGATCTATACAAACTGTTATGTATTGGCGTACAGCCTTTCAACCACGTTAACCACGTTGGGGTCAGCCTGACGCATGAAGGATCTCGGAACCATACAAACTGTTATGTATTGGCGTACAGCCTTTCAACCACGTTAACCACCGTGGGGTCATCCTGACTCAGGAAGGATCTCGGAACTATACAAACTGTTATGTATTGGCGTACAGGTCATCCATCTTCGATGGATAATGACAAGCAGGTTGTGGGACATTTATGTACAGATTCTTCACTCATCGTTCAGAATTGGAGGCCTCCTGAGAGGGATTCAGAGCACAGCGAAGAATCTATTGTTTTTATTTTTTAGGAAGATTTTGTCATTTCGAAATCGCAAGATGAGAAAACCATTTCAATTGAAGGTCCGAGCGTTCCGAGACCCTTCGGCAGAGCCTTAGGGTGACACGAAAAGGGTATAGAAAAATATTTAACCCCCTCTGGGGGTTATCCGATAAACAATCCAATTTTTCGACAAAGATTCCACCCCCGCTGGGCAATGTCATTAAGTTAAGAAAAAACAAGGCGGAATTATCCCAAGGAACAAGAATGCCAATTTGTACACTTTGATTCTGAACAATTCGTGAAGAATCTGTACGGTTCTTCTCCCTAAGATCTTGTCATCCTTAACCGAAGGTTAAGGAACTGTAAACCAGTGTAAACCATGATGTTTTTTATTTTGAAGTTTCGCATGATGAGATAATCGGATGAAGGTCAGTACTACACAAAAAAGCTTAACTTAATGACATTGCCCGCCAGGGGTTTTCAATATGTGCTGATAATTAATCATTAAAGAAAACCATTTCAAATGAAGATTGGATAGTTCAGAGACCCTTCGGGAAACCCATCAGGGTGACACTGCGAATAAAAAGCTTTTTGTTTACTTTTGGGCTCCAAAAGTAACAACCTCCTACTTACTAGCCTCCAGCTGAATTGTTTTACCGTTTTTCTCCTTCTTGCCTTTTGCCAGTTTCTTGGAAAGATCCTCAGCCTCTGAAATAATGTTATTGATATAATGCACTTTTTCTTCCATGACCTCGGGTTCCAAAGTGAAACCTAATTTTGTCATATTTACGGACAAACCAACCAATAGGGCATTGATGCGGTAAGCCAGGGTTTGGAAATGTGCTATATCCGCTTTAAGGTATTTTCCTTTTAGGGGTTCTTTGGCAAATTGATCAAGGGAATCGTAGGATTGCGCTAAGGAAGCCTGGGTAGACTTCCTAAGGAGCCTCAAATCATAATAACTCAAATTGCCGGTTTGGTAGCTCTCTTCAATTTTATGCAGATAAGATTTGAAATGTTGGAGCATGGCATTGGTACTTTGTTCGACGCTTCGATAATGGTTGATAGGAATTGCAAGACAACCTAGAACTGCGAAAATCGATCCCAATAAGGTGAAAGCAAAACGACTGCCTAATAGGTCTTGTATATTGCCTTCATGGATATGCTGACCTAACAAAATGGTAATGGTGATAAAAATCACACAGACCAAATAATTAGGTTTATTGAAGAGCAGGAATAGATATAGGCAAAACGCAGCTATGGCAATCAGTACCCAAGCATTTTTAATATAAACCAACAATAATAAACTGATTGCAATGCCGATAACCGAACCTACAATACGTTCGTAATTTCTTTTTTGGGTATTGGTATAACTAGGTCTTGCAACCAAGATAATGGTTAGCAGGATCCAGGAAGCATAGCGATATTCGGGAAGGAAATAGCCTATCAGTCCTCCAGCCATTAAAAGCGCCGACATCCTAACCGCATAAGAGAATATAGGCGACTTAAAGCTTAAGTTCTGCAAGATCGTTTTGATATTGCTTTTAGGAGCCACGAAATCAGCGTAATTCTTGCTTTCCACCAAGGTAATGTCTTGATAGATCTCTTTGGCTTGAATCTTTTGCAAGATATCGGCAACATGCCTTAACTGGGTGCTAATGGAACAAATCAAGGCCCACTTTTCTGGAGAAGCATCAGCCTCCTCAGTTTCCAATTGCAAAAGAAGTTCCTCCAATTTATATCTTTTGGTGAATTTGTTTAGCCTGATTTTTTTATTGGAAATGGTCAACCTTTTGGTTTCCTTAGATAATAGGGATAAGGATTGACGGATCAATTTCAGCGTGTTTCCACCTTTTAAGGTTTCTCGGATATGTTCATAGTCATTGTCGATGGCCATCAACAATTCATAGAGATCGACTAATTGATAAAGTTTGGCGAGCCATATTTTGCTCTCTTGGTCAGCTTCCGAATGCAGTTTTTTATCGCGAAGGAGAATGGAGCGGATAGCCTCCAATTGATCGCTTAATTTTGTGTGTAAAGCACTCAATTCCTTGTAAGCTTTAGGAAGTGAAGCCAGTTCATCATAGCAAGCTATTTTTAAGCGGATCAGCTGGGCCATGGTCTTCAAACCGCCATCTACAGCATAACGCAAGGAACGATGGGGATGTAGGTAGACCTGGATGATACAGACCACAAAAAAGAACATTGCTCCTGCGGTAACGGAAAGACTAAAACTGATAGGGTCAGCAGGTCTCAAACCAATGGTGAAACTGGCAACGATTAGCCCCAAGTTTCCGACCACATTTATCCTGAAACCTAATAAGGCGATGATCGTATAGATAAAGCCGAAGAGACCCAATAGCGGGACGATAATCCAGGACTGATGGGAAAGGGCAGTGGAAATGCTAAGTGCAGTAATAAAGAAGATGGGTAGACAATAGGCCGCAGTACTTAATTTGTCGGTTTTGTTTCCAGGTACATCGGTCAATGCCGCTAGGAGGGCACCGACGGCAAAAGCGACCGCAATGGCACCATCAATAAAGAAAAAGATGAAAAAACTGGGAACTAAAACGACCAGGATGTTTCGAAGTGCATCTAGACTTGATTCCGTCTTTAAAAATGATAATAACCTCGAAAATAAAGCTGCAACCAATATTTTATAATTGAATTAATTTATTACAGCGCAAAAATAATAATTTCAATCGGTTTTTGAAATATGATATGGAGTCAAATTTTTTTGACAAAATATTATTTTAGTATTTCGAGGTTTTATTTAGTTTAATTTTGTTCTATTTTTTTATTTATCTCCCGTTTTTAAAAATTTATAGACCATTCCAAGTAGAAAATACTGCCTCAAGGTCGTAGTCGAATTGAAATAGGTGCTATTGGAAGAAGATCCAAAATAATTGGATACGTTTTGGTTTAAAATATCGAATGCGGACAATTTCAACTCGCCTTTGCCCAATATGGGATAATAGACAGATGCATTGACGATATGTAGGTTTTGTCGTTGGTTATTGATGCCGACCACTTGGTTCTTAATGTTATAAGAGCTCTCCAATCTGAATTTTTTGATATTATTCAATAATAAAGTAGCGCCATATCGCTTTGTATTGTTGTTCATGTTCCTGAAGTTTTCAGAGTCGAACTTAAACTTCGTGTTATTGGTATTGAATTCAAACATGGGCGTAAGGGTGAACACATTTTTATAGGTCAGGGTCAATGTATTATTGAAATTACTGAAAAAAGCAGATCCGATGTTTTCCTCTCCATTGACCTTACTGTAGGTATCCTGAAGTACTCCGTAGCCATATCCGTTATAATTCAAATTCCAGACTTTGTTTTGGATTATAGTTTTTGAAAAGGATAAATAGTAGTTTTTTACCTCAGTAGGTCCGGCCTGATAATATTGCCCCGTGCTAAAGCTACTCTGTACATCGTAGGTCCTGGAATGGGCAATGCTATTGGAGTTCTTGGTCCATCCAGCAGATACATTGAGATTGATTTTAGATTTTGAAAAGAATTTATTGTAAGAAATCCTATAATTTTCTTTCAGGTTGTTTTCGAAAAATGGACTTGCAATTCGAAGATAATTGGGTGACAAATCTGATTTTACCGTTACAATGGAATAATAGCCTGGAGCTTCTAGGTCTTTATGATAATTGAAGTTTAATCCCTTATAAGATATGTTCATGTCCGGGAGCCAATGGGATTCCTCTATTTTTCTGTTTTCCAATTTTTGGTAATAGTCAAAATGATTGGAAAATGAACCCCATTTGAGACCAAGGGAAATGGGTAGGTTTTTTATGAATTGAACATTCCATTTCGTTCCAATAATAAAATTTTTATTCAGCAAACCCTTGTCATTGGCGACATCATTTCGGTTCTGAAGGATATCGGAATTTATGCTGTTTAGAATATCTTCTGTGGAGGTCTGTTCATTTAGGTTCTGATGTCCAAAAACATCAAAATTCACCTTCTTACCCAATGGGATCTGTAAATTGAGTTGATGGCTAAGATTGAATGTGCTAGTATTTGTTCTTTGTCGGTTAATCTGATGAAAAGCACTGTCATCCAATAGGAAAAATTGAGTATTAGAGGTATTATCATCTGTAGAGGATCCATTTTGGTTCGAAATCCCCTGATTTAGGGAAAGCAACCATTTGTTCTTAAATTTCTTCTCAGCATACAGGTTATGACCATAATTTAAGCCCTTATTGGAATCATCATTCTGAAATTCGCCTTGAGTAACCTTTTGCAAATTTCCTCGCCATCTTTCACCATATCCGCTAGCCGTGGATTTCCCTCGATTGCCTGAAAGGGAAGGGGAGAAGGTCACTTGGGAGGTCGTGTCGAGACGATACCTCATGAAGCCTCTTAACTCGTGCGTATACCTCGAGTTATTGGACGTATTGTTGTTACTGTTCTGTTCTGCGATCTCATTATAAAAGGAATTGGATTCGCTTCGGGAATCATAATAAAAATCGTGTTGGCCATAGTTGTACATCAGATTGACCTTCAGTTTTTTCTCGATATCATAGTTGATGTTTACACCTGCAGATATTTGGTTCATTAAGCCACTTGTCCCATAGTTGGTAAAGCTTTGATTTTCGGATCTATTCATCCCTCCATGTTCATTGAGTTCAGAATAGTCAAATCCTTGTCGGTTAATATTATTGGCGAAACCAATAAAACTGACCTGTAGGGTATCCCTAAAGGTATTGATCAAAGCCCCAGCTTCATATCGGTCTCGCGTGGCCGCCCCTCCATAAAGCTTGCCGAAATTGGCTTTTAAAAACTCTTTCTTCATCTTTAGGTTTAGGACAATCGGTAATTGGCTATCGTCTAAAATCTCCCTTTTGGATTCACCTTTGTCCTTGATGACCTGGACCACATCAATTAAAGAAGCATCTAAATTTCGGGTTGCTATTTTCAGATCCTGTGCAAAAAAATCTTTGTTGTTCACCCGGACACTTTGTACCTGCCGACCTTGATAGTAGATTGTTCCATCCGAGTTAACCTGTAAGCCTGGTAATAAACTGATCAATTCCTCCACATTAGCATTAGGTCTAGTCTTGAAATAGCTGGCTTTATATTCTAAGGTATCTCCATTCAATCGGATCGGTGGCACAGCCGTAATCTCAATAGCTTCGATGGCATTCCCTTTCATGATTATGCTGTCCATTTTTAGCTTTTCATTGGGCTTTAAGTTGATTTTCTTTTGAAAAGCCGAACTATTGACATGGGAAATATAGAAGGTCAATTCTTTATTGGTTGGAATTCTGACCAATTCAAACTCGCCCTTTTCATTGGTCAAGGCATAGGTAACAACCAAAGAGTCTTGTTCGGAAACGAGGGATACGGTTGCTTTTTCGAGTGGGTTAAGTTCGGAATCAAAGACTTTTCCTTTAATACCAGCATTATTTTGAGCGTGCGCAAAACTGAAGGTCAATACAAGAAAAGTGATGAGGTAGATTTTCTGCATATGGGTTAATAATGGTTAGTTATCCTAAATTAGTTTATTTTTTTTGACTAATAATTCCCATAGATAGGATTTAACATTATTTAGCGATTTGGAACAAATAATTTAGCTTAAAAACGAAAGCCCCAACTTTTGTTGAGGCTTTACTTTCATTTGATAGATAGATGTGAACTTAATTTTTTCTAATAAATATCAAATGGGTTTTATTAATATACTGTGTGAAAGTTAAGCTGGGATCATGCCATGCGGATCGATCACATATTTCCGTGCTGCTCCTTTGTCGAAATCTGCATAACCTTGCGGCGCATCATTCAAGCTGATTACCTGAACGTTTACGGCATCGGCAATTTTGATTTTATCATACAAAATAGCGTTCATCAACTGCCGATGGTACTTCATGACCGGACACTGTCCCGTATGGAAGCAATGTGATTTTGCCCAGCCCAAACCAAACCTGATCTTCAGGTTTCCTTGTTTTGCAGCTCCATCTACCGCTCCGGGATCTTCCGTTACGTATAGTCCCGGAATACCAATAGCGCCACCAGCACGGGTGATTTCCATCGCTTGATTCAATACCACCGCTGGTTGTTCCTCCGAACTGCCCCCATGTGAATGGGCCCTTGCTTCAAATCCTACACAGTCCACAAAGCAGTCCACCTCGGGAACACCAACGATGGCAGCAATCTGTTCGGAAAGTTCCTCACCTGTATTTAAGTTGACCGTCTCACAGCCAAAACTCTTGGCCTGGGCCAGTCGTTCTTCATTTAAGTCACCTACGATTACCACTGCTGCGCCCAAAAGATGGCAGCTTGCTGCACAGGCCAATCCTACCGGACCCGCACCCGCTACATACACTACCGATCCCGGACCTACACCCGCCGATACAGCACCATGAAAGCCCGTAGGGAAGATGTCTGACAACATCGTCAGGTCGCGGATATATTCAATGGCCTGTTCATTGTCTGGAAATTTCAAGAGGTTGAAATCTGCATAAGGCACCATGACATATTCAGCTTGGCCACCAACCCAACCGCCCATGTCTACATAACCATAGGCAGCTCCGGGTCGAGACGGATTAACATTCAGACAGATTCCCGTCTTTCCTTCTTTACAGTTTCTGCACCTTCCACAGGCAATGTTGAATGGAACGGATACGATATCACCTACATTGATGAATTCTACGTCCCTTCCTTTTTCGACTACCTGTCCCGTGATTTCATGGCCTAAGACCAAACCTGCCGAAGCCGTTGTCCGACCTCGAACCATGTGTTGATCTGATCCACAAATATTAGTTGAAACGATCTTTAGGATAACTCCATGCTCACATTTGCGATCTCCTAAAGCCAGTTTTGGGTAATCTATTTCTTGTACCTGAACCTCACCGGGGCCCATATATACAACACCGTGATTTTGACACATAATAAATAGCTTTAATCAAACATTGAGATTTAATAATTCTGGACTATACTGCCGATGCACCTGCTGCAGCAACGGCATGGTCATCTTCCACCGTACTGCCACTCACGCCAACTGCACCGATGATCTTGCCACTACCGTCTTTGATCACTACTCCACCTGGGAAGGTAATCAAGCCATTATTGGAATGCTCAATGTTGTATAGAGAACCTCCGGGTTGAGATAATTTTCCAATTTCTCCAGTGTCCATATTGAAGTATCGAGCAGTTCTCGCTTTCTTCTGTGATATATCAATAGATCCTAACCAGGCATCGTCCATCTTGTTGAAAGCAACTAAATTTGTCCCTGCATCCACAACGGCAATATTCATTTTTACTCCTAATTCCTCAGACTTTTTAAGGGCTGCATCTACAACTTTTCTTGCTTGTTCTAATGTGATGTTACTCATAGCTTATGTTTTTTTAAGTTTATAAACATAAAGTTATTCCATAATGCCTTGGAATGGTGTAAGTATAGTTTCATTAAGTATTACGATAGTTCCAAAAAATAAATTTAACTTTAGGCTATAAAAACCTCAAATCCGAATGAACAATACCATTGATTTATTGTCTTTACAGACGCCTGAACACTTGCGAAGTGGACAGGAACATCAGACGCGATTTGATTGTGGCGAGTTTGAAGTCAATATTTTTGAGACTTTTCAGTCTTCCACTAAAGTGAAGATTACTTATGAGGGGCTTTCAATTTCCAGTATGATCCGTGGTTATAAAACAGTCTATACTAAAAAAGGGGAAAGCTTTAAATTCCTTCCGGGAACTTCCTTGATCCTTCCAGAGGGTGAGACCATCTATGCCGACTTTCCCGAAGCGGACTTGAAGAACCCGGTACAATGTGCTACCATTCTTATATCTAAGGATTCATTGGAGAATCAATTCAAGTTTCTGAATGAAAACTACCCTGAAAAGGAACAATGGAATCTGGATTTCTCCAATTTCCACTTTAATAATAATCCTGGCTTGGTTCGCGCATTCAATGAGCTGCTACAGGTGGCCACGCAAACCGATCCGAACATTCCCTTGAGCGACCTATTACTGAAATCTTTGCTCATCAGGATCAAAGAGTCGCAAAAGGAACATGGTAAAGAACAAAATAGCCTGGCTGCGAAGAGCCAATTGCACGTCATCAAAAACTATATCCGCGAAAACCTTGGACAAACCCTAAATACAGAACTCCTAATGAAGATCGGTAACTGTAGCAAGAGTACTTTGCATCGTATGTTTGAAGCGTACTGTGGAAAGACTCCTGGAGCCTATATCTTACAGGAAAGGATGCTCAATGCTAGAAACCTGCTATTACAGGCAGATTCCAATGTTTCTGAGGTAGCCTATAAAACCGGTTTCAGTTCATTGAGTTACTTTGTAAAACAGTTTAAAGCCTTCCATAACTGTACCCCTGGAGATTACATCAAGAAATTTGGGAAGTAACCCTTCTTTTTAAAAAATTTCACCTTTTAATTCCTGCTTCTTTTTGACCTTATTCGAGACTCATTCGGAATTTTCGCAAGCTGTCCCGAATATGGGTAAAACAAGGGTCGAAGCATTTTCGGATTTCTGAAACCATTTCATTTTAAATTGTTTATTGAAAAAATGAAAGATTTATTGAAAAAGAATATGGAATTATCCTGCCGAAAGCATCCTATTTAAAAGGAAAACAGTACAAGGAATTGTTTCCATCTCGAAATATATATGATTTTTAGCTATGTAAGTGGTTTGAAAATTGTATTTTTAGTAGAGTATCCTTGGCGTGTAAAGCAATTTAAATAACCAACATTCGATCTAATCCAATCGTTATGAGTGAAAAATTCTTAATTGATGAACAGACCTTACAAGATATCCAACTTAGGGATAGGCATAACCGTACCATTTTAGAATTCTTTGACCATACCATTACCGATGGGGGAATGTACTATTTAATGGAAGTGTTCTATAATCCAGTCTTGGATGTGGATGTTATTAAGGATCGGCAGACCAAGATCCGCCGTCTAGAGCCTGTCGCCGATCAGGATTTTTTATTCTATAGGGTGATTGTGAAGGATTTGGAGAAATATGTCAAATCCTCGCATTCCGGTCGTGCAGCGTCATTAACCTTGATGGATTTTATTGGGGTTCGGAGTCCGGTTTATTATTATAAGAAAAGGTCCATTCAAGAGGCCTGTGACTTTATGATCAAATGCCGCGATTATTATTTGCAGATCAACAAGGATGTGAAATATCCCGACGTGGAAGAAATCCTTCAATTAATCGAGGATTGCCTATCTATGATTTTCAAAAAGAAGAAATACGATGCGGATAAGCTTCGCATCAATATCTTTAATATCGAGAATTTTGATAAAATGGTGCGCTATACCTTGGCGCCAAAGATCAAAAAGATCATTACTTTCTTTTATGAGATCGATGCTTTCTTGTCGGTGGCAAAAGTCTCCAAAGCGCATAGTTTTTGCTATCCAGAGGTCTATCCTAAAAATCAGACCGGCGTGATCGAGATGAAAGGGGTTTACCATATCTTCCATAAGAATCCAGTAAAGAACGATGTCAGGATGGCGAGGGACAAAAAGATCTGGTTTTTGACGGGGGCCAATATGGCTGGGAAGTCTTCGATCATCAAGACGATTTCATCGGCACTTTATCTGACCCATATCGGCTTTCCAGTTCCAGCAGATTCTATCAAGACCGATTTGATCGATGGTGTATTTACCAGTATCAACCTGCAGGATAACCTAGAAATGGGCTATAGCCATTTTTATGTGGAGGCTATGCGATTGAAAACGATCGTGGACCAATTGCCTAAGGATTCCAATGCGGTGATTATCTTGGATGAATTGTTTAAGGGGACCAATCATAGCGATGCTTCCAATGCCATATTAAAGGTATTACAGAATTTAGCCGAAGTTGATGGACCGTATGTGATCGTATCATCACATATTACCGAGCTGTCCAAAGAACTTGAACATATCCCTTCTGTCGGTTTCTTTAAAATGAATATTGAAAGCGATCCCGAAGGCTTACCTATTTTTACCTATAAGATCAAAGAAGGGGTTGCCGAGGAAAAATTAGGGATGTGGTTGCTGAAGAAAAGTGGCGCATTTGACTCTATTGATAAGATAAAAAATACGGCAGATACAACTTCTTAAGATTATATTAAAGAACAGTAAAAGAAGTAACATAATTATTTCAGAAAAAACACCTCCAAATATCTTGGAGGTGTTTTTTATTCGTTAAATTTAGAGTAACTTAATTCCAATGCATTTGCTGATAGGCAAATAGATGCTTGAATAAACCTAAATCATAGCTTTATGAAAACATTTTTCCGGAGAACCGAAATGCTCGCCGTTATGGTAGTTCTTTCCATGCTGTTTTTTTCTTGTACGGGTCAATCTAAACCCGCAAAGGACCAAATCCTGGAAGTTGAAAATATGGAGGTTGGAGTAGGACTGTATTCATTCAATCGTTTTCCTTTCGATAAATCGGTGGAAATGGCAAAAGCTGCCAATTCCCAAAAAGTGGAAGGCTTCTCCTTTCATAATTTAGGAGAGCGGTTCGGAGGGAAGGTAATTGCTTCATTGACGGATGAAGAGATTGCGAAAATGAAGGGAATATTGGATAGCAACCAAGTTCAGATGGTTTCAATGTATGCCGATGGAAAAACGATAGAAGAATGGGAGCAGCTCTTTAAGCAAGGACAAAAACTAGGCTTACAGTTTTTGGTCGGCGAACCTGACCCACAGCTCTTGGATAAAATCAATGAATTGGCCGGACAGTATAAACTTCCATTAGCCATCCATGAGCATGCAAAAGGATTGAGTCGTTATTGGCATCCTGACAGCGCCATGGCAGCTGTAGAAGGACGAGATCACCTGAAGGTATGTGCTGATATTGGACATTGGGTAAGAAGTGGGCTGGATCCGGTGGAATGTTTACAAAAAGTAGAAGGCAAATTGCTGAGCTTACATGTCAAGGATCTGGATGCGAGTGGAAATATGGAAGCCAAGGATGTTGCGATTGGAGCAGGAGTGATTGATTTTGATAAGGTATTTGCTGAATTGAAGCGTCAGCATTTCTCAGGTGATATCTTTATAGAATGCGAGCATAATTGGGATAATAATTTTGAGGAAGTAAAAGAATCCGTAAATTATATCAGGCAAAAAGCCAAATAAACCTTTTGATAAAAATAAGCTACGACATATGAAACTAAGAAGCAAAGAATGGTTTGCTAGAAAAGGCAAGGATGGCTTCATCTATCGCGCATGGATGAAGAACCAGGGAATTCCAGCAGATATGTTTGAAGGAAAGCCGGTGATAGGCATCTGTAATACATGGTCAGAATTGACACCATGTAACGCCCATCTTCGTGATCTAGCGGAGGCTGTAAAAAAAGGCGTATTGGAAGCAGGTGGTTTTCCATTGGAGTTTCCAGTAATGTCATTAGGGGAAACCCTAATGAAGCCAACAGCAATGTTGTTTAGGAACCTCGCGAGCATGGACGTTGAAGAGTCCATCCGGGCAAACCCCATTGATGGAGTCGTGTTATTGGTAGGTTGTGATAAGACCACACCATCTTTGGTAATGGGTGCTTGTAGTGTGGATCTTCCAAGTATCGTAGTTTCAGGGGGCGCCATGTTGACGGGTAAATTTAGAGGGAAGGATATTGGTACCAGTGATGTTTGGCGATTTGCGGATGATTCCAAAAAAGGACTTATTTCTGAAGAGGAGATGAATATGGCTGAAGCAGGGATGTGTCGTAGTATTGGACATTGTGCGGTGATGGGAACAGCATCGACCATGGCAGGTATGGTGGAGTCCTTAGGGATTACCTTACCTGGCAATGCAGCTATTCCTGCGGCTGATTCCAGAAGAAAGGTATTGGCCAGGATGTCAGGTCGAAGGATTGTGGAGATGATCAAGGAAAACCTGAAATTATCCGATGTATTGAAACGCGAAGCTTTTGAGAACGCCATTAAGGTGAATGCCGCTATCGGTGGTTCAACCAATTTTGCGATTCACTTGATGGCCATTGCTGGAAGGATTGGTGTGGATCTTAACTTGGAAGATTTCGACCATTATTCAAAGGATATTCCTTTGGTAGCCAATTTGCAACCCTCGGGGCAGTATTTCATGGAAGACCTGTATTATGCGGGTGGCATACCGGCCGTGATGAACAGTATCAAAGGGTCCCTGAATGCCGATATATTGACAGTAAGTGGCAAGACCGTTGCCGAGAATATACAAGATCAAGAGAGTCTAAACGATGATGTGATCTCAACCAAGGATAATCCATTCAACCCTATATCAGGGATTGTGGTGCTCAAGGGGAATCTCTGTGAGAATGGAGCAGTACTGAAACCTTCGGCGGCTACGCCAGAATTGATGAAGCATACAGGGAAGGCGGTTGTATTTGAGAATATTGAAGATTATAAAAACAGGATAGATTCGGATGACTTGGATGTTGATGCCAATTCGGTTTTGGTCTTAAAAAATGTTGGGCCTAAAGGCTATCCGGGTATGCCTGAGGTCGGCAATATGGGTATCCCTAAGAAATTGCTGGATGTGGGCGTAACGGATATGGTCAGGATTTCAGATGGGCGGATGAGTGGAACTGGTTTTGGAACGGTGGTATTGCATGTGTCTCCGGAGTCAGCTGTAGGCGGGACCTTAGCATTAGTCCAAAATGGTGACCTGATCGAATTGGATGTGGAAGCGCGGAAATTGAATCTATTGCTTGACGATGCGGAGTTGGAGAGTAGAAGGCAAAATTTAAAAGTTGAAGGAAATCCATATACCCGCGGGTATTGTAAGTTATATGTGGACCATGTGGAACAGGCGCATTTAGGAGCAGACCTTGATTTTCTTAAGGGAGGTTCCGGAAGCGAGGTGCTTCGTGATTCGCATTAACAGCTATTAAAAGATAAAGTATGGAACAAAAAAGATTTGTAAATAAAACGGCCATCGTGACGGGTGCTGGGAAAGGGATAGGGTTTGAGATTGCCAAGAGTTTGGTTTTGGAAGGAGCAACAGTTGTCTTAAATGATGTGGATCCGGGATTATGTGATGAGGCCACAGCTCAATTAAAAGAGATTGGAACCTGTTATTCCTTTGCCGGCGATGTATCAACAGCGAGTTTTAATCAGGAAATCGTTGATTTTGCCGTTTCAAAGACGGGAACCTTAGATGTGGTGATGGCTAATGCGGGAATCACTTTGTTCGGGAGTTTCCTGGAATATAAAGCAGAAGATTTATATAAAGTGCTACAGGTAAATATTGGTGGCACTTTCTTTTTGGCGCAAGCGGCAGGAAAATATTTTATAGAACAAAAGAAGAGAGGTTCTATTCTGTTCACCTCTTCAGTAACAGGGCACCAAGCGCATAAGGAACTTGCAGCCTATGGAATGACCAAAGCTGCGGTTGAACTATTAGCTAAGCACTTGGTCTTGGAGCTTTCACCTTTTGGGATCAATGTCAATGCGGTAGCACCGGGGGCGACATTGACGGAAAGAACAATGGAAGATCCAGAATATAAAAAGACTTGGGCACATCTGACTCCGATCGGTTCTGCTGCTTATCCAAGTGATATTGCCCAAACCGCACTTTTCCTGGTCAGTGAACAAGCGCGGCATATTACGGGGCAGACGATTGTTGTAGACGGTGGTTGGTCTGCAGTAAGTCCATCCCCATATTAGAGTGAAAAAAGGTTATGAAAATAAATTCAGTGTATAAGTTAAAATTAAAGTGATTATGGAAAACAGAAAATTGAGGATGGGCATGATCGGTGGGGGACAGGGATCTTTTATTGGTGCAGTTCATCGATCTGCAGCCTTGTTGGATGGGAAGATAGATTTGGTATGCGGGGCATTCAGTTCGCGGCCAGAGGTTTCTGCCCAATCTGGTAAAGATTTGGCCTTGCCAGCGGATCGTGTTTATTCTTCTTTTCAAGAAATGATCGAAAAGGAAAAGGAATTGCCTGCGGATGTCAGGATGGATTTCGTTTCCATAGTAACACCAAACCATGCTCATTTTGAGCCTGCTGTTTTGGCTTTGAGGAATGGTTTCCATGTTGTAATCGATAAACCGGTAACATTTACCCTTGATGAAGCTAAGGCCTTGGCAAAGGTGGTTGAAGAAACTGGTTTGATGTTGGCATTGACCCATACTTATGTGGGTTATCCGATGGTAAAACAGGCAAAAGATTTGGTTGAAAAAGGCTTGATTGGCAAGATCCGCAAGATCTTTGTGGAGTACCCGCAAGGTTGGCTAACCAAGGGAATCGAGAATACAGGCAGTGTTCAAGCAGCATGGCGAACAGATCCTGCCCGAAGTGGGAAAAGTGGTTGTATGGGCGATATTGGTACCCATGCAGCACATTTGGCAGAGCATATTTCAGGGCTCAAAATAACGCATTTATGTGCGAATTTGAATATTTACGGAACCGACCGGGTAATTGATGATGATGGGGATGTATTATTGAAATTTGAGGATGGTGCAACTGGAGTGCTGAGTGCATCACAGGTAGCGACAGGTGAAGAAAATGCTTTAAAGATCCGCATTTATGGAGAGAAGGCAGGTTTGGAATGGAGACAAGAAGAGCCAAACTCCTTGTTTGTCAAATGGGATAACCAGCCGATCCAGATCTATAGGACTGGAGGCAATCAAGTTTATTCGATGTGCCAAGCGACGGGTGCCTTTACCAGAACACCGACGGGACACCCTGAAGGCTATATTGAAGCGTTTGCCAATATCTATCAATCTTTCGCTGCTCGACTGTTGCAGAAAATAACGGGGGATAGCAGTGAAATTGCCTTTCCTGCTTATCCGAATATTGAAGAAGGTATCCGCGGCATGTTATTTATTGATCGGGTATTGGAGTCCAATCAGTCTGAAGCCAAATGGACGGCATTTTAAAATATTAAACTCATCATTTGATGAGTTTTTTTGTTTTTAGGGAGGCAAGTTCTCTAAAAATATAAGCTTGAAAATTTATCTTAAAATCGTGAATTATTTCATTGTATTTTAGCGGATTAATTATTAATTTCTAAGCTGAAATAGAGTCTTAAATTATTAAATAATTTCAATAATATAATTTTTATAAATTATTAATAATCAGTATGTTGTAATTGTTATTAATGGTTAATTTGATTGAATTGCTTGAATAGTTTATTTATCTTTATGCCTCTAATCTGATCAATTATGCTAAATAGAAAGGAATGTCAGCTTTCCATCCGAAAGTGGCAATCTTCAAAAGGCAATATAAATGAAATCTTGAGGGTATTTCCTTCGAACTTCATTTTTAAGGTAACTGAAGAAAGTATCAAATGGGTACTGAAGAATAACGATAATGAATGTTTTGTTGTCAAGATGGGAATCCATGATGACAAGGCGATCGTTATATTTTATCCTTTGGATCCTTCTGGTCAAGAAAAGGATCTTAAAGAATATCCCTTTTCCATTTTAGGACCACTGGAATCTGATATAAAATTTGTGGAGCAGGAGGTCAGGACCCAAACTAAGGTAGCGGTTTTATCCTGTGATCTGAAGGTTATTTCGCGGGTCGTGGAAGAGTCACAGCCGCTATATCAGCATCAGATTGAATGTCAGGATACCATTTTGGAACAAGTGGAAGATTGGAGGAATGAGTCGGCGGATTGGTTTTATAAACAGATCAAGGAAACAAAAGGCGAGAGCATCTTCAATTTATTCCATGTTCCGATCGAGGACCTGGAGGATGGGAGCCGTGATATTATAGGATTATTTGCATTGAAATATTCAAAAATATATTCAGAGGTGTTGCCAACGATCATTTTCGTTCACCATGAGGGGGCAGTATTAGGAAATTCGAAATTGCATTCCATTCAGACGAATTTATATAATTGGTCGCAGCCTTGTCCACCATTTTGTAAACCAAAAGGTGGTTAACCCATTTTATGAAGATAAATTATGTTCTTTTTTTACTTGACAATTGGCTTGTCCAATGTCATGTTGTTGCTAGCGAGTCTTTGGAATATTAAGTACCATTTTGAGTTCAGTGTCCCAGCCAGAAATCTGAGGTATTTCCTGCTTTTTCTCTTGGGGATCGAGCTTGTTTCGAAACTGTTGATTTATGTGTTTTCTGCAGAGAAAACAGAGTTTTTGTTCAATATTTTTGTTGCCGGCGAACTCTTATTATTAACGAATTTTACCAATAGTATAGTATCTAAGAAAAGCAGGTTGTCCATGGTATACCTGGCGCTGTTTTTATTTTTGATAGGAGCTGCTACTATCCACAATTTCATTCAGGTCGTGACTTGGATGAAATGGATAAAACCAATCTCCAATATTATAATAGTTTTTGAATTAGGCAGGTGTTTATTACATGCATTGAAGTCGGGTTTTAAATCAAACAATCCTGGACTCTTTCAGGTATTGTTTGCCCTCTTGCTCTATTACTTTGTTTCGACCATACTGTTTTTGATTTTAAATCAATTGAGTAATTTGAAGATCGAGTATGCGGGCTATTTGTGGTCAATAAACAACATTCTGTCCTGTAGCTTATATGCCGTATGTCTGTATTACTTTTTTTCCTTTCGAAAATTTACATCGAAATCTATGAGATAATCATCTTGTTGATTTTGGCCATTATGATTGTGCTATTCGTAATCGTCCTTTATAACCAATACTATAAGAAAATCCAGGAGGAGAACGATCTCAGGCATGAACAGGAACTGAAATTTCAAACGGAGACTAAGGCCTTGGCGATCAAGACCCAAGAAGAGGAACGCAAGCGGATAGCCAGGACATTGCATGATGAAATTGGCAATAAATTGCAGGTGCTCAAGCTGAACTTAATCTCCAATAAGGAACAGATTGAGTCGCAACAATATGAGGCCTTGAGCGAAAAGATAGAACAGCTGATCGATTCTGCCCGAGAGATTTCGCATCGCATGTATCCAGTGAACCTGGAATATTTTGGGTTGATCTTGACCTTGGAAGAGATGAAACAGAATTTGATTGGTTATGAAGTCGATCTGTACCTGCATCAGCAGTATCAGGAAAGGCCTATTGATTTTGAAGTACAGATCTATCGGGTAATCCTGGAATTTATCAGCAACACCATCAAGCATGCTAAGGCAAATAAGATATCGATCTTGGTTAGAGATGGGCATTATTTCCTCAGTTTCCTTTTGAAGGATAATGGACTAGGCTTTGAGAAGGTAAATGGAAGTGGGATGGGGGTGTCCAATATTAGCAATCGGGTAGAATTATTAGATGGTAAATCAAAATTGAGTTCTTCATTAGGTAAGGGAACTAGATTAATGATGGTGTTTCCCAAAATGGCGGTATGATGAGTGTGATGAAAATTGCTTTGATGGATGATGAGTCCTTGTTTGTTGAAGGACTGAGTATGTTGATAGGAAAGATTCCTAATTGTGAGGTAATCTATAAAAATACAAACCCAAGTACCTTGATCGCTGATTTCTCGGCAATGGATGAAGGTCAATTGCCTGATATCTTGTTGCTAGATATCCAAATGGAACCAATCTCCGGTTTGGTGCTGGTGGAGCAGCTCTTGCCAAACTTTCCGAAGATCAAGATCTTGATTTTATCTTCCCACTATAAGTCGAATATGATTGGGCACATGTTGAAGTTGGGGGTTTCAGGCTTCCTGCCTAAGGTAATAGATTTAGAAACCTTACAACTGGCGCTGGAGACAGTTTATAAGACCGGCGTATATGTTACTGCTGCTGATTACCAATTGTTGCACCAATACCTCAATAATCCCAATAAAAAAGTCTCCTTTGACCTAAAAGACCAGTTGACTGAGCGCGAAATAGAAGTAATCCGCTTAATCTGTGAAGAATATACCAATATAGAAATTGCTGAACAGCTCTTTTTGAGCAAGAGAACCGTTGAAAGCCATAGACAGCGAATCTTGGATAAATTGGGTCTCAAAAATACGGTTGGCTTGGTCATCTACGCCTTAGCCAATGAATTGTTTGTTCCCAAGAAATAGCATTCCGTATAAATACCTAATTGCAACTTGCCGTTTTTGTGCTCTAAAAAACTGGGGACAGGTTCATTAACTTTGATATATCAAGTTCAACGAAATTTAATTGCTAAGAATCTAAGACCAATCTGTTATGACACGAGAATTGAATAAGAAACCAGAAGAAAATGTAGATACCATAGAATCTACCTACTGCGATCCGAATTTGACCAATTACATCAACAGTATTGTAGCGTATAAATTTTTGTACAATGATTATCTAGAAGATCTGAGCTCGGAACATGCAGAGATCAAGATCAGGGCCGAGAAATGTTGGCAAGATAATGTACAGAGCTTGGAAGCGAATATCAAGACGACCTTCCAAAAAATGATCGCGAGCAAAAGCAAATTTATTGGAGATGCCTTGCATATTTTCGAGAATACGATTCGGGATAATAAACGGATCAAGCTTTATGGGTAATACCCATATCAAAAATGTACCATACCAACTTTATTCAGGCTCTGAGCAGCTAATTATTTTGCCTGAGTAGTTTATTAACTAAGTAATAATGTAAAAGTTCCTAATTAGGTTAGGGACTTTTTTTTGTGTTTGTGAACTCGACTCTGCTCAATCAATCGCTATTTTTAATTTTAAAAAAATGGCAGGGATTGATTGTTATTGCTTCATTAGTTTTCTCTATTTTCACTGATTTTTAATCAAATAATGTATCCTCTGAACTACAATTAATATTTCCTAAATTTGATGTAAGAACCAATTGAAAACCCATGAAAACAAATCCAAAAAGAGGGAAAAGTGCTTACGTATTTTTCCTTATTTGCTTAGCTACTTGTTTGTTGTTTTCCAAACTTAGCTTTGCGCAAGAATCCGTTAATTCCAAAGTCACTCATCATTTTCAAGAAGGAAAAGCAAAATATAATTTAGGTCAGTACCCCGCGGCAATTTCAAGTTATACATCGGCATTGACTATTAAGCCCGTGGATTCCATTTACCTTAATCTGGCTGCTGCGTATTACCTGAATGGGGATTATGGAAAGGCTATGGATGCCATTAATTCAGGTCTAAGCCTAAAGCCCATCAGTACCGGTCCATATCTTAAATTGAGGGGAGAAACTTATTATGTTTTGAATAATATTGATGCTGCAATCGCTGATTATGATGCAATCATTAAGGTTGAAAGCGATTGTGTTCCTTGTTTTATCAATAGAGGGAAATACAAAACTGATAATGGTGAGATTGAGGATGCCATTGTGGATTTTACCCAGGCGATATCATTGTCCGACACTTCTTCAGTGGCATATTATCGTAGGGCAATTGCCAAATTTATGAACCAAGAGTTTGAAGAAGCTTTGGAGGATGCGGAACAATCAATTCGAATTAATCCGAATAACAGTACGCCCTATTTTACCAAAGGGGTCGTGAAGACCTTGATGAAGGATTATAAAGCAGCCCTCAGCGCATATTACAAGGTTAGTGAACTAAGTCCAACCTTTGAACCCGCCTATCAAGCTCGCGCCTATATTTTTGGAGATACTAAGGAATATTTGGAGGCGGTCAAGGAACTCAATCAGTCCATTGCCTTTAATCCTAGGCAATTTGAATCCTTTAGGAATCGAGGTACGATGTATTATTTTATGGGGGATTATGCCATGAGTTTAAAGGATTTCAATAAGGCCATTGAACTGAAACCGTCGGAAGAGGAGCTCTATCATAAAAGGTCCAAGGTATACAATGCAAACAAAATGTACAACGAGGCATTAGCTGACCTGAATAAGGCTATAGGAATGAATCCGGATTTTTATGAATACTATTTCCTTCGGGCGAATAATTATGAAGAGCTGAAGAAGTATGATCTGGCATTAACAGATTACAATCAGGCGCTAGTAATGAATCCTAAAGATTTTAGGGTTTATCGAATGCGAGGAGGTTTGTACAAGAAATTAAATAAAAATAAGGAGGCTGAGACTGATCTTGAAAAAGCAAAAGAATTGGAAACAAATAGCCAGAATTAGGTATTATTAAAGGAGACTGGAAACCGTCAAGGGTATAACTGGGATACATGTTAAAAAGGATTGGAATTCCTTGACGATGACTTCCGATTCTCTGAATGAAAACCAGCAAGAACTGGCGAAAAGGATTTTTAATACGGTAAGATTGAAAGATCAGAAAAAGATTAATTGATGATAATGGCATTGGGGTCTCGATGTATTTTTGCTAGGTTCTCGCGCCAGCGTTGTAATTCTTCAGGACTCAGTCGCGGCCAATCACTTACCTCGGCTAGGACTTTCAAGGCAGCTTTACTTCGGTAGGATTGTGTAGGGTTGCCTGGGAATTTTTTATCCGTAACATTGGGGTCGTCCTCAAAATCACCAGTCACTTCGACCATATAAACTCGCGGCTCGGCATCACCGGGCGCTAGCTCGGCTGCTAATCCTGCTCCATTGACCTGTAAGGTGAAGTATATATGGTTCATGATAACATCTGGATGATAGTTCGATTTTCTTCCGGCAGTCAATAGATCACCAACTTTTAAATCGGCTTTAGTGCCATGGTAGAATGGTCCGTATTTGCCTTTTTTCAGGTCCTTTGCATACATAAATTGAAAGATTAGTTTTAGGATTTAATACTCATTAGAACGTTATGTTTTTCAGTATATTATTTTCAAAAATTAATTATCTTTATTTTGCTTTAGAGGAAATCCTTTAATCCAATAATTTATTTTTAAAACTGACCCTTTCTTTAGCATTGAAAGGTCCTAAACCTATGTCAAATAATATGTTAAAATCAATCCAATCAGTATTTTACCGGCTCCGTATTGTTGCTGTGTTCCTTTTCTTACTCATTCAAGGAACTTCTCTAGCGGCAGCTAAAACAACCTACATCCAACTTAGGGTCTATCATTTTCAGAATGCCCAACAAGAACAACAATTAGATCAATATTTAGGGAATGCATACTTGCCAGCCTTGCATAAACTTGGATTTAAGCAAGTTGCGGTATTTAAGCCTTTGAAGAATAGTGAAAACACCGATAAACTTATTTATGTCCTTACTTATTCAGAGCGATTAGAGAATTTCGCGAAACTGGATGTCAACCTGGAAAAAGACAAGCAATACCTGGAAGCAGGAAAGGCATATTTGGATTTAGCCCATAGCAATGCTCCATTCCAAAGGATAGAAACCATTTTGATGCGTGCATTTGATGGAATGCCATTTGTGGAATTGCCAAAACTGAAAGCCGCTAAAAGTGAAAGAGTCTATGAGCTGAGGAGCTATGAGGGGCCCACTGAAAAGCTTGCTGCGAATAAGGTTTCCATGTTCAACAACGGGGAGATCGATATTTTTAAGAAATTGAACTTCAATGCCGTCTTCTATGGTCAGGTGATTGCTGGCAGTATGATGCCTAATTTGATGTATTTGACAACTTTCGAGAATATGGCTGACCGAGAAGAACATTGGAAGGCATTTGGACCGCTTTACAAGCCAATGAGTGAAATGCCTCAATACCAAAATAATGTTTCTAAGAACGTGACCATACTATGTGCGCCGACTGCTTATTCTGACTATTAAGCCTTTGGATAAACGTATTTTTATTATCAATGAAACCCATTGAAAATAAATATATTGGGTTCACTTGTTTAAACAAAAGCCGTTTTATATTTTTATAAAATGGCTTTTGTTTTTTCAGGATTTTAATACCTAAAAAAGCTTAAGTTCAGGTTGAAGAATTTGACCGCCAATCACATTATTATACCTGACCATTCACCTAATTATTTACTATTTATGAAAACTAGAATTTCTTTCCAACGTTGTTGGTATTTCTCATTGTTATTTATTGCAGTTCTTTCTTGCCAAAAGGATAAGTTTAAGCCGGAGTTATCTGCTGAAAACGAACTGGTTAGTTTCGTCTTTGCAGCTGATAAGCACCCGAATGTTCTGAATGAGATTGAAACGGAGATCATTGGGGATACCATCTTTGCTCGGACCTTGGTGGGTACTAATGTGCAAGCATTGACACCAGACTTTGAACATAAAGGGGTTAAGGTTACGGTTAATAATGTCGAGCAGGTCAGTGGAAAGGATAAGCAGGATTTTTCTAAGCTGGTAAAATATACTGTTGCGGCTGAAAATGGTGATGGAAAAACCTATATCGTCAAATTTGTGGATACAGGCTTACCAGCCATTTACCTTTCTACGGATGGTAAACCCATTGAAAGCAAAGAGGATTATATCACAGGAAGTATTAAAATAACCAGTGGATTTGAAGGAACGGTAGTTTATGAAGGTGTAACAGAGGTTAAAGGTCGGGGTAATTCTACTTGGTGGATGCCTAAAAAGCCTTACAGAATAAAATTAGATAAGAAGGCGGGTTTATTAGGGATGCCAGCGGATAAGAGTTGGGCTTTATTGGCAAATTATGGAGATCAGTCTTTGTTGCGAAATGAGATTGCTTTTGAGGTTAGTAGAAGATTAGATATGGGTTATACGCCTCGTCAGCAGTATGTAGAGTTATTCCTGAATGGAGAGTTTATGGGGAATTATACCCTAACTGAGCATATCAAAGAAGGAATTGATCGCGTCGCTATTGATGAGAAAAATGGTGGTTTTATTCTTGAAGGTGATGGTTATGCCTATTCTGAGCCGGTACATTTTATTACCCATCAAAATATGCCTATCACGGTTAAATTCCCAGATGAGGATGATATTACTCCGGCTCAACTGGAGTATATTACCAAGTATGTAGGCACTTTTGAGAACAGTTTGTTCAAGATTGGAGATCAAGCAAATTCCAATTATCAGGATTATTTTGATTTACCAAGTTTTGTGAATTACTATTTGGCAAATGAAATTTGTGGTAATTCGGATTTGCTATGGAGCATGAGGATGTATAAGAAGAGCAGTTTAGATCCCAAGATATACGTAGGTCCGGTTTGGGATTTCGATCTTGGGTTTAATAACGATAAACGACTTGGAGACAGCCAAGAGGTTATGATGATGGATAAGGCGCATGAACCAAGAGCATGGATGAATAAATTGATGGTAGATCCAAGTTTCAAGAAAATGGTTAGGTCTCGCTGGAAAGAAGTTAAATCAAAATTGGAATCTATGCCCGAGTATATTGATCAAAGAGCTAAAAAGATCAGTTATAGTCAGAAGTACAACTTTAAACGTTGGGATGTACTCGGTATGAATATCAATCAAAGTTGGTTTGTTGCAGCGACCCATCAAGAATATGTAGGTTTTGTTCGAGACTTCTTGACCAAACGGATTACTTGGTTGGATGGGGTAATCAACGGGCCACAGTTTGATTAATAGGGAAAATTGCCTACTTTTTAAATCTTTTTTGCTTTTGCTTAGGAATCAAAACGAAGATTTAAAAAGTAGCAAATTGCAACCCTTTTAATTGCCGGTAATTAGCCTTTAGAAGTTCTCTTCAGTTAAGATATAATTAACCATTGCTCCCGTGAGGTTTCCGGCAGCAACAGCATTTGCCACTGAGCGCATAGGACTGGTATTATCGCCGCAGGCAAATACTCCTTCTATATTCGTCATTTGGAAAGAATCAGTTTTGATATACCCTTGTTCATTTAACTCAGATCCTAATTCTTGAGGGATTTGGGAGTGCTGTATAAATGGAACTGAAGCATAAATTGCGTCGAATGGGACCTGGCTACCATCAGTAAAGGTCACTGCATTTACGTTTCCTAGGTGATGCACAATTTCTAAGACTTCTTTGTCAATGATATCAATGTGATGATCCTTTATTTTTTGAAGTTGAACATCGGAAAAATATGTTTTTCCAGAGGTCAAGATTGTAATGTTATCGGTCAGATTGTTTACCAATTGGGCTATATGGAATGCCTTTTCATTGTCAATCATAATAGCTGTCTTTTTGCCCTTGAACTCATATCCGTGGCAATAAGGACAATGAATGACAGAAATTCCCCAACATGCCGAAAAGCCTTTGATTTCAGGGAGCAGATCCTTAATCCCGGTAGCAAAGATTAATTTCTTTGCGAAGAGTTTATCACCTTCTTCGGTCTGGATTTCAAATTTACCCTCCAGCTTTTTACCTTTTATAGCTTTAGCATTTAGGAACTCAATGCTCTTGTATTGAGCGACCTGTTCTCTAGCTCTTTCAGCAATAACCTTTGGTTTTTCTCCATCTTGGGTAATGAAATTATGGGAATGAGGGGTTTGCCGATTGCAAGGAATGCCATTATCAATGATTAGGGTGTTTTTCAACGAACGGCCTAAAGCCATTGCAGCAGAAAGACCAGCATAACTTCCGCCAATAATTATGACATCATATAAAGGTTTCAATTCCATAGTATCAAGAATAAATTGTTAATGTAATATTGACTAATTCACATAACAAATATAAAGGATGAAATGGAGATGTAACTGTGTTGCATTTAATCTTAATGTAAAAAAGGCTCAAACATTGTTTGAACCTTTTTTGATCCTTATGGAATATTACAATTCAGCAGATTGCTGCCAGATATTGATCCCGCCATCTTTGGCATATTGATCGATCTGTTTTAATTCTGTTTCTGTAAACTCTAGATTATTTAAGGCACCGACGCAATCAATTACCTGCTGGACTTTACTAGCACCAATCAATGCCGAAGTTACTTTGCCATTTTTTAATACCCAAGCGATAGCCATTTGGGCCAGAGTCTGATTTCTACTTGCGGCAATCTCATTTAATGTCCAGATATTTTTTAGGTTTTCCTCCGAAAGAAAGTTCTTATTCAGAGATTTATCCTGATTCGCACGACTGTCTTGAGGGACTTCGTTTAAATATTTATTGGTCAACATACCTTGAGCAAGAGGAGAGAAGACAATGGATCCCAGTCCTAAATCCTCCAACGTGTCCAATAGATGATCTTCTTCTACCCATCGATTCAACATGGAATAGCTAGGTTGATGAATAATAAATGGTGTACCCAAAGATTTTAAGATATCATAAGCTTCTTTCGTCCTATGTGTATTATATGAAGAAATACCCACATACAGAGCTTTTCCGGAACGAACAATCTGGTCTAAAGCCAACATCGTTTCCTCTAATGGAGTATTTGGATCAAAACGATGCGAATAGAAAATATCGACATAATCTACACCCATACGTTTTAAGGATTGATCACAGCTTGAAATCAAATATTTTCGGCTTCCCCATTCTCCGTAAGGTCCTGGCCACATCAGGTAACCGGCTTTGGAGGAAATGATCAATTCATCTCTCAGGCCAGCAAACTCCTCTTTTAAAATCCTTCCGAATGCCAATTCAGCACTACCAGCTGGTGGGCCGTAGTTATTAGCTAAATCAAAATGGTTAATTCCTAGGTCAAAGGCAGTTTTGCAGATCTCAACCTTTCTGCTGTGAGGGGTATCATCTCCGAAATTATGCCATAGACCTAATGAGATTGCAGGCAAATGTAATCCGCTTTTTCCACAACGGTTATAGATCATCTTGTCATATCGTTCACTTTTTGGTTTCCAGTCCATTGTTTTTGTTTGTTTATTAGTTGATTTATCGATCAGAAGGATATGTTGTTCAATAAATATCCTGTTTTGAACATTACTAATTTAGTATTAATAGCTTGTTTTTAAATCTGAAAATTGTCTTATTTTATGTTAATTTTACGAATTCTCCATTTCCTAAAACCTTCGGGGGAACGATTTTTAATTTAAAGCAATTTTTCTGACTTTTAGGTATCACTAATGGTTAATAATATGAAGAAAATATGCACAAAAACCTTTGTTTTGGTCCTTATTCTAGCATTTGCGATCCAATCATGTACGCAAAACAGCAAACAAGGAACAACTCAAGAAAGTCAGTCAGATAGTACAAATGCTGTATCAACTGATACAATTGCAAGTACTGAAGATACAAATCCAGAAAATATCCAATTGACTGATAAGAAGGTTAAATTTCTATGGCGAGAGAAGAAATACAATCAGGAAGTAAAGGCAGATGTTAGCAGCCTAGTCCTTAATGAAGATTGTATTAAAACCATTTCAGACCCTGAACGAGCAGTATTAGGATTGATAGCCACATTCGTTGGAAATGAATGCGCTTGGGATGGGGAAGCTAAGGAGGATAGGAGTAACCTAAAATGTAAGATCCTTTGGGCCTTAGATCTAGGTTATCAATGCTCATCCAAACAAATGGATTTCTTGAGACATTGGTTCCGTGCTGAGCCTAAGATTCTTGAAGAATTAAAGAATTGTCCAACTACACCGGATGGTGCAACCATTCAAGATACCTTTGATGAAATCAATTTAGAAGTAAAGGGTAATCAGATTCTAGTTTCTTTCAAAGCTAATGGCATCAATCTAAGAGATGCGACCTCATGGAACTGGACCGAAGATCATACTTATGAATTGAGAGGGGATGAGTTGTTTTTGATAAACAAAAAGGTTTCGGAGAAAAAGCAATCGAAGATTTCCGTCGGAGAAAACTAATCCTATAAAAAAGCGAAACTCCCCGATACAAGGCGTACGGGGAGTTTCTATTTGAACTAACCTAATTACTCTAACTACTTAAATTTCTATTTAATAATTAATACCCTTCATTTTGAACAAGATTAGGATTCACTGAGATCTGTTGGCTTGGGATAGGATAAACCAAAGTCTTTGGATCTGGATCTGCAGCTTTCTCTTGCCAAGCATCCAAGAATTTCCCAAAACGGATCAAGTCCTGTCTTCTCCAACCTTCCCAATACAGTTCCCTTGCTCTTTCATCAAGCAGGTTCTCCAAGGTCAAGCTTGGGAAAGCTGTAATACCGCGATTTGAACGGATGGAATTGACGATAGTCAAAGCCTCCGCAGCAGTTCCAGTACCTCCTCTTAAAATAGCCTCTGCCTGCATCAATAGCACATCAGAATATCTAAAAACGACCCAATCGTTGTTTCTTTGTCCATCAACTGCATAATCAAATGCATATTTCATCGGTCTTATTCCAGCTGTTTCAAGGGTTGCTCCAGAAGTCCTGATGGTTACTTCTCGCGTAAATACCAATGGAGCATTCGCAGGGTTTCTCGCCATCAAAGGCTTGTTGGTCGTCCAATTGTATTGCTGACCAGCAAAGAATCCCACATTTTGTCTACCATAGTTTTTCTTTCTGTTAGATGTGGTATCCGCAGGGTAATTATAGTAAATCCCTCTTCTTTCATCTATCGATTCAAATTTGTCGTAGTAGTCTGATAGGGTACACCATCCGTTCCATCCCCCTGGATTTAGGTTGTAATGGGCGATAGTATACCATGTACGATCAACATTCCCACCGCGGACTCCATTTTCGTTGTATAGCGTGAATATGTTCTCCGTAGATTTCACATCGTTATCAGGTGCAAAATTATCAAAGTACTTACCAGGGGCCGCTACAGTGTATTTTCCTGAACTTGTAATTTCTTTTGCCAATGCAATAACCTTGTTCATGTCTTCAGCAGCAAAGGTTGGCTGTTGGCGGTTTAAGAAAGTACCTTTGTTCAAGTAGACTTTCATCAATAGGGTTTTGGCTGCATTCTTATTCGCGACATAGGCCAAATTAGGTCCATTATCCGGTAAGCTATTGATGATTTCTTCCATCTCCTTGATCAAAAAATCTATCGCAGCTTGAGGCTGTAGCACATTAGGAGGAATCCTGAAATCTTCAATGGATTCCCCTTCGCGGATAGGCACCACGCCATAAAGATCCAATAGATCAAACATGGCTAAAGCACGGACAAACCTTGCTTCAGCACCTTGTTGAGGATTTGGATTATAGCGTAAAACCGTTCCGGCGTTATAGATGACCGTACCTAAGCTCACAAAGGTTCCGTTCATATAACCATTGTCCGCATTCCAAGTATGTAAGTGAATGGCACGGTGCATACCGTTATCATCCCAGTCGCCACCGCGGGTAGGAGCCATTGCTGCGTCTGTAGATATCTCTTGCATTACCCAGCGTTGTTCTTGTTGATATGGCGTGTTCAGTGAGTTGTAAGCAGTGACCAAAAGTTCCGCAGGATTAATGTTGGATGCTTCCCCTTCCTCCATTTCACTTCTAAATTCTTCGTTCAGTTTCGTGCAGGAATGGATCCCAACAAACGTAGTTCCTGCCAAAGCGATATATAATAGTGTTCTTAATTTCATTTGTCTAATGTTTTATTGTTACCAATAATATGTTGCTATCCTCCCTTATTACAGTGAAAAGTTGACACCTAATAAAATATTCCTTGCAGGAGGGTATGGCAGGTATTCAATGCCCAATGAAGGAATACCATTGGTTGATCCGTCTGTGTTGACTTCAGGGTCAAAACCAGTGTATTTAGTGAAAATAAATAGGTTTTGTCCAGTCACGGAAACATTGAAATTCTTGAAGGTCTTGCCAATATTGCCCAATGAATAACTCAAGGAAAGGTTAGCTAACTTCAGATAATCGCCTTTTTCCAAGAAGCGTGTAGAAGGAGCAGATGAATTGGAAGTAGATTCCTTCACCGAAGTATCAAAGAATTGTTCTCCGATATTTCTGGAAGAAAGGTTACTCAATCCCAATACGGTTGCTGCAGTATTATTGAATAAATAATGGCCAAAAGCTCCGTTCATATTCGCCGATAAGGTCAGTTTCTTATAACTTACATTCGTAGAAATACCCAGTAGTGTAGTAGGATTCGGACTGTTTGAATAGAACTTATTGATTGCAGGGTCATTTTGGCTGCTGATGCTACCATCTTGACCACGATACATGCTCATGCCTGTATCAGGATCGATCCCCTCATATTGTGCTAAATACCAAACATTCAAGGGTTGTCCGTTCACCATTCTTTGGCCTAATACGCCTGTAAACCCTTGTCCACGTAAGGCACCAGTTTCATAATAGCCGACCAAACCACTAACGCTGTTTTGTAGGAAAGTCGCATTTCCGGTCAAGTCCCAAGTCCAATCGTTCGTATTTACGATGGTACCTGTCAAGGCAACTTCAAGACCTTTATTGACAATCTCACCATCCAGGTTTACCCAGATTAATCCGGCAGGTGATGGTTGGGCAAGGGTTTGCTCAAACAAGGCATCGGTGGTCTTTTTATTGAAGTAGTCAATCGATCCGTACAATCTGTTTTTCAAGATGGCGAAATCCAAGCCCACGTTGATGGTTGATGAAGTTTCCCAGCGCAGGTCATCATTACCGTAGTTGGCTTGGCTGATGCTCTGGTTACCAAAGATAAACCTATTCAATGAAGCGCCAGATGGGAACTCTTGGTTACCTGTTCTACCCCAACCTAATCTAAGCTTCAATTGATCAAAGATCTCATTGGATTGCATGAATTCTTCTTCATTCACATTCCAAGCAACCGCTAGGGACGGGAAGATCGCGTATTTATTGTTTGAACCAAATTTGGTGGAACCATCACGGCGAACTGTTCCTGTAAATAAGTAACGGTTTTTATAATTGAAACCTCCCCTTAAGAACATGGATTGCAGCTCGTTGGTAGGGCTTTTATAGGATGAAATATCGCGGGTAGCCACAGTAGAATATTGCAGATAGTCGAAATAATCAAGGCCCATGTATTTAAATCCACCTCCGAAGGTCATGTTATTCTTGTAATTATAGTTCAAGAACTCATAACCGATCAAACCATTGATATTCCAATCTGGATTGATTTGCTTGTTATAAGAAAGGGTATGCGTCATTTGCAGGTTAGTTTCTGCATTATTGGAGATAAATGCTTGCTCGACCTCTGAAGCAGAAGGGTCAATCAGACCTGCGCGGTACATCCCTTCACGAGCACCAGTTTGGCGCATAACACTGTAAATGAAACGGTATTCCAAATCATCAGTTATTTTGTAATAAGGGGATAGATTGGCAACCATGGTATTTGTGGTCGATTGATCCTTGAATGCATCAATGCTCGTCAGCGGATTTCTTGTTGTTGTACTGACAAAAGTTAAGTTTCCATTTTCATCTCTTATCGGTAGGGTAGGATTCCATTGCATTGCTTGTGAAATCACATTTCCTTCAGCACCTACCATGGCATTGATTGGAGCATACCTATTATCCAATTGGGTAAGGAATAAAGAGACATCCAACCCTAATCTTTTATTTTCCAGGAAGTTGAAATTCCCAGTAAAGTTACCTGTGTATTTTTTAAGTTGGGAACCACGGATGATACCGTTCTGGTTTAAATATCCAGCCGATAGACGGTATTTACCATACTCAGAACCGCCAGAAACATCACCATAGTAGTTTTGTGTAATGGCTTGTCTAGTGATAGCTTTGAAAGCATCCTCATTGCCACCGAAATCAGAATTAGCTGCTTCAGATGGGGTGTAATAATTTAAGGCTTCTCTAAATCTTGCCGCATCCAAAACATCTGGATATTGACGCATGCCCGATACACCGGCAGACGCTCCAATTTGAACTACTGGTTCACCAGCTACACCTTTCTTGGTGGTAATGATAACTACACCATTCGCACCTCTAGATCCATAAATAGCCGTTGCCGAAGCATCTTTCAAGATGTCCATGCTGGCGATGTCACTAGGATTCAAGTAAGTCAAGGGATTTCCACGGTCCGAAGAAAAGCCTCCACGACCTGCAGGAAGTGGTGAATTTCCAGACATCGGTACTCCATCTAATACAAATAAAGGATTGTTACTGGCGCGTATAGAGGAATTTCCACGAATACGAACAGTCGCAGAACCGCCTGGTTGGCCAGTATTGTTGATAACCATGACTCCAGGAGTCTTACCTTGGATTAATTGGTCAGGGGCGGTCATCAAACCTTTGTTAAAGTTCTTGGCTTGAATAGTGACCAACGAACCAGTTAAATCTTTCTTCCTTGCGGTTCCATAGCCAATTACTACGACCTCATCCAATCCCTGATCAGAAGATGATTGCAGTTGGATATCAATATGCTCGCCCGCTATAGCAACTTCTTTGCTTTGGTATCCCACAAAGGATACTTCTAATGCGGTTGCAGCGTTAGGAACTGCTAAATTGAAAGCACCCAGATTATCTGTGGTTACAGCTAATGATGTTCCTTTTACTCGGATGGTAGCTCCAGCTAAAGCTTCACCAGCTTCATTTTTAACCGAGCCAGTAATGTTCTTTTCTTGTGAAAAAACAGGAATCGATAGCAGGATAACCATAATAGTAACCAGGTACTTTTTAAGTAAAGTCTTTTTCATACGGTTGTTTCTAATGTTTGTGTTTTAAGGTTTAGTAATTTATTGAGGAGCTCCTTAACCTAAGCATGCTGCAATCTATGTCAATTAGATTGTCGACTTGGGTTTTCTCCTCGGGCTTCTTGCTGTAAGATTGGCTTTCGTAATTTGGATCGCCACGAAATAAAATTCCGGGCATAGTCCATGCGGATAGAGTGGTTCATATTTGATTAGTTCTGTTGATGTAAAAGTCAATAAAGTAGGTCTTTCTCTGACGTCAAATCGTCTCAATTTTATATCATTTCGTCTCAATGTGTCTTCTAATTAACTTTTTGTTAATGTTTGTCATAAAAGTGGCTGAATGATAAACTTTGATTAATTGTTGTTTTTTTTGTAAATTAGGATTAGACCTAGATTAAACTATTAAACTTATTTATAAACATTACTAATTTTATGAAGCCGATATCTGTACAGTTTAATAAACCTTGCTTAATCAAAAAAAACTCTTGGAATTCCACTACCGAGGGATCTGATCTGATCAATGCTGAACTTCAAAAACCGCAGATTCTATTGCTGGAAAGTGATAAGGAATTATTGGCCTACCTATTCAAAGAATTAAAGAGTGGGTATATCATCCTACGTGCAGAAAATATGGAGGAAGCTGAGCAGATTTTGTTAAAAAACAATATTCAGCTGGTTATTGCAGAGATTTTGTCGCCTGAAATGCAGGGGATTCAATTATGTGAGCGAATCAAATCTGATCCTATGCATTGTCATATTCCTTTGATCTTTCTTACCGAGCAACGTGGTTACGACCTGAAGATTGAAGTATTGCGACATGGAGCCGATGTCTGTATCGAGAAACCATTTTCATTGGAATATCTTTTGGTGCAAATTGAAAATTTATTGTTCAATCGGCAGATGATAAGGGAATATTTCAGCAACCTTTCCATTGTTGGAAATAGAACAGATCTAGAGGCTGATACTTCTGATTATTTTTTAGAAAAATTGTATACTATCGTTGAAGAGCATATTGCCGAAGCGGATATGACTGTCGATCTCTTAGCCGAATTGATGCATATGAGTAGGCCTACCCTCTATCGAAAGGTCAGTAAGTTCTCTGACCTCAAACCCAATGAAATCATAAAGTTGGTGAAATTGGAAAAGGCAGCTGAATTAATCATGCTCCGCCAATTTACCGTTTCCCAAATTGCCAGTATGGTGGGCTATTCGGAACAGTCCAACTTCTCTAGGGATTTCCATAAACATTTTGGATTGCGACCGAGTAACTTCATCAATAGGATGGGGAATAATTTCGCTTCTTAAAAAGGAAGGATACTTTGCGTATGTTTGTTATAGCAAATTACAGCGCTATGAAAAACTCACTCCACATTGAAATACTCCTTCTTTTTTCCTGCATTAGCAGCACTGTCTTTTCCCAGAAAATGGAAAAGAAGAACAAGAAATGGAAATTAGTCTGGCAAGATGAATTCAATTACGAAGGTTTACCAGATTCCACAAAATGGAGTTTTGATACCAAAGGGAATGCCTATGATTGGGGTAATAACGAAGCCCAACATTATACCGCTCATGATACCTCCAATGCTTATGTCAAAAAAGGTTATTTGACGATTACGGCCAAACGACAGGATGCAGGCGGCAAGAAATATACCTCAGCGAGATTGAGGACCATCCATAAAGGAGATTGGAAATATGGGCGTTTTGAAATCAGGGCAAAGGTACCCACTGGACGCGGTACATGGCCTGCTATCTGGATGATGCCTTCCGCAGATACTTATGGTGGTTGGCCAAAGAGTGGCGAGATCGATATCATGGAATATATAGGCTCCCATCCTGATTCTGTCTTGGGTACGGTCCATACCGAAAGCTATAACCATGTCATCGGTACCCAAAAAGGAAAATCAACATACCTGCCAGACGCCCACAAGAAATTTTATACCTATGTTTTGGAATGGGATGCCAATGAGATCAAGATCTATGCGGATAAAAAACTCTATTTCACATTTAAGAATGAAGGGAAAACAGCAGCAGAATGGCCATTTGACCAAAAATTTCACTTGCTCCTTAATTTGGCAATAGGAGGAGGTCTCGGTGGGCAGAAAGGAATAGACGATAGTTTATTTCCACAAAGGTATGTTATCGATTACGTCAGGGTCTATCAACGATAGAAGCTCCCTAAAATATACAGGCCATGATGAAAATCCATCATGGCTTTTTTTATATAAATAGCTCTAATTCTGCCTTATGCACACCGTCGGGAGTTGTGTAGAAAGGTCTTCCTTCCACCACCACATTTTTTTGCGGATCGATGCCAAGGGCATGGTAGATAGATTGATGGATTCTTTCAATCCGAATTGGTTTTTCTATTGTTTTGCAGGGCCTTTCATCAGCCGTTTTGCCATATACAAAGCCTTTTTTGACTCCGCCACCAAACATGAGGATGGAGCTTCCATCTGTAAAGTGCCTGTGCATGCCATAGTTCTTGATATCATTGATAATATCAGGTTGATCAACTTGATGCAGCACTTCTGCACCAGGCCTACCTTCCATCACCATATCGCGGCTGAACTCACTGGCTAATATTACCAAGGTGCGGTCCAAGTGGCCAGAACGCTCTAGGTCTTTCAATAATTGGGCGATGGGTGCATCGATCAATTTCTTCATGTCCTTGGCTCTGGTATGGCCGTTTTCATGGGTATCCCAACCCATGAACGGTTCATATTCACTGGTAACCGAAATAAAGCGTGCCCCTTGTTCAACCAAACGGCGCGCCATCAGGCAACCTAAGCCAAATTTTCCTGTATTATAGATGTCGTAAGTTTCCTTCGGTTCCTCAGATAAATCAAAAGCCTTCGCCTCAGGAGATTTAAGTAATCTATAGGCCTGTTCCATCGAACGTTTAAAGGATTCCTTTTGGTAATCACTGCCTAGGTCGCCAATGGCATTTTTCCCTAAGAGTTCATTATAAAGTTGGTTTCTACGCTCGAACCTACTGAAGGACATCCCTGCAGGCGGTTTAACGGAGTCCAATCCAGAAGAGGGATCAGGAATCATGAAGGGACCAAATTCACTGCCTAATATACCGGCAGTATGGAATGCCTTGAGTTCTTCCGCTTCACCCACGGTCATGCGTTGTCCAATATTGATGAAAGCAGGGATTACCGGGTTTTTTGGACCCAATTCCTGCGCGATCCATGAACCAATATGTGGTGCAGCCACCGTTTGGGGTGGTTCATAACAGGTATGCCAATGGTATTGATGCCTAGAATGTAGAATATGGCCTAAATCCGCCGCCATATAGGAGCGAATCAATGTGCCTTTGTCCATCAAGGCAGCAATCGATTCCAAGCCTTCCGAAAATTCGATTCCATCCAATGCCGTTGGTATAGACTTGAAAGTGCTCAGCACCTTATTGGAGTCCAAGCCTTTTTCATAAGGCGTATAGCGTTTGGGGTCGAAGGTTTCGGTATGTGCCATTCCACCTGCCATCCAAAGCAGGATCACAGAATCGGCGGTGGCTGTTCCGCTGCCCGAACAGGAGGATAACAAGGCAGAAAGGGGAGAACCAGCAGCTAATGCCGCCAAGGTTCCTACACCTGCCGTCCTCAAGAAATCCCTTCGGTTATAATTCAGTTTCATGATTGATTCATTTATCCCATCTGTTTTTATTCAATAAATTGAAATTCTGGGAGTAATACGATTGCCCAAAGAAGTTCCTGCACAGAACCTTCTTCCAGCTTTCCTTCAAATAATTTATTGGCAATCTTTAATTCATCCGCACTAGGCTTTCTTCCCAAAGTTTGTCCATATATAGCTTGGGTCAATTCATTAGGGTCTTTGTATTGCGCCAGCCATTTCTTGGCTCCTTGAATCAAAGTCTCGTTTAATTTAGTTCCATTTGTCAATTCCATGGCTTGCAAGAGAGTGACATGCCCCTCACGCACGCTGATTACGTTTTCCCGGCTTGGTCGCCCTAAGGCCGTTAAGAATGGATCGTTTTGGACCAAGGCTGCCCTTACAAAAGTGGAGGCATCCATATAGGCTTTAGGATCTGCAAGTGGATTGTATTTCAGGGCATCTACCGTATATACCGGAGATACTACCGTACTTAAGGCATCCGAAAATTGTTCGGCAGTGAGTTTCTTTTTTAATATACCCCTGAAGACAAAGTTTGGCGCATTGATCGCACTCTGATCTTCCAATCCAATAGAAGGTTGTTGATAGGTTTTCGAAGTAGTGATCAGATACAGTAATTTTTTGATATCATAGCCCTCTTCCACAAAATTGACTGCCATCCAATCCAATAGATCAGCGCTCCATGGCTTTTTGTCCATTTCATCCGTTGGAGACACGATTCCTCTACCCATTAATTGCGCCCATATCCGGTTCACCAAAGTCCGGTAGAGTCTGCCATTTTCAGGTTGGGTCAGGAGTTGGGATAATTCTTTAGATTTTTCCTGTACAGTCCCGGTTTTGCTGATGGTTCCTAATTCTGGCCATAAAATCCGGGTATCCGCCATTTTTCCAGTAGGGATATCACAGCGGTTGATTTCCAGCTGTTCTTCAGAAAATATATTGGCAAATGCATAGGCATCATCTAATTTCCAATCACTCACAAAGCTATCATGGCAAGAAGCACATTTCAGGTTGACCCCCAATAAGGCCTGGGAAACATTTTGCGCGGCCTGCATAGCGGTGGTCTGGCTGCTATTGACTGCACCCCTCCAAGCAATTCCTTTGATAAAACCTTTGGACTCTTCCGTAGGATCCAGCAATTCCATAGCAAATTGTTTATAAGGCTTGTTGGTTTGCAGAGATTTAAATAACCAATCAGAAATATTGAAGCGCCCTCCAGTGATATAGCCTGTTCCAGAATAATCATTTCGTAATAGATCGTTCCAGAAGGTTGTCCAATGCGTTGCGTATTCTCGATCCTTAGCAAGGAGGCTAGTGACCAGTTTCTCCCGCTTTTCAGAATTAGCATCGGCTACAAAACTCTTGATTTCCTGATCAGTAGGTGGTAAACCGATGAGATCGAAATACACCCTACGGATATAGGTGCGATCGTCCACAGGTTTTTGCCACTGTATTCCATTTTTCTTAAAATAAGCATTCACCAAGCGGTCAACAGGATTTTCCATTCCTGCAACAACGGCTGGTAATTCTGGTTTTCGCGGTTCCAATGGCGCATTTGGAAAAATTCCTTTAATATTATCTGGCCAAGGCGCACCTTTATCGATCCATAATTTGATAATAGCAATATCCTTTTCTCCCAGTGGTTTTCCTTTGCCTGGCATCGCTTCTTTATGACCGGGAGGGAGAGAAACCCTACGGAGCAATTCACTGTGTTCTGAATCTCCAGGTAGTATGACTGGTCCAGACTCACCGCCCTTGAAGACCATATCCTTTTGGTCTAGGCGTAACTCTCCTTCGGTTTTATCACTACCATGGCATTGAAAACAATGGTGGGCAAATATCGTCCGTACCGCTAGGTTCAAGTTGACCTGCTGTTCGGTTGTTAAGCTATCGGATTCAGTGGAAAAAGAGGCGAAATCAAACTCTGCAGATGATACTCCACCTGCAATTTCAGCTAAGTTCTCATCTTGAGGCGCCCAAGGCGTAGTGCTCAGTAGATAATCCTGTCCATGGGTTAAGGATCCACCAAAATGGCCTGCCATAAAAATACTTAAGACCGTCAAGAGGAGCGAAGTGCGATATATGGGGATCAATCCTTTTTTATCATGCTTCATGATCTGCAGGAGAACAAGAGCGCTAATGGCTCCAAAAACGGCGGTGCTGATACCGGACCATTGATGCCATTCAAATGTTTCCCCAGAATATGTACCTGTATTGGCCAAGAATAACCCTAATCCAGCTGCAAGGACAGCCGAAACTGCCCCAATATAAATTAACCAATTCGTTCCTGTCCTTAGATTGGATTGAAAGCTGCGGAGCTTCGCAAGCTCCATAAAGCCAGCAACCAAAATCAGGGCAACCGGAAAATGGACCAGCATCGGGTGTAGTCTCCCTAAAAATACCCAACCCCACCTAGGCTCTGCTTCAGTATTAGTCATTTCCTGGGTTTCAACCACAACTTCTTGGGCTGAAACTATGAAAAACAAAAGCATAAAGCCCAGCATAAGGCATGCGGATTTATGGAAGGAAAAAATCTTTTGACTAGTTGGTTTATACATGATTGGTCCTTTATTGCTGACCGGGTTTAACTAAAGTTAATAAATAATTCCCAAGGACCATCCTGCACCATCATGTTATGAATAGCCTCGAAATCAGTAATTAACAGCTTTCTGCAACAGTTTGCCCGATTGTTTGTTGTATATATATTCTAATTGTTACGATGTTTCCTTCGTAACCCTAATTTTTTAAATCTTAACACTATTACTATGTCAGAAAGAAAAGCAGAGAAAGACCCACAAATCATAGTTCAAATCCGTGAATTTTTAGATGGCCTCAACAATAGCGGTGGCGAGCCATTGGAGACGCTGTCTCCTGAAGATGCACGTCAAGTCTTGGTTGATGCTCAAAAATCCGTAAAGGTGGACTATTCAGGGATTTCAGAATCGGAAAGAGAAATTAGCCAAGATGGTATTAAGGTCAATATACATATCGTTAAACCAGAGAAGTCCAAAGATAAAAAGCTGCCCGTATTTATATTTATCCACGGTGGCGGCTGGATTTTAGGAGATTACCCAACCCATAGGCGTTTGGTTCGGGATTTGGTGGTTAATTCTGGCGCAGCAGCTGTCTTTGTTGACTATACGCCTTCACCAGAAGCAAAATACCCTGTTGCCATCAATGAAATCTATGCTGCTACAAAATGGGTTGCGGAGAATGGTGATGAAATCGGAGTCGATGGATCAAATCTAGCCATTGCTGGAAATAGCGTTGGCGGCAATATGACCGCAGTAACCTGCCTGATGGCAAAGGATAAAGGCGGACCCAAGATTAAGTTCCAATTGCTATTATGGCCAGTGACCGATGCAGATTTCAGCAGAGATTCCTGGAAGAAATATGCAGAAGGAAGGTTCTTGACCTCCAATATGATGAAATGGATGTGGGATAACTATTTGCCCGAGGAAAGTAAAAGAAAAGAATACTATGCTACCCCTTTCAATGCCAGTATCGAGGAATTAAAAGGATTACCTCCAGCATTGGTTCAATTAGCAGAGAATGATATTCTTTTCGATGAAGGCTTAGCCTATGCAAGAAAATTGGATGAAGCAGGAGTACCTACCACCATTCAAACTTATAATGGGTTTATCCATGATTATGGTTTGTTAAATCCTTTGGATCATATCCCTGCAGTAAAATTTTCAACAGAATTGGCGGCTCTTGGTCTGAAGAAAGCCCTTTTTGGTTTGGAATAGATCTGGTGTTTCTCATTTTTTTATTCAAAGAGGATGTTAAGAGGGGCAGTTTGTCGCAAAAAAGCATTTCTATTCGGGTGTCAAACTGAGGCACGAAGTTTCTCAGAACTATACAGACAATGATTGCATTGGCGTACAGGTCCTTCAAACCACGTGCACAACTCTGGGGTCATCCTGACGCAGGAAGGATCTCGGAGCTGTACAAAGGATGGAGGTATTGGCGTATATTTCTTCACACCACGTGCACAACCTTAGGGTCATGTTGAGAAGGAAAAATTTGCATTAAATTTATTGGAAGGTGATGACAGCATGTTGGCAATGAAAATAAATTAGCTTTTTTATTTTTTAAATATAGAACCCCTTTTGGGGTTCCATTATTTTAGCAGACATGGCACGTTAGCCTGGAAGTCGCGCAAAAACGATGTTCGATTAATCGAACATCGTTTTTGCATTAGCCCTATATTGTTTGAACCCATTGCTAAAATAATTCTGCCCTTCCAGGGCAGTAATTCGCAAAACAGCATTTCTATTCCGGTGTAAAACTAAGGCACGAAGTTTCTCAGAAATATACAAACAATGATTGTATTGGCGTACAGGTCCTCTATCTTCGATAGAGGATGACAAAATGTAATGGACATTTACATACAGATTCTTCACTATTCGTTCAGAATTGGAAGTGTCCCAGAGAGGGATTCAGAGCGCAGCGAAGAATCTATTTATTATTTTTTTTAAAGAATCTTGTCATCTCGAATCGTAAGATGAGAGAACCTTTCAAATGATTGTGAATAGTTCCGAGACCCTTCGGCGGGGCCTCAGGGTGACACTAAAAAGGGATTGAAAAATATTTCACCCACGCGGTGGGTTTTCCGTATTGCAATCTAATTTTTTTTCTACAAAGATTTCACCCCCGCTAGGGGTTCCCTAAAAATACAAACATCTTCCTTCCGCAGGAAGCCCTTTAGCCTCCGGCTCATTTCCTTGGCGGAAAAATGGATAAAATGCCGATGCCCTGTGCGATGGGATTGGCCTTGGAATGCTTTCAAAAGATCATCCTATCAAAAGGGATGATCTATTGAAAGATATTCCCGACAACAAGGCATTCTATCCATGTGCTATGGGTTGTGCGAAAAGCCACCTTAAATGGGCCGAAGCGTTACGGATTCGAGTTGTCTTTGGTATCCGTGAGCTCCTTCGTCGGTTTGTTTACTTTTGTGCTCCAAAAGTAACAGAGAAATATTGGCATCTCGATGTTCATCTCGACGGTTATCGAAGCCGAGATGCCGCTCGATGTTCATCTAAGGTACAATGGATGTTCATCTCGACGGTTATCCACCGAAGCCGAGATGCCGCACGATGTTCCTTTGAGAAATAGAAAAATATGGTCTCCAGCCCCTTAACATTCAATTATTAATCAGGTTATTATCCTGACCTGCTTCGAGACTTATTCGAGACATGTTCGAGAATTATTTTATCCAGTTCGGCGTTTTCCGAATATGCCTCGAATAAGGTCAAGGAATAATTGCCAATTATTTGACAAGTCTGTTAGCTTAAGTCAATTTTATTTATTGTAAAGAGTGAAAAATGGAATATCCACCAATAAAGAAACATTGAACCTCGAGACTGAAATATTCTTTTCAGCGATAGCAGCTTCTCCATTTCCGATCTTGATGGTTCTTAGGTTTGGAATATAATTATAATGAGCTCCAAGGGTAATTGGCGAATTTTTAAAGTTATAATAGAGCCCTATTCCTGGGGCTAGGAAATGTTCAAATTTTAGGTTGGAAAAGAAGGTGGTGTCATTGTTCAAGCGGACATTGACTAGGGTTCCTAGATCAATGATGCTGGCAAATACAGTGAAATTTTTATTAAAATTGATCGATACGCCAATGGGGGCTGCTAATCCGATATTGGTCTTTGCTTGGTTTTCGGAACCATAGGCTATCTCGTTTCCGGCAGTTAGTCCAACATATCCATTCAAACTGACATTGAAATTGCTATTTCTTTTGATAGAACTTCCTCCGATGGGCAGGGCGTAGGCTTCCAGCAATTGTTCCATATCCTTATCATCTTTTGTTTCCGCAAGTTGGACCATAAAGATGAGGGATCTACGATATTTATTTTCATCATCTTCTGGTAGGTACTCTTTCATTTGGCTTAAGATGCTTACTAGGGCTTTTTGGTAATCTCGTCGGACTAATGAGGAGGCGAAGTTCTGATAATTTGAAAAGAAGGTGAGATATTCTTTGTTTAAATAGAAAATATCTTCTGCAATGCCTGATTTCAAGAATGTTGAAAATGAGGATTGGAGCATTCCTAAAAGGGCCAGACCCTGTTCGGTATTGAGATAATAATTGTTTTTGGCAATAAACTGGCTTGCAGCATTTAACTCATCAAAATAGAACAATAATTGTTTTATAGAATTTTCAAAGCGATAGATGTCATATTTATAGGAATAGGGTTTAAATTGTTCATTTAGGAGGCCGATAAAATATCTTTTGGTCTTATAATTTGGATTAGTGATGTTTAGTTGGTTGAAATTGATCCAAGTACTCTTTCCTCCAACAGTATCTCTCAAGGCTTCTGATAATAGGTGATTTATGGCGATTGCTTTAGCAATTTCCTGATCATGGTAGATTTCACTGTTTAATTTTTGAAATATGCCAGGTAGTGAAATCCCAGTGCCTAAGTCAGCGTGTAAATTGGCTGCAATTTTTAGGATGTCCGCACCTTGAGGCGGAATCCTTGGAAAAACCCGATAAGCTTCACTGGCCAGCCTTTTATGGATATTGCCAAGGTCATTATCGACCACCTGTCTTAGGAATATCAAATCTGCACTATAATAACTTTTTAGATCATATAACCTTTTGGTTTCTTGATAAGTTTCTGGGAGTAAGGCATCGAATATCTGCTCTTCTTTGGCAGAGATCTGGTCAAATAGTTTATTTAATCCATAATATATAACTTCTTGTTTGAATCGATTGGCCATAAAGGTTGAAAGGCCATTGATTACTGCTGCTTCCCAACCAAATCCTGGAGCTGTATTTAACCCAATTGCCTTAACATCTACGTCCTTAGATTTCGCTGAAAGATTACTGCCCTTATCCTTATCTTGATTAGCTTTAGTAGTTAGTTCAGAAATCTTCTGTTCCACCGAAGGCTGAATCTTTATTGCATCTAATAAATCCTGTAAAAATGGGTTTTGTATGTGATCTGCATTTTTTTCATTGATATTATACCTTGCTAAGACGGATTTTATTTCCTCTGAAAAGGAGCGTAAGTTTGAAACTTTTTTTGTTTTTACCAGATTTTCCAATTCTGCAAGATATACAGCATCAGCATAAGTTGGCTGAATATTGGGTTTGGGAGGATTTTGTCCAAATGAAAGCATTGGAAGAATAAGGAAAAGAAAGAAGGGCCATTTCATATTCAGGAATAATTAGGTATTGGCAATTATAGCTTGCCATTAGTGTAAGTGATCGTAATAATTGGTTGTTGGTTTGCAATACACAAAGTGTATTTTAACCTATTCTAAAATACAGGAATAAATAGTGGATGGAAATACCTATTGGTAGGTATTTTTAGAGAAAATATTGGGATTAAAGAGGATTTAAAGAGCTATCCAATCATTAAGGTATAAAGGAATCTGCCCAATCCGCCAAAAATAAGGGCTAGACAGAATGAAACTATCCCAAGTATGTTTTTCTTTGTTTCGATAAATTTCAAATCTGCCTCTTGGTATCCATTGAAGCGTTTGGCAATTTCTACCCCTACTGTTCCATCATAAAAGCCAACCATTCCTGATAAAAAAAGAACGGTATTGGCCGTTGCGAACATCGATAAAAAAAAGCCACTCAGAAAATAAGTAGCAAATGAAAAGATGATGAAATATGCGTAATTGAATTTGAATTTGTTAGCGATTATTGGTCCTAAAGTGTCAATGATGGATACAGAAAGAAGAGCCAATACAAAGATGATTACAATTTGGATACTCATATTATCAGTTTTGATAAAGTATAAAAATAAGATAATCTGAAATGTTATAAAAAGATTATGAAGAATATGTTAGGTTACAATTGATAAGTGTATTTCTTTTTGTTAAAAATGAAAGCAAACAGACCATACGGCCTGTTTGCTTCTTTGAAACTTTGTTTATTACTATGAGAAGCCTATCCTAGATAGGTTGAATCATACATTGATTTATCGCCAGATCAGATTCGCACTACAAGGTACTCCTGCATAATCTGCATCTGGTTGTTTGAGCCAAATAGCACCGCTATCCTTCTTTTCCAGATCATACATTTTTCCATCGGCAGGAATAATAACGATGTATCCATACTTACCACCTACAGATGCCACCCATGATCCATCTGCATAGTCATGGTCGCTCCAAGGTGTACCCCCTTTACTTGCACCTGTAAAGGCTATGTAGTTGCCGTCAGGGGAGAAGGTAGGTCTATGTTCGCCATCATAGCTTACCACTTCTGACAATTCGCTGGTAGTGATCTGCTTCATGTCGCTGCCATCAATATTGCACATCCACAGATGCCTTTCCTTACGGAATGCCAGTTTTGTGCCTTGTGGATTGACGGTAACTGAACTAATGCCTGGTTGGGAAAAAACATTAGGAGCGGTCTTAAAGCCATCTGCTGCTGAACTCTTAAAAACTGAGTTGCCAACCCTGAAAAAGACCGTATTATCAGCAGTCCAGACCGGGATACCATAGTTCAGGAAACTCACTCCCTTCACATACCATGAATTGATAAAATTTCCATTTGTAGCGTCAATGATCGTTATTGGCATATCTGCAAAATGTTGGGCATCTAAAACCAGGTATTTTTCATTTGGGGAAATATGGGCATCAGTAATTTCAATATCATCGGCTTCATAGGTGATATCAAAAACGTTTTTTCCATCCTGTAAGGAACTATAGTCCATTTTTGCCCCTTTATCGCGAAGCACAAATCTTCTTTCCGTAAAATTAAAGGCGCCTTCAACATCCATCGTCAGCAGGGTCTTTTTGTTGTCCCAACTGATATCATAACTATCATACCTAGAATTACCAGGGCCAATACCTATCCATTTGTCATTATATTTTCCTGAGCCAAAATCCATATAGCCCACTTCGCCAGCAAAATACCAATACAAACTACCAGGTAGGTTTTTTATCGCTTTGCCATCAGCACCCATGATGTCATCTTTGCTGCAAGCTGAGATGGAAAGAATTATTCCTATTATTAGGGGCAAGATTAATTTTATCGTTCTCATAAACCTGGATTTATATTTTTTCTTGTTAGCATTTTTCTTTTTGACGATTTCTAAAGCTTAATACAAAGTTAAATCCAGCCCATTTTTATAGCAATACTATAAATTGACTAAAACCTTCTACTAGTTTTCAAGTAGTTTTAATTATTAGCGTAACATTTTTGATAAAATCCACGTATCTTAATGCATACTTATGCCTGTCGTTCGAGCCTATATTGTCGCCATATTTCTGCTGCTACTCCATATTATGGCCAGTGGACAGGAACTTCCAGCTCTAGAATCGAAACTCAACCAAGCTAAAACCAAAGAAGAGAAATTTAATGCCTTGGTCAAACTTTCCGATTATTGGTCCTATCGGGATACAGCAAAAGCCTTTGAAACCTTAAGACAAGCACAGCCTTTGATCGAAGGGAAGGACTTCTTGCAGGGAATCTATCTTTTTTATGAAGCTGGAATATACTATGGGTATGACAATCCGAGAAGTCAAAAGCTCTATCTAGAGGCTGAAGAATTCCTTAAGAAAATAGACCGGCCAGCTGCCTATGGCTATCGGGCAAGATTGTGGCATAATTACGGGTCGCTGGAGCAACAGGCTGATAATGATAAGTCATTTTTGGATATCACATTGACCTATAGTATTCCATTTGCCATAAAATCAGGGGATAACGATCTGCTGTTGAGTTATTTTACGGATGTAGGATTGGTGTTCTATAACAATAAAGAATATCAGAAAGCTTTAGATTATTTTGAAAAGGCGGTTTCATTGGTCCGAACTCCTGAACAGGAATCAGCAAACCTATTATTTGCCTATCTCAATATGTTTGATTTGTTCTATTCGATGAAGGAAATAGAAAAAGGAGAAAGGGTTTTGAGTAAGGCCGAGAGTTTGCTGAATAAGTTGGAGGATAAGAAGTTTGCTGCTGTATATTATAAGAATAAAGCGAGGTCACAGATCCATAAGAAAAATTACAAAGAGGCATTAAGGAGTATTGAGAAAGGGCTGGAATGGGCAAAGGAATATAACTCCTATTGGGATTTCTATTATTTAAAGTATGAAAAGGTTGTTGTATATAATTTGATCGAAAATTATCAGGCGGCAAAGATTGAACTTGAAGAGTTATTACAAGATCCAAGAGGGACAGTCATGACCAAGAACCGATTAGGTTTGATGAGTGATCTTGCGGAAATGGAGGCGAAATTGGGAAATATGGGGGCTGCATACCAACTAATCCGCAAGCATAAACAGATGAGTGATAGTCTGAGTTCATTGGACTTCAAAAAGCAAATGGCTGAGCTGGAGACTCGGTATAGGACAAAGGAAAAGGAGCAAGAGATCGTACTTCTCGAAAACCGCAATTTATTGAACAGGGCTATCCTGATCGGAGGGCTGCTATTGACCAGTATTTTTGGGCTCTGGATTTGGTATGCATGGAACGTCCGGAAAAGGCGGAATATGAAGGATACCCTTCTTCTCAAACAACAACGTGAAATTGATGTGGCTAAGGCCTTGGTCGATGGGGAGGAACAGGAGCGAAAGCGTCTGGCGAGAGAACTTCATGATGGCCTATTGGGTAGAGTTACAGGGCTAAAGATGAATGTGGAACGGATTGCTAGGGATTCTGAACAAAAGGATCTGCCCATTGTAGTCAATGAACTGGAAACTGTTATAGTCGATTTACGGCATACAGCGCAAAATTTGGAACCGTCAGTCCTGAAGAGGAATGGGCTGGATGAAGCAATCCGACATTTCTGTCGGTCCATGCAATCCGGTAGTACTCCAATATCCTATTATGGGCAGGGATTGGAGGAAATAAAAGATAAGAACCTTCAATTATCTATTTATAGAATTGTGCAAGAACTTATTACCAATGCCGTTCGGCATGCTGATGCAAAAAAAATATTGCTGCAATGTTCCGTAGAAAATGCTTACCTCATGATTGAAGTGGAAGATAATGGGAAGGGCTTTATGCCTGACAGTATAGAGAGAAACATGGGATTGGATAATCTAGAATCCCGAGTAAAATCTATTGGGGGGATATTGAAGATCGATTCCCAACCTGCTGAAGGAACGCATATTATTATTGAATGTCAATTGTAAATTATGATTAGAACCGTTATTTGTGATGATCATCCTTTGATTACCCAAGGATTGACTAGTTATCTTGCCGCACACGAGACTATTGAAATTATTGCCTCTACTTCCAGTGCTAGTGAGTTGCGGAATTTAATCTCAAAGATTGAAGTTGATGTCCTCTTGTTGGACATTCAATTGCCAGATGGTAATGGAGTTGACCTGTGTACGGAGTTCAAGGAAGTCTATCCTGATCTGCAAGTTTTGGCTTTGAGTAATTTGGATGATAGGAATGTTATCCTTAGGATGCTGAACGCTGGGGCTTCAGGGTATTTGCTCAAAAGTGCTGCGATGGATGAAATTGTAAAAGCCATTAACCATATCCATGAAGGTGGAGTTTATCTGGATCAGAATGCACAAAAAAGTTTGGGTAGCTCGAAGGTCAACTTAGCGGAGGAATTCCCGCCAATTACCCGACGGGAAAGGGAGGTGATAAAATATCTTTCTGAGGGCTTGAGTTCAGTTCAGATCGCTGAAATCATGTTTGTCAGTCCATTTACGGTAGATACGCATCGTAGGAATCTCATGCAAAAATTCAATGTGAATAAGACGGTCAATCTGCTGCAAAAGATTAAGGATTTGGGATTGGATGAATGAGAATAATGGTAATTAGGTTGAATGGTTGAAAGCCCCTAGAAGGGGTGAAATATTTTGCTACGAATCCCCATTATGACAATAAAACAATAAAAAATAGTTCTCTCATCTTACGATTCGAGATGACAGCAATCCTTAAAAAAAATAAAAAAATAGATTCTTCGATCCTCTCTGAATCCCTCTCAGGTATATCCAATTCTGAACGATTAGTGAAGAATCTGTACGTAAATGCCCACTACATTTTGTCATCCTAAATCGAAGATTTAGGACCTGTACGCTAATACAAAAATGGTTTGTATTGTTCTGAGATCCTTCCTGCGTCAGGATGACCCCTTCGTTGTTAACGTGGTTTGGAGGATTGTTTGCCAATACAAAAATGGATTGCATGGTTCCGAGATCCTTCCTGCGTCAGGATGACCCCACCGTGGTTAACGTCGTTGAAGAACTGTACGCCACTACAAAAATGGTTTGTATTGTTCCGAGATCCTTCCTGCGTCAGGATGACCCCATGGTTGTTAACGTGGTTTGTAGGATTGTTTACCAATTCAAAATGGTTTGTATGGTTTCGAGAAACTTCCTGCGTACCTATGACACGTTTGTTAAATCTGTGTTTTTTGGTTTAGACCTATATTTATTTACCAGAAGAATATTTTTTATCCGCCATACATCCCCAGCGGGGGATGAATTATTTTAGCATGGATGGTAAACAATATAGGGGTAATGCAAAAACGATGTTCGATTAATCGAACATCGTTTTTGCGCGACTTCCAGGCTAACGTGCTATGTCTGCTAAAATAAT